>JBLHNG010000165.1:0-12028 GCA_047621685.1 Myxococcota bacterium | reverse complement strand
GGCAGCGGGGCCGGAGTGAGGCGGCGGGCATGCCACCCTCAGAGAGCCGAGCCATCGTGCGCTGCATCACCATGCTCTTTCCAGAGCCCGACGCGCCGATCACTGCGAGCATGCCGCCGCGCTTCTCGGTGAGCCAGCGGGCGTGCTCCTCGGCGATGCTGGTGACGAGGTCGTCGTGCAGGAAGATGCCCCGGTGCGCAGCCCGGATGACCTCGCGCTCCTGATCGGTGATCGGCGGGCAGTCCTCGTTGAGCTGCTTGAGGGAGTGCTGTGCGATGAGAGAGCCGATCCAGCTCATGCCCCCGCGCCCCTCGACCAGCATTGCGGTCAGCTGGGTGGCGAGGTGGGCGACGGAGTAGAGCACCCCGGTCAGCGCCCGGGCGACGGTGAGGATGCTGCTGCTGGAGGACGCGGTCATCCACTCGGTCAGCCAGCCGGTGGTGTTCAGGCTCACGACATGTGCCCGGATGACCGGTCCCCAGCGCAGCAGCTCCCGAAGCGTGAGCGCGATGACCACCAGCAGGGTCAGCGAGGAGAGGATCGCGTCGATCATGTCGGCGCGGAGAACCGCGTAGGCGAGGTAGTGCAGTGCGGTCAGCAGCAGCCACCACCACACCAGCACTCTCGCGCTCCGGGTGATGCGCTGGAGCATGTCTGGGGAGGTCTGGAGCAGGGCGAATTGCCGGCTCTCCATTTTGGTGTTGGTCTTGTCGACCACCAGCAGGCTCACCAGCCTCGGGGTGAGCACCAGCGTGGTCCGGATCAGCCACAGCAGGGTGAAGATGCCGAGGAACGGTGAGACCACGGAGATGGAGGCGTGGACCAGGGCGGCGGCGAGGGCGTCAGCGGCGGGGCGAATCGTCGGGGTCAGCCGAGCGGTCAGCCCGTTGAGATCGAGGTCCACCCACAGATCGAAGCGCTGCTGGCGGGCGCTCCGGGGGATGATCTGCTGGGAGATCCGAAGGATGCGCTCCAGCCAGTCTGCTCCCTGGTTTCGCAGCAGGTGCCAGCCCAGCAGAATCAGGATGATGTTGAAGGACTGGATGAGGAAGACGAGGATCTGCCGGGAGATGTTCGAGAGGCTCCAGGTCTGAAGCTCTCGCAGGGTCCGGTACTTCTCGGTGAGCAGCGGAGGGACGTCGGTCAGCTCCGCGGCGGCGAGGAGCAGCGGCTCCATTCCGGCCTCTCGCTCCGCAGCGATCTGATCGACCCGGGATAGCTCCCCGCTGATGCTGCGGAGGTCGGTCCGGGCGGTGCGCAGCATCCGGACGACGGCGTCGGTCTCTCGGCTGGCTTGCTTGAGACGCTCGTCCATTGCGCCCTGGACGGCCTCGACGGCGCTCTGGGCGTCCCGGGTGAGATCGCGATCGTTGCCTGCGGCGGCGGAGACCTCCTCGGGGGGCGGGATCTCGTTAGCCTGCACCGTGGCGTTCTTCTCCGCGAGGCTTCGGGCGCTGCTGCGTCGCTCCTCCAGGCGCCGTCGGAGCTGCTCGATCCACTTCAGCTGGGCGATGTACTCCTGCTTCAGCTCACCGGTGCGCAGCGCGGGCGGTGCGTTCATCGCCAGGGCGGTCGCCTCGCTTCGGGTGCGCTGATCCACCTGGAGGTGACCGATGGCGTCGCTGACCTGGGTGTGTCGGAGGTCTTCGGCCTCAGCCATTCGGGCGGAGAGTGCCTGGAGGTCGGCGATCAGAGTCTGAAGCTCCTCCTTCCCGGCGGCCTCGGCACGCTGTCGGGCCTCCTCGGCCTTTCGCTGGGCGTCGTTGACCTGTGCCTGGATCTGGGCGGAGCCTTCGATGACGGAGCGGTTCTCTTCGGTCTCGGTGGCCTGGGTGAGGTGGTCGCGGGCGATCTGTGCGCGGATCTCCAGGATGCGGACCTGCTGCTCGACCTCCGCCTTTCGCAGCCGCTCCAGCTCAGAGGTCGGGGCGGACACCAGGATCGCCTCGGACTCCGCGCGGGCATTGGTGAGGGCGGCCTGGGCAGCCTCGGCGGTCTCTTCGAGTTCGCCGGGCGATCCGTCTGGGAGTGCAGGGTCTTCGGCCTGAGCCAGGACGGCGGTCTCTTCGGACGCCAGCGCCGTCAGCCGGGCGATGATGGCCTCCTGCTCTGCGGCGTCGATGAGTGCCTGCGCCTCTGCGGCGAGCCCCTCGGAGACCAGGGGCAGCGCCCGACGAATGCGATCCAGCGCGGCCTGCCGCTCCAGGTCACTGCGCCCCTCCATCCGGGTGAGGTCCGCACGAACCAGCCGGGCGAGACTGAGGTCGCCGGGCACGGTCATCACCAGCACTGCGGCCAGTCGGTAGCGGCTGAGGATCACCTCCAGCTCGCCGGCCTCCGCGGCCTGCTTGATGGTCTCCGCACTGACCGGGTCCGCTGGATCGAGGCCCTGGGCGGCACGCTGGAGGGTGCGCCACTGCGCGATGATCGGCTCAATGGAGGCCGCTTGAAGCTCTGGCGCCCGCTTGAGCCCGGCGACCAGGGCGGCGAGGAGCTGCCGCTCCAGGGCATCGGCGCGCACCTCGGCCTCGATTGCTCCGCTCAGCGCCCGGGTCCGCTGAGTGATCTGGGACTTCGGCAGGCCCTCAGGGGCCGGGGCGATGCGCTCCAGGGCGCGGGCTTCGTCCCGGTTGGAGAGCACCTGGAGCCGACCATAGAGATAGCCAGGCTCATTGAGCGGGGCACCGACCAGCTCCGGCCAGGCCGAGTCCAGCGGAGCCTTGCTGGCGAAGAACAGCTCCGCAGACTTGATGCGCTCCTTCGCCGCGGTGGTGCGCCGCTTGAGGTCTGGCAGCGTCTCCTGGCGGAGCGTGGCGATGGCTGCCGGACTCGCCGGCTCGGTGAACGCTGGCGAGAGCAGCTGGAGGAGGAGTAGGAGCGTATACACGGGTCAGTCCTGGCGCCTCATCCAGAGCAGTGTGCCGAGCAGCAGCATCCAGGCGGAGCCCAGCGGACGTGATGTGGCCGCACAGCCGCAGCCGCCGCCCACCGAGAAGCCCCCGGCGATGTAGTCGTTGTCCCCGTCGGGCAGGACGACCTCGACGTCGTGCTCGCCGGAGGGCAGGGAGGTGGGGGTGCGCCCGGTGATGGTCTCGCTGTTGACCACCTCCGTACCGGTGAGGCTGATTCCGCCGATCCGTGCCTCAGCGCCGTCGACAAAGCCCGAGCCGATGAGCACCACATCCACCGCCTCGCCTTCTGCCGCGCTGCTGGGAGTGACCTGGAGGAGGCTGATCGCATCGGATCCGGTGTCATCGCCCCCACCATCCCCGCCGTCTCCGCCGTCCCCGCCGTCCCCACCATCGACGGTGTCGGACTCATCGTCGCAGCTTCCAGAGATGTGCGCGGCCTCTACGCACAGCCGCATCACCCAGTCGCCCTGAACCCCAAGCTCCGTCGAGCGCATCCAGACATTGCCGCTGTAGACGTAGATCCAGTTTTTTCCTGCGTCGATGAAGCTGTCGGTGTTGGCGATGGAGGGGGTGGTGGAGCTGGACTCGTCGAGGCACATCGCCACCGCGATGTCGCCGGAGTTCACCGTCGGCAGCCCCAGCTTCAGCTCCGCGATGGACAGGTCGTTGTAGTAGTCGGTGGTGCCAGACATCGACACTCCCTCCTCACCGAGCAGCGCGGCGCTGTTCATGTCGGAGCCGACCATCGCGTAGAACTGCACGATGAAGGAGTTGGCATCGCTGGAGCCGCCGACCAGGGTCCGCACGGACTTCAGCGTCAGCGCACCCTCATCGGCCAGCGCGCTGGTTGAGAACACCGACGCCCAGCACTCGTGGGTAACAAATCCATCCTGGATGAAGATGTTGCCCTCCCCGCTGAAGCTGTCGTTGGTCAGCCATGTCGAGCCGGCGCTGGCTGTGCCGGAGAGCAGGGCGCTGATGAGCAGAGTGGCCGTCATGTGGTCCTCCCGGGCTACCGACTCAGCATACACCGCTGAGAAGATCCGATATGCTTGCTTCCTGAGCATCGCGGAGCGGCCATGGCGAAGAAGAGTGAGAAGGTGGGCACAACGGTGTCTGCCAGTAAACCGGAAGGAAAGAACCTCGAAGAGGAGGATCTTTCTGACCAGAAGATGGACTACGCCTACCTGAAGTACGCCAACCTCAAGGAGGCGGACTTCAGCGATGCCTCCCTGCGACAGGCGGTCCTGGCGGAGGCGGATCTCACCGAGGCCAACCTCGCCGGGGCGGATTTGTCCGGGGCAGACTTGAGAGGGGCCGTCCTCAAGGGCGCCAACCTTCGCGGGGCCAACCTCCAGGGGGCGCTGATGATGGGGGCGAACCTCACCGAGGCCAACCTCCGCCGCGCCAACCTCTCCGGAGCGGATCTGCAGTGGACGAAGTTCATGGGCGCCAACCTTCGCAGCGCTGAGCTGGGTGGGGCGGACCTCAGGGACGCGGTCTATGACGAGGAGACCACCTGGCCGCGTCGGTTCAAGCCGATCAACCACGGCGCGCTGCCGATCAAGTTCCTCCCAGGCGTCCTGATTCGGGACTCCGGGCTGGAGGAGTACGTCACTGGGGACGGGGACGAGGAAGACGACGACTGACGAGCCCCCACGTGAGGGGTCTCCAGAAGGACGAACAGGGCACCATGTGGTGCCCTGTTGTGATCTGGCACCCCGAAGTGTTTCGAGGTGCCGGATGGTTGCTGTTTAGAACGGGTCGCAGCCTAGAACGGGATGTCGTCGTCCTGGAAGTCGCTGCCGCCAGAGGGCTTGGGGGTTCCGGAGGTTCCGGAGGTTCCGGAGCCGCTGCCACCGCCGCCATAGCTTCCGCCGCCACCACCGCCACCGCCGCCGTAGCTTCCACCACCGCCGCTGCGACCGCTGCCACCGCTGGCACCGCTGCCACCGCTGCCGCCGCTGCCGCCGCCACCATAGCCGCCACCACCGCCGCCGCCGTAGTTGCCACCACCACCGCCGCCGCTGCGCTCGCCGCCACCTTCACCGTCGCCACGGTTGCTCAGGAAGCGCACGTTGTCCGCGACCACTTCAGTGGAGTACTTCTCGCTGCCGGGCTCTCCCCACTTGCGGGTCTGGAGGCGTCCCTCGATGTAGAGCTGGCGCCCCTTCTTCATGAAACGGTTGATGTTCTCGGCAGTCTTGCCGAATGCGACGACGCTGTGCCATTCGGTGTGGTTGTCCCACTCACCGTCTGAGTTGCGCCGGCGCTCGTTGGTGGCAATGCGAAGGTTGACCACCGCAGTACCGCTTTTAGTGTTCCTCAGCTCCGGGTCCTGGCCCAGGTTGCCGATGAGGATGACCTTGTTGACAGTCATGACGTTCTCCGGGGTAAAACCGGCGAATCTGGTCACCGGTGAGTTTTCATTTACCCGATCAATGTACGCCAGATGATCTGATCATACAACCGCTGCTGCGGACAGAAAGTGTCCTGTTAAAGGACGGGTCTTTTTCCCCGATGGAAACGCCTCAGACGGTCGGAGGCCGCTTTCGAGACGGGCGATCGTGCCGATCAGGCGGCGCTGACAGAGGATGACCGCCCCATCTTCGGGGATTGCTCCTCAGCGACCCGACACCCTGCGACAGCGACCAGGATCCATTTCACAAACCGAAACCAATTCACGGCTTCAGTAGCCGCTGATGCCGATGTAGACTGCTCCCTCTCCAGACAGCAGGGTGGACTCGCCCGGGACGCCGATGAGCAGGTCGACCATGCCGTCACTGTTGATGTCGGCCATGCCGACCGCGGAGCCGACCTGTTCGTTCGCGGAGCCGTAGAAGCTGGAGGCGGCATTGACCAGGGCGCGGTTGCCGCTCTCCCCGGAGAGGACCGCCCATGCCTCGCCAGCATCCGTGGTGCTGTTGCTGCTGCCTGGCCCGCCGATGAGGATGTCGTCCTTGCCGTCGCCGTTGAGATCGCCGCCGCTGGCCAGGGCGCTGCCGGCATAGCCGTTGATCGAGGCGCCGCCGTAGCTGACATGTTCCATGGTGGCGAGGTCGCTGCTCCCAGCGGAGAAGTCTGCACCGAGCACCACATGAACCCGACCCGCCCGGGTGTCCTCGGAGGTCGCCGCGATGATGAGGTCGTCTTCGCCGTCGCCGTCGACGTCGCCGATCGCCAGGGTGTCTCCAGCCCGGTCCCCCGTGGCGTCTCCGGTGAGGGTCATCCACGCCCGACCGGTGATCAGACCGGACACCTGGCTGGAGTTGCCCTGGATCAGGTAGATCGCGCCGGTCTCATCGTCCACACCCGGTGCGCCGATGACCAGCTCGCCGTAGCCGTCACCGTTGAAGTCGACCATGCCGACGACGTCTGCGCCCAGCTCGTCGTCGAGTGCGGCTCCGCTGAGGGCCACCGCGTCTTCGGCGGCTGTGGTGCCAGTGCTGGTGAGGTCGTCGGACCACCAGAGGTAGACCGCGCCGCTGCCGCCCTGGCCCGGTGCGGTGATCACCAGCTCGTCGAGTCCGTCGCCGTCCATGTCCGGCCAGCTCGCCGCCGCAGAGCCGAAGTCTCCGCCCTCACCCTCCAGCACCCGCCCAGCATCGCTCAGCTCCGGGACGGCGCTGCTCAGCTCGGAGCTGGCGAACAGCCCGGCCCGACCAATGACTGCCGGTCCCAGGCGGCTGTCGGTGGAGGTCACCAGCAGCTCCGCGACACCGTCGCTGTCGATGTCGGAGGTGAACCACACCCCGTCGAGTCCGCCGGAAGTGCTGTCAGCGACGATCTGGTAGGTGGCGGAGGTGACGGAGGTGGAGGCCTGGAGATCGGCGTTGAGCAGGAGGTGGACCGCGCCGCCGCCGGAGTCGCTGTAGTAGAGGTCTGAGGTCTGGAGGATGGCTGCGTCGGGCAGCCCATCTCCGTCGATGTCGCCGATGGACAGCGCCGCGCCGGCCCCGCCAGCGGTGTCGGTGCCCTGGACGGACACCGCGCCGTAGTCGTCATCGACACTGAAGTCATCGCCGGTGCCGTCGCAGTCGTTGTCCGCGCCGTCGATCATCTCGTCCGCGCCGGGCCAGACCATGTCGGAGCTGTCGTCGCAGTCCTGCCCGCCGTAGCCATCGGCCTCGTATCCATCGGCGTCTGCGTCGTAGTCGCTGTCCTCCGCACAGTCGCCGTCGGTGCCGTCGTACCAGGTCTCGACAGCACCGGGGTAGACCGCCGTGTTGTCATCGTCGCAGTCGTCGCCACCTTCGGTATCGGCCTCGTATCCATCGGCGTCTGCGTCGAAGTCGTTGTCCCCGGCACAGTCGGCGTCGATGCCGTCGTACCAGGTCTCGGTAGCGCCGCCGTAGACGTCATCCCGACCCTCGTCGCAGTCCGTCCCGCCATGCTCCGCGGAGTCGTCTCCGTCGGCGTCTGCGTCGTAGTCGTTGTCCTCGGCACAGTCAGCATCGATGCCGTCGTACCAGGTCTCGACAGCACCGGGGTAGACCGTCGCGTCGTTGTCGTCGCAGTCGATGCCGCCGCCGGAAGCGTCTCGCTCGCCGTCGGCGTCTGCGTCGTAGTCATCGTCGCCCAGGCAGTCCTGATCGGTGCCGTCGTACCAGGTCTCGGTCGCGCCAGGGTTGATGGAGGAGTCGGTGTCGTCGCAGTCCTCACCGAGGACGTAGCCGTCGCCATCGGCGTCGCTGCTGTTGTTGCCAGTGTCCTTGTCGCCACAGCCGACAGGCAGCGCGAGAGTCAGCCATAGAAGCCGATGCATGTGTATCCTCCAATCGTCAGGGTGCGAGGATACCGCGTTTGTGAGGCGGTGAGGGCCGGTTATGCCGATAGGATGAGCACCTCACTGGCAGACGCGGTCGCGATCCTGCGGTCCGGTGGGCTGGTCGCCTTCCCCACCGAGACGGTCTACGGCCTCGGCGCGGACGCTTCCAACCCCCTGGCCGTGCGCCAGATCTTTGCGCGCAAGGGGCGTCCGGCGGACCATCCGCTCATCGTCCACCTCGCTGAAGTCGAGCAGGTTGGGGACTGGGCGGTGATGAGCGAGGTGGGGCGTGCACTTGCCACAGCGTTCTGGCCCGGTCCGCTGACCATCGTCCTCCCCCGCAAGCCCGCAGTGCCCGATGAGGTCACCGGGGGGCTGGAGACGGTGGGGATCCGCATCCCCTGCCACCCCATCGCCGCTGCCCTGCTCTCGGCGTTCGGTGGTGGTGTCGCAGCACCCTCTGCGAACCGGTTTGGACGGGTCAGCCCGACCACCGCGGCGCATGTGGTCTCTGAGTTCGATGGTGTAGTGCCGGTGCTCGACGGCGGGCCATGCTCGGTTGGGGTGGAGAGCACGATCATCGACCTGTCCGGCCCTCCGGCACTGCTGCGTCCGGGCGGGATCCCGGTCGAGGCGATCGAGGCCATCACCGGTCCCCTCACCTCATCGAATACCCGTGCTCCGGGCACCCTGGCGGCCCACTACGCGCCGCGGACCGCGCTCCTGCTCAGCACACACCCTGAGGTCGATGCCGCCCGACTCCGCGACGAAGGACGCACCGTGGCGATCCTGCCAGCAGGCGATCCGGTAGACCATGCCCACCGGCTGTACGCCGAGCTGCGTCGGCTGGATGGACTCGGTGTGGACATCCTCATTGCGGAGCTGTCTGGAGCAGGAGGGCTGGGACGGGCGATCAATGATCGGCTTAGTCGCGCCGCTGCTGCGAGGCAGCACTGACCACCTGTCGGCACCGATGACACCTCGAAGCATTCAGGCAGACATTTGACAAAAAGGCTCTACAAACCCCGCTTTGTAGCCTGACTTTGATCATCGGATCCGGCTCATGGGCTGCGCGGGTGGGTTTTATCGCGGACTGTCGTCGTGGTTGAATCCGATTCAAACAGGAGAATGACGATGCGGCTTTCCTGCCTCCTCCCCTTCATTGCGATGCTGGCTGGCTGTCCGACCCCGCCGGAAGCTGGCCCTCAGGGTGGCAATCAGCCAACCAACGGTGGCCCGGACGGCGCCGGTGGTCCTAACGGCCCTAACGGCCCTGGCGGCCCTGGCGGTGATGGAAATGGCCCCAGCGGCCCCCCCCCTGAGGGCGGCAACAACAACGGCCCCGGCGGTGAGGGCGGCAACAACAACGGCCCCGGCGGTGAGGGCGGTGAGGGCGGCCCCGGCGGTGAGGGCGGCCCCGGCGGTGAGGGCGGCCCCGGCGGTGAGGGCGGCAATGGTGGCCCTGGCGGTGAGGGCGGCGGAGCCAACGCCAACGCCGATGGAGCCCCAACCCCATCGGGGAGCACCGTCCCGACAATCCCCGAAGGCGGCGAGCCGATCAGCGGGACCATCCTCATCCAGGCCCAGGGCGATGATCTGGTCGATCCCGCAGGCCTGCAGAGCCAGGAGCAGGTCAAGGCCGACAAGCATGTGACCTTCTCGGGGACCGTGGTCTGCGATGGCTGCACTGAGAAGCTGGTGCTTCGTGCGATGCCGTTCATCTCCCCGGACCAGAAACCCGACGGCATCCACTACACCACAGTCACCCTCTCCGCTCCTGGTGCATTCTCCATCGTGGTGCCTTCAAGTGAGGAAGCGATGGTGCTGGAGCTGGTGGTGGACGCAGACGGCAGTGGAGGCCCGACCAAGGGCGAGCGGATCGCGGTGCTGGAGGAGGCTGGGCAGCTCATCCCCAACCAGGATCGCGCGGACCTGGAGCTGAACGCCACCGCGCGTGAGTTCGACGATGCCCTCCCGCCCGAAGGGGGAGCCGCTCCGAAATCACCCAATGGAAGTGCCCCAGCCGGAGAGCCCGATGTTGCCGGTGAAGGCGACCAGGGCGGCTGATCCGTCGCAGACGTTATCCACTGCTCGGGTGGACTTATCCACAGATCGGAAGCTCATCCTGTGGGTTTCCGATTTGTTTTGCTTGTAATACGGTTTTCGTATCAAACGGACAAGACCTGACCGGAGGCGGATCTCGAAATTCCAGGAAAAATCGTGAGGTTATCCACAGTCTCTTCGCAGGGCTGCTGATGACCCTGTGGATAACCGTAGAAGAGCGGACCTGGCGCTACTCCCGACGACGCCGACGGAGGGCCACAATCGCTCCGATCAGCCACAGCGGACCCGCCAGTCCCGTGCCGGTCGAGCACTTGCCCGGATCGCCATCAGAGGTCTTGCTGCATCCCTTGGTGGGGCCTGTGGTGGTGCCGCCGCCGGTGCTGCCGCTGGTGCAGTCGGCGTTGGCGCCGCCGGGGGTGGGGGACATGTCCTTGCAGAAGTCCACGCTGTTGTCGTCAGAGTCCTCGCCGTCGGGAAACCGGCCGATGGTCAGGTCGTCGTCGGTGGGGAAGAGCGCGAAGGTCTGGGCGCCGAGGTCGTCGATCTCCCAGTAGTCCTCCGAGCCGGTGTCGCCGATCTCCGCCACGGCGTCTTCCTTGCCGTAGAGGATGGTGTCCTGAATGTCTCCAGGGCAGTCCACCAGGCGGATGCCGTCGAGCCCGGTGGAGGCGTTGCCGAGGCTGAGGTCCTTCTCGGCGGTGTAGTCCCGTCCCTCCGCAGGAACCCCCTCGTCGCCAATGACGATGAATGCGCCGGGCTCGATGCTGCTGCCTGGAGGGAAGGTGTACTTCTCGCCCCAGGATGAGGTGCCGCCCTCAATGGACCAGTCATCCAGCGAGATCGCCACATCCCCGGTGTTGTACAGCTCGACCCACTCATGACCGGTGCCGTCGGATGGATCGGGGGAGAACTCGTTGATCTTCACCATGAAGCCGCCAGCCTCACAGGAGATCTCCGGGTTGGCCTCGCCGGGGGTCATCGCGGAGGTCGAGACGAAGTCGAAGCTGCTGTCGTCGGTGTCCATGCCGTTGCTTCGGCGCGCCAGGCTCTCGCCAGCGGAAGCCTTGGGCGCGAAGCTGGTGGCCTTGCTGCCGGTGTCGTCGATCCAGCCGTCCTCGTTTTCGTTGCCATAGACGACGGTGTCGGCGACACCGGGGCCGCAGTGCATCAGCTGCACGGCGTCGGCGTTGGAGGAGGAAGCACCCATCGCGAAGTCGTCGGACTTGTCCAGCACGAGGTCCACGCCCTCGACGTAGATCCCGCCGATGAGCATGTAGTCGCCAGCCTCGATGGTGGTCCCGGCGGGGATTGCGTAGGTGTCGGAGAAGCTGCTGGTGCCCCAGCTCAGGCTCCAGCCGGTGAGATCGACCACGGCGCTGCCGCTGTTGAACAGCTCGATCCACTCCCGGCCATCATCGGCGGAGGTGTCCTCGCTGTCGGGGTTGGGCAGCAGCTCGTTGATCTTGATGACGTCGGAGCCGTCGCAGTCCCCGGCGATGTTGTTGGCACTCCAGGGCGTCGGGAATGCCATCACCGCGAAGTCTGCCGCGCAGTCGTCAGTGTCGATGCCGTCTGGAAGCCGCCCCATGGTCTCGCCGCTGCCGGGCTTGCCGGGCAGGTCGGACTTCGTGGCGAGGTCTCCCCCGTCGCAGGTGGGCCACTCGATGTCGTCCTTGTTGATGCTGCTGCCGTAGATGGCGATGTCGTAGGCGATCTCGTTGCAGTCCACGAGCACGAGGCCGTCGGCGTTGCTGGCGTTGCCAAGCGAGAACGACAGGATCACGTCGGGCTCGTCGCCGATGGTGTCTGCCACCAGCTTGCCGCCGATGATGAGGTACTCGCCAGCCGGGATGATGGTGCCCTTGGGGAAGGCGCCGCCGAGGTCGCCGCCGGGGCTGGTGCCGCCGAGCAGCATCCAGTCGCTGAGGTCAGCGTCTGCGGTGCCGATGTTGAGCAGCTCGACCCAGTGGGTGTCGTCGCTGTCAGAGCCGGAGGGGTCCGCGAGGAACTCGTTGATGACCACATCCGCACCGTCAGCCAGGGAGCAGTCGATGGGCTCGGGGAGGCCGGTGTTCTTCGCGTTGGGGGTGGGGATCTCCTCGGCGTAGAAGTCGCTGCCGTCGTCGGCGATCTCCTGACAGTCCTCGATCCGAGCGATGCTCCAGCCGGCGGAGGGATCTGGGGCGAACGGGCCGTCGGTGTTGCCGAGGTCGTCTTCGAGGAGGTTGCTGTTTTTCTCGTCGTACAGGACGGTGTCGATCACCCCGCCCTTGCTGTCGACCAG
>JBLHNG010000164.1:0-12115 GCA_047621685.1 Myxococcota bacterium | reverse complement strand
GCGAGGCCGTGAGGATGAGCGCGCCGCCAAGCAGCGCGGTGGTGGTCGGCCAGGTGGCGAACAGGGCAAGGTCGATGATCACCGCCCACAGCGGGGAGATGTTCGACGCCGCAGCGACCACCCCGGCCCGATCCAGCGCATAGGCCTTCGTCAGCAGGAGCTGTCCGCAGGTCGCGAAGCACCCCACCCCGAGCAGCCAGCCCCACAGCCCCACCGGTGGGATCCCCGGCAGCTCCCCGGTGGTGGCGATCAGCATCGTGAACGACAGCACCAGGACGCCCAGCTGAGTCCACACAACGATCGCCCGGGAGTCCTCAGTCTTGCCCAGCATCCTCAGGGCGATGTGCGCAGCAGCCCCAAACAGCAGCGCCCCGAGCGCCCACAGCCCCCACCCGCCGCCAGACAGGTGCGGCCCGAGCAGCACCGCGCAGCCGACGACGCCCACCGCCAGCAGCCCCCACGCCCCCCGCTCCATGCGCTCACCCACCCCCATGACCATCGGCGCGCCGATGGCGATGAGCACCGGCTGGAGGCGGGTGATGAGGGTGAGGTCCGCCAGGGCCATGCCGCGGGTGGCGGTGTAGTAGCACAGCATCGCGCCCATCCCGCAGGCCACCCGCAGTGCCATGATCCGAGGACGCTTGATCGTGAAGTGCCGCCCGGGAAGCGCGATCAGCACAGTCAGCGGAGCAGCGATGGCCCCACGCCACAGGATGATCTCCAGCGCTGGCATCTCCGCGCGGGCCATCTTCACGCACCCCAGCATCAGCGAGAAGCAGAGCGCGGCGAGGATCATCAGCAGCGGACCGGGGCGGAGGCGCATGGCCTCGGGTATCACCCTTTCCTCCGCTCCTCGGTAAACATCCGAAGCGCAAACCGTCCCGCTGGATGCTTCCGAAGCCGCTCCACCACTGCGCCCGCCTCTCCGGGCAGCTCATCGGGACGCGGCAGGGGAACCCCGTACTCCGCCGGCAGGAGGACCGGAGCGCAGAGGGCGGCGAAGGTGAGGTCTGCGGCGGTGAACCGATCGCCGATGAGGAAGCGTCGGCCATCGGAGAGGCGGTGAGCAACATCGGCGAAGGTCTGCTCGACCCGGACCAGCGACGCTGCAGCGGACTGCGCGGTGATCGCGAACCGACGCTGGATGAACCCGGCGACAAGGGGGTAGGTCAGGGTGACGCTCGCCTTCTGCCAGCCAGGGGTGCCGGTGAGTCCGTAGCGAAACGCCAGCTGAGGGTGGGGCAGGAGGTGGTGGTACATCCACAGCCGCCCGTCTTCCCCGAGTCCATCGCCCAGCGTCTCCTCCAGCGCTGCGATCTCGTCGGCCCAGGGCTGAGGGTACAGCCGACGATCCGCCGGAAGCTGCCCGTCGATCCACTGGAGGATGTCGGCGGACTCACACAGCACCCCGTCGTCGTGGCACAGCACCGGCACCGTCCAGCTCCGCGCTGCCCACATCGCCGGGAGGTAGTGGAAGACCTGGAGGTGAGCGCGCTCACGCCACACCAGCTCGGCACGATCCAGCCCCCATCGGGCTTTCTCGCAGTAGTGACTGATCGGTATGGTGATCAGGGTGATCGGCACAGGCAGCCTCCATCGGATAATGCCACCTATCCCCCGGAGGAACGATGATCCTCGTGCTCAGCCTGCTCGCCTGCAACGGCGACAAGTCCGACGACACCAGCACCGCCGTCGATGATGCCCCCGACTACGACTGCGATCCGATCGCGCCGACGCTGTGTGGGCTGCCGTTTCCTTCGACGTTCTACATGGCACAAGACGCCACCACTGCGACCGGCTGGCGGGTCAACCTCGGGCCGACCACCATGCCGATCAACGCCAACGATCAGCAGCCAGACCCCTGGACCTGGAACGAGCGGGACGGCTGGACGGTCGCGGGTCCGATCATGGCGCACTTCCCGGAGATGAGCCTGACCGGAGTGGCGAGCCACGCCGACATCGGCGCCTCGATCCTCGATGCCAGTCCGACCCTGCTCATCGATGCGGACACCGGGGAGCGCATCCCCCACTTCGTCGAGCTGGACATGTCCCACGACGACGACACCCGGCGCATGCTCATGCTCTACCCCACAGCCCCGCTCGACTACGGCACCCGCTACCTCGTCGCGATCCGTGGCCTGACCGACACCGCCGGCAGCCCCATCGATCCCTCCGACGCCTTCAAGGCGCTGCGCGACGGCACCGCCACCGACGATGAGGTCGCGGAGTCCCGCCGGGCGTACATGGACGCCTCGGTGTTCCCTCCCCTGGAGACCGCAGGCGTCTCGCGGGACGACCTCATCCTCGCCTGGGACTTCGTCACCGGCTCCAAGGACGGCATCACCGGTCGGGCCGTCTGGATCCGCGATGATCTCTACGACCGCATCGACGCGGGCGAGATGACCTACACCATCACCGAGGTCGAGGAGAACCCGACCGAGTACGTCGGCCGGCGCATCTTCGGTGAGGTCACCGTGCCGCTGTACGCCGAGGAGGACTACCGGGGCAGCCTGCTGACCCGCGGCGACGACGGCATGCCCTACTACAACGGCACCACCACCGTCCCGTTCATCGTCGTCGTGCCCGAGCGCCTCATCGCCGAGGGCACCCCCGGCGCGGTGATCCAGTATGGCCACGGCCTGCTCGGCAGCCACGAGGAGGTGACCTGGGGCGGGCACAGCTACCTGCCACAGCTCGCCAATGAGTATGGCTATGTGCTCATCTCGGTGGACTGGACCGGCATGAGCGACGACGACGAGGACAGCATCAAGCTGATGCTGGTCAACGAGATCGACAAGTTCGCCATGATCCCCGAGCGCAGCCACCAGGGCTTCGCTGAGTTCCTCGCCACCATGCGCCTCATCGGTGGGGCGCTGGCCGAAGACGACCTCATGCAGGTCACCGATCCGAAGTCCGGTGAGTCCCGCACAGTGGTCAGCGAGGAAGGCCGCTACTACTACGGCAACTCCCAGGGCGGCATCCTCGGCGGGGCCTATGCGGCGATATCGAGCGATGTCGAGCGGGCCACCTTCGGGGTCGGCGGCGCCCCCTACAGCCTGCTGCTGTTCCGCTCCGAGGACTTCTCAGCGTTCTTCCAGATCTTCCAGACAATGTACCCCAACCCCCTCAATGTCGCGCTGTGGATGGGGTACATGCAGACCCTCTGGGACTCCGGAGAGTCCGCCGGCTACCTGCGCACTTACCAGGAGAGCCCCCTCGCGGGCAACGGACCAAAGAAGGCGCTGCTCCAGGTCGCCATCGGCGATGCCCAGGTCACCACGCTGGGCGCGGAGTTTCAGGCTCGCGGGCTTGGGGCATCGTTCATCGAGGCGCCGGCCCGGGAGGTCTGGGGCATCGACACGGTGAAGAGCGGCAGCACCGGCTCCGGGCTGGTGGAGTGGGACTATGGGGTGAGTGAGCCGTTTGAGAACATCCCGCCGAGTGAGGACACCGACACCCACGAGGGGCCGCGTCGGGAGCTTGCCGCGATGGAGCAGCTGCACCTGTTCTTCTCGACCGGGGAGCTGGTGAACACCTGCGATGGCGTCTGCACCGGCACCCTGGAGGACTGACAGGCTCAGACTGCGGGGCCACTCTCAGGCTCCTCGTCTTCATCAAGCAGTCAATTGTTGGTATGTTGCCGGTGCCCCCACCAGGGAGGCAGCGTAAAGCTGGCTTTTTACGTTTTCTATCGTCGTCTCTCCCAAGCGCCGCTTAATGAAGCCTCACGCCTTAGCCGGAGAAGACCATGTCGATCATTGTCTACACAGACATCGTGGGCGATCTCTTTCATTACGGACACGCAGAGCTCTTCAAGAAATGTCGGCAGTTTGGCGATGTCCTCTACGTCGGAGTGTGCTCAGATGAGCTTGTGGCGTCCTACAAGAGAACGCCAGTGCTGACGCTGGAGGAGCGGGTCCGCATCATCGAGTCTTGCCAGTTCGTGGACAGGGTGTTTCCGGCATGCCCCAGCCCGGTCACACGGGAGTTCATTGAGGAGCACCACATCGATGTCGTGGTGAGGGGCGGGGACATGAGCGACGAGGCGTCGATCAACCGCTGGTACGCGGTCCCACAGGAGATGAACATCCTGAATTTCGTGCCCTACACACAGGGTATTTCCACGTCTGAGATCCTGGGGCGCATCAAGAAACGAGTCCTCGCGGGTGAGCTGTGACGCTTCGTGGTTCACCGCATTGTGCAGACGCTCGGCGTGCTGACCTGAAGACAGGAGGTGAATGATGGAGAAGACACCGGATGAACAACCGCAGCCCGAGGCAGCGTCTCCCAGAGAGCGGCTGGAACGAGAGAAGCTCACCGCAGAAGATGTCGACAAGCTGTACGACCTCTTGAAAGTGTCCGCCGGGATCCTGGAGATGCATGACATTCGCTACACCATGGAGGGTGGGACGCTGCTTGGAGCCGTGCGCAACGGAGGCCTCATCAACCATGACAACGACGCCGACTTTGATGTCATGCAGGCCGATCTCGGCAGAATTCTCGCGCTGAGGCCCCTGTTCGAAATGTACGGTGTGGAGCTGATCGAGACCCCCGGGTGGGGACTTCAGGTCGCACACACAAACAGCCCATCCCTCGCACCTGGCATGTGGACCGACGGCGAGCGGAATTGGACCAGCCGTTGGCCCTTCCTGGATTTCATCGCACTTGAATGGGTGGAGGGTGGCGCTGCAGGCGATGGCGGGTACTTCCTCGCTCAGGATGTCGCACGACACGACTACCCCGACTACCACCTGACCCGAAGCGACTGGGAGCAACCCTTCGAGCGGGTTGCCTTTGGCCACCTCAAGTTGAGGGCCATCGGCACGGAGAAGGCCCGCCACGCGTACCTCGATCGGTCCTACAAGGACTGGGACACGGTGATCGAGATGAACATGGACCACCGGACCAATCTCTACTTCGACCAGAAGATCGAAGTGGCTATCGAAGCCGCGGATCGTGACCATCGCCCGCGCAGCAATGCCCCAACGACCCTGGCCAGGTCCTGGCCTCCCGGGCAGTAGAGGAAGCGGCTGGGAGGGCCTCGGCAAACCGATCATGCTGGCGGAACCGCGCAGGGCTCACCGATGTGTCCTACTCCAGCGCGGAAGGGATCAGGCTCTGGATGAGCGCCAGCATCGCGGTGTGCTCAGGACGG
Organism: Myxococcota bacterium; assembly: GCA_047621685.1. Taxonomy (GTDB): domain Bacteria; phylum Myxococcota_A; class UBA796; order UBA796; family UBA796; genus JAQXDW01. The sequence continues at coordinate 6,960 of JBLHNG010000164.1, read as the reverse complement.
AGGTGCTGATCGAACATGACCTGCCGCATCGATGCCTTGAGGTCCCCGCTCACCTGAACAATCTGGAGAAGGTAGGAGCGGACTTCGGGATCTTGTGGATTGAGCTCGACGGCTTTCAGGAGCATCTCCATCGCGGTTCGTTCGCGCTCGCCTGAATCGTGCTCGGGGTTGTTGAAGCGTGCCCACCCCAGGGGGCCGAGGACCTCAAGGTTCTCTGGCTGGAGGCGGAGGGCATGCGAGAGGTGCTGATCGGCCTGCGCCCATTCACCATCGTCGAGCAGCCCCCGCCCGGTGCTGAGCAGCTCCTCCCAGCCCATCGTGTTGTCGTCTTGGGACTTCACAACGATCGCCCGGTGGAGCGCGCTGCGGACCAGATCATCCAGCTCAGAAGCCGAGTAGCGAATCTCTGGCGGGATGCCGGCGGTGTTGGCGACCCTCCGGTAGCGCTTCCCGAGAAGCTCAGCGACGTCGCTGATGCGCTCGATCGAGTCTTCTGAGGAGACCCCAAGGACTGCAAACGGGCCGGCATAGCGAAGCCGGATCAGATCAGTGATGATGATGCGATTAAGCAGCTCCTGGCTGGTCGCGGACGATTGAGCGGGAGCCCTGTCACGAGCGGGTGGCGAGGAGGAAGGCGGCGCGGGCAGCAGGGAGGAGGGCGGCGAGGAGGGCGGCGAGGAGGGCGGCGAGGCGGAGGGCGGCGAGGAGGGCGGCGAGGGCGGCGAGGAAGACAGAGACGAGGAGGGGCCCTTCCTGGGCTGCTGCCGGAGCTTGCGCGTGAGCCGGCGGCGGCGACTCAATCGGCGTCCAGCGCGACCATCATCGCGGCCCCGTCTGCGGGCACGCGAAACCGTACGTTGGGGCTCACTATGCTCTGAGGACTTCGTGGTTCCTCTGAGGATTGTCGTGGCCTTACCTTGAAGACTCAAAGAGGCAGGCTCCTTGAACGACAATCCACCGCCCAGGTCATCGGTCTCATCGTCGTCGGTCTCATCGTCAGTGATCTGACTGAGCCACTCCGGGGGCTCGGGCGGCGTGTCCTGTTTGAGGAGGGCCGCCGGGGAGAGAGAGTCCGCCGGGGAGAGAGGCACCGCCGGGGAGAGGGGACGAGCCTCCGAGCGGACCACCGGGGTCTGGTAGGTGACGAGCTGCATCTTGCTCAGCGCGTAGAGCTCGCGGCTGATCTGCGACCGGTCTCCGCCGAGCCTGGCGAGCAGCTCGCCGAGCAATTGGGAGCCATCGGACTGCTGGAGCAGCTCTCGGGTGACTCCGGAAACAGGGAGGGTAAGTATCGCCGACAGCGACTCGGTACAGAGGAGGGTCTGATAGCGGAGCTGCTCGACGAAGTCGGCCTGTTCCGCGTCGTAGGCGGTCATAAACAGGAGACGGGCGAAACCATATCGGTCCCCCTCCCCCTGAAAGCGGCCCCGCTCGAAGCGCATCTCGCCGCCTCTGAGAAGATCTTGCAGGAACGACCAGTCCCCGGTAGAGACCGGCCCTCCCTTCACCAGGGTAATCCATCCACTAATCGGCACATTCGAGCTGTCTTTTACGATATTGCTCGCACGAATAATGCCGGTAGCCTCAGAAGCCCAGAGACCCGCAAGAATGATGAGGTTGCGGCTGCTATAATCCCGATTAGCGAGAGCCAGAGCAGAGCGCGGCACGAACTTGGCCGGTTCGATGTCCTGCTCCTCAATCCGTCGGATGATGTCGACGAGGTCGAGGACTGAAAACGAAGACTGGAGGAAGTCGTGAACGTCCAGAGCGGACATCGCCGACTGAACCTCTGCATCGTATCGATGGCGAAAGCTGGAGACCAGGATGAACCGCGCATGCGCTCCGTGCGGCAGGCGCCGGATCTGCCGGAGCACGCTCACGCCATCCTCATCTCCGAGTTCCATCAGGCAGATGACCAGATCTGCAGGAACATCCTTGAATTCTCGGATAGCCTCGTGCTTGTTGGAGGCAAGGGAAACCTCGTGGCCCTCTCCGCTCATCACCGTACGTACAATCTCTCGGAGACGTACATTGGTATCGACCAGAAGAAGGCGCAACTTTACTCCTAATTTTTTTTGCCAGTCGCTGTCTAGCAGTATTTAGATGATTTCGACTTTAGAGCAAGTTGACAAAGGTAAAATCTGTGCACAAATAATGAATTTGAAATTGTCTGAAAAATTTATGCAAACCTAATAATCAGGTTTGAATCTGTCTCACCGCTGCATCAGCCTCAGACATCATGGGTGACCGATCAAGGGATAGATCCAGGATAAAAGCCGATAATTCTCATATCTGGAGATCCGATCTTTTCACTGGCGTCGAGCTCAAGGGCTTCAGAAGCCGGCACCGGTCACACGGAGCCTCCTTTGTGTACAGTCGGGGCCGACCTTTCGGCATCCGCCGAAGCGAATCTGCAGATGCTGAAAGGGGGACGGCTGGGGGAAGACTGAAGCGGTCCCCCATGCCAGTCAGGGGGAGTCGGGCTCCTGGAGGTATCCCAGGGCGCGCAGCCGCTTTCGCTCTCCGGGGGAGATGCCGCCCGTTGGTGCAGGAGCAGCCTGGATGGGGAAGCGCGCAACATACTCGTCCAGGCCGGCGCGAAGCGGCTTCAGCACTGCGGAGGTCCCGGTGCTGAGGTCGGTCTGCTCGGCGGGGTCGTGGCTCAGGTCGTAGAGCACTTCCCGCCCCCGGCGGTCCCGGATCAGCTTGTGAGAGCCGAGCCGCACCACACGCGAGCCGCCCAGCCGCTCGGTGGAGGCAAACAGGAGCCGGTCGGTCCGGGGCTCCAGGAGATCCTCGCCCTCCAGCAGGGCCGCGGGCTTCGATCCGGTCTGAGCCAGGACGGTGGGCACGATGTCCAGCAGCGAGACCGGCTCTGTCACCACCGCCCCGCGTCGACCCGGCACACGCACCAGCAGCGGCACGCCGATCAGCTCCTCGTGGAGGGTCTTGCCGTGGCCGATGTGCTCGTGCTCTTCGAACCCCTCGCCGTGGTCGGCGGTGAGGATGATGAGGGTGTTGTCGTACAGCCCGGTCTGGCGAAGCCCGTCGAGCAGCCGGCCGATGTGGGCGTCGGTATAGGAGATCTCAGAGTCGTACAGCCGCACCATCTCGACGGTGTCCGCAGCAGTCAGGTCGCCGTCGACGTGGCGGCGGTTCAGCTCCCGGAAGGGGGTTCCGCTGTTGACGGGACCGGTGTAGTCCGGCCCGGAGAAGGTGTGTCCCTCGTGCTCGATGTAGGCGAAGTGCGGATCGAAGAGGTGGACAAACAGGAAGAACGGCTGCTGCTCGGTCTGGGCGTTGACAAACGACAGGGCCCGATCGATGACCCCTGGCGAGGTGATCGCAGATGGCCCCTGCACCTGGCTGTCGTCGAAGGTATCAAACCCCTGGTTGACCCCCCAGCGCTCGGAAACGAACGTCTGGCTGACGACCGCGCCGGTGCGGTATCCGTCCGCCTTCAGCAGCTCCGGCAGCAGGACCAGCTCCTCACCCAGGGTTGTCTCGTCGCGGTTGATGCCCAGCGGCCCGGCGTCCCGTCCGGTCAAGATGGAGGCGATCGAGGGCAGGGTCCAGGGCGCGCTGCTCTGGGCGTTGGTGAAGCGCAGTGACTCTGCGGCCAGTCGATCGAGGTTCTCGGAGGTCGCCCGGTCGTATCCGTAGCAGCCGAGGTGATCCCGCCGCAGCGTGTCGACCACAATGAGCACGACGCTGGGGCGCTCTCGCGGCGTGCTGCAGCCGACGGTCAGCGCGAGGAGTCCTGCGATGGTGATGTCTTGAAGCATTCATCGAGAGGGTATCGCAGCCGGGGTGTAGAGGATGAGGCGATGTGGCTGGGGCAGGCGCTGACGATGTGGGGGCGGGTCCGCAGACACTGCCAGCAGCTCACCGACGCGGAGCACGACCTGAAGAAGATAGGCGCGACGCCCTGAAACAGGCCCGACACAAGTACAATCACCACCACCCCCCTCCGAGGTGCCCGATGACCAGGCTCCCCCCAGCACTCCTCCTCGCTCTCCTCATCGGCTGCCGCTCCCAGAAGGGAAGCGTGGTCATCGACGACTCCGGCTCATCCGTCGATCCTGACGACACCGACGACACCGACGACACCGACGACACCGACGACACCGATCCGACCACGAGCCCCGATGACGACGGCGACGGCTACACCGTCGACGACGGCGACTGCAACGACACCGACGCCGACATCAACCCCGGTGCTGACGAGGTGAGCTGCAACGTCGTCGACGACGACTGCGACGCGGACACGGTCGATGAGCCTGACGCCGACGAGGACGGCTGGTCGGTCTGCGAGGAGTGCGACGACAACGATGAGGACGTCAATCCCGACGCCGATGAGGCGGTCTACAACGGCATCGACGACGACTGCGACGACACCACCCTCGACGACGACCTCGACGGCGACGGCTTCGCGCTGGAGCAGGACTGCGACGACGAAGACGCCGACATCAACCCCGACGCCACAGAGGTCTGCGACAACACTGACAACGACTGCAACGGCGACATCGACGACGACGCCACCGACCTCCAGGAGTACTACCCAGACGCCGACGGCGACGGCTACGGCGAGACCGGCAACCCGGTGACCGCCTGCAGCACCCCGGAGGGCTACGGCGAGGGAGAGGGGGACTGCGACGACACCGACCCCCTCGTCCACGATGGCGCCTCGGAGCTGTGCGACGGGCTGGACAACGACTGCGACGGCAGCGTCGATGGCAGCGAGGACTTCGCCCACTTCACCACGGACAGCGGCGGGGTCTCCGACTGGAGCAGCGACCTGAGCAGCGGCGGCAGCGTGGCCGTCACGGAGGATGGAACCCTCACCCTGTGTGCTGGCAGCTACACCGGCGCGGTGTCCGTCGACGAGGATGTCGTGCTCACCGTTGTCGGGCCGGGCTCGGCAGACGCCTCCCTCAGCGGAAGCGGCAGCAGCACCATCCTCTCCCTGGGCGCGGGCGCCTCTGCCGCCCTCTCCGGCCTCACCCTGACCAACGGCAGCGGGACCTACGGTGGCGGCATCTACGCGCCCGAGGACAACACCCTCGACCTCAACGACGTCGTGCTCTCCGACAACGCCGCCAGCGTCTACGGCGGCGCGCTGTACCTCGGCAGCGGCGGGGTCGTGGCCATCACCGATGCCTCGTTCACCGACAACACCGCGACCACCTACTACGGCGGTGCCATCTACGCTGAGGAGTCCGCGCTGAGCCTGGATCAGGTCGCTCTGAAGGACAACATCGCTGCATACGGTGGGGCGGTCTTTGCCGACGAGGTCGAGCTTGACCTCACCGACACCACCCTCGATGGCAACACCGCCACCGGCTCAGGCGGTGCGTTCTACCTCGACGGCGACAGCGTCCTGAACGTCAGCGGGGGCGGGCTGACCGACAACATCGCCCAGGCCTCCTCCGGCCTCGGCGGCGCGATCTGCGCGGAAGACTCCACCGTCAGCCTCTCGGGCACCACCCTGGAGGGCAACGAGAGCGAGCTGGGCTACGGCGGCGGGCTGTCGCTGGGCGGGAGCGTGCTGACCGTCACCGACACCGACTTCTCCGACAGCTACGCGTATTACTATGGCGGCTGCATCTACGCCGATGACTTCTCCGAGATCACACTGGACACAGTCACCTTCACCGACGACAGCTCCGACTACTACGGCGGCTGCATCTACGGCAGCATCGTCACCCTCGACATGACCGATGTCACCGTCGATGGTGCCTACACCCTGTACTACGGCGGAGCCTTCTACCTCTACGCCTCCGACGTCACCGCCAGCGGACTGACCGCGACGGACACTGAGTCCGACGGCTCCGGCGGCGTGTTCTTCCTCAGCACCGGCAGCACCCTCGCACTGTCCGATGCCACCTTCACCGACAACGAGACGGTCTCCTACGGCGGCGGTCTGTACGCCTCGGGCAGCGATGTCTCCATTGAGACCGCCACCTTCACCGGGCATGGCGCCTACTATGGCGCGGCGATCTACGTCACCGGCAGCACCCTGGAGGTCACTGACTCGGAGTTCTCCAGCAACGACGCCGACACCTACGGCGGCGGCGTCAACGCCAGCGCCTACTCCAGCCTCACCCTCTCCTCGGTCACCTTCTCCGACAACACCGCCAGCTATGGCGCCGGGGTGTACCTCAACGCCTCTGACTTTGCCCTGGAGTCGCTGACCGTGGAGCAGAACACCGCCGCCTATGGTGGGGGCATCTACGCCTACAGCGGCAGCGGCACCCTGACCGACAGCACGCTCGACGACAACCAGGTCACCGTCTACGGCGGTGGGGTGTACCTCAACACCGCCACGCTCGACATCAACACGGTGTCGATGTCCGACAACACCGCCAGCTATGGCGCCGGGGCGTTTGTCACCTACGGCGACCTGACCGCCAATGTGCTGACGCTGACCGACAACGCGGCGATCACTGGCGGTGGTGGCCTCTACGCGGACTCAACCAGCACCCTGTCCCTGGCCGACTCCACACTCGACGGCAACACCGCCACCAGCACCGGCGGCGGCATCATGACCTACGCCGTCACCACCCTGACGGACACCACCATCACCCAGAGCAGCGCCTCTCAGGGGGGCGGGGTCTGGTTCTATGGCTACTACGGCAGCACCCTGGAGGGCGACGGGCTTGCGCTGACGGACAACACCGCCAACAGCAGCGGCGGCGGACTCTACGCCATCTATGGCCCGGTCTCGATGGTCGACAGCGACATCACCGACAACACCGCCGTCTATGGTGCGGGAATCTACAGCTACGACAACGACTACACCGACTCCGACATCACGCTGACCACCACCACGGTCCACCGAAACGCCGCGGACTATGGGGGCGGGATCTACAGTGCCTACATCAGCGGCATCACCTCAGACACCAGCGACTGGGGCGAGGGCAGCGACGACAACACCGAAGAGGATGTCTACCTCTATGG
>JBLHNG010000163.1:0-12158 GCA_047621685.1 Myxococcota bacterium | reverse complement strand
GGCCCGGTGACTGGTGCCCACTTTGGACATGCCTGCGCAAGACCGTCGACATCATGGTTGGCGACACCAGCATGAGACGCGACTGAGGCCGCGCGTCTGCTTGTAGTCGCAATCTGGATGATGTCGACGACATTCGACAGGGCCGTTCGACACCTGGGGCGAGAGAGGCTGAGTACATTCTGAGCCTCCCGCCGCAGTGAGCGTGATCAGCCGAGTGATCTTCTCATCTTGAGGGATGATTCGGCCGTTTCGCCTCAAGCATGACGGTCCCCCGTTTCAAAGGTGTCGCATGAGTCTCAGAAGAACCAGCCAGCAGCTCAGTGACCTCGCGCCCGGCCAGCGCGCCTGGTTCTGGTTCTGCCCGCAGCTCGCCTCGGACCCGCTGCTGATCGCGCCGCTCGATGAGGACCCGGGCATGAAGAAGCTCCGGGCGACCATCGCGCGGCTGGAGCAGCCGGCAGGAGCGCGGCCCATCTTCGGGCTGCTGAGCATGGGAGAGGACGGCCAGATGGATGTGGGCTCTCCGCAGCTGACCCGGCGCCACTTCGCAGCCCTGGCACAGTGGGTGAGCGCCAACGCAGCGGCGTATCCAGAGCTGGGCGTGCTCAAGGATGCACGCGCGCGGCTGCTGGGGCCCCAATTCCAGGTCCTGAAGACCTTAGAGGATCCGTCTCTGTGGGAGGGGGTCGGGGCTGTTGTGGTCAACGGGACCAACGCTGCTGCGGCGATGGTGCTGTCCCGGCTGGCGGTCGGGCAGCGGGCGTGGTTCTGGGCGACCCTCGATGGTCCCGAACACCAGCCCTTCCTGGCCGTATCCGAGGCAGACAGCGATCCCGATGTCGAGGACCTCAACTACCAGGTCCGGCTGCTAGCGCGGCGCTCGGGGTGGGTCTCCAAGAGCCTCCAGGGCGTCATTGTTCGTCAGGCCGACGGCTCGCTGCTGCTGCACAGCAGCGCCAAGGCGCGGCGGCTCCAGGCGGTGCTGACCGGCCTGAAGCAGGCCCATGAAGAGACGCTGCCGGTGCTCCGTCAGCTCACCAACACGCCGCTGGCCGATGACGGACCAGACCTCTCTGCAGTGTCGGCAGCCCTGGGCAGAGACGATGCTCTGTTCTGGTTTCACCGCGGCAGCGATGGCGTGACGCTCGTCCTGGCCGAGGACCGGGCGGCGCTGCGGGATGCCACAAAGGCGACCGGACTGGCGGGCGGTGAGAGCGTGAAGGGGCACCTCCTCCGGAGCCCGAAGGGGTGGCTGGAGTTCCGCGCCAGCCGCGACCTGGACGCCTTCCTGCCTGATCTGGCCCGCTGGGCCACTGCGCATGCACCCCGGTGGCCAGCGCTCCGGACCCTCCGCGGCGCCCGCCTCACAGTCCGGGACAGCGAAGACAACATCACGGCCCGGTATCGAGATGAGTCCCTCTGGACCGAACTGTAAATCCTAAAGACAAGACCCACTACAGGAAGTCATCATGTTCCAATTCGATTCGAAGTCGGCAGGTCTGTTCAAGCGACTGCAAGACAACAAAATGCTCAGCTTCTATGTGGCGGCGGATGCCCGAGGGGACAAGATCGGGATGTTGTGCGGGAAGGCACGCAACATAAAGCAGGACTCGACCAGGGCGAAGGGAAAGGCGCTGCGAAAAGAGCTCGGCGCGAACAAGTTCTGTCGCGGCGTGATCGTCAAGGAAGGCGACGGTACCGTTAAGATCGTCAACATCGGCGGTAACATCGGAGACGGGCTGCTCAAGAAGCTGCTCAAGCGGCTCGCTGAGGAGGCCGGCGGAGACCAGAAGTCCAAGCTCAAGCAGGCCGCAGAGAACATCGTCGACCAGAGCTATCTGGAGACGCTCAAGTCAAGCTCGACCATGGAGCTCGACAGCGGAGCGGACGGCGACGACAGCTCTGACAGCGCGCCGACCTCGTTCCTCGACGCCCTGTCCGCCTTCGAGGAAGAGTTCCTCAACCCCAGCGACATCCTCCGGGAAGAGATGGAGATCACCGCCGAGGCGCGGGTGGCCTACCGCGCCGCCCAGCAGACCGGCGAGAACCTCGCCGAGGCCGGCGCGAAGCTCGCCGGGACCCTGGACACCGGCAGCGACATCTTCGACAACGCTGGAGGCAGCGCGCTGCTCGCGAGCGTCTTCGACACGCTGATCTCGGAGAAGCTCGTCGACGTCGACAATTCGTTCCTGCAGCAGGAGTTCGATGACCTCACGCGCGTGCCCATCGTCGGTGGTCGAGAGGCGACCCTGCGCTTCCTCGGGATCAGCTACCCGATCTTCATCGTGAAGTCCTTCGATCACGAGAAAGACGGCCGCCCCGCCTTCCTGGGGCCGGACGGCTACCTGCACAGCGAGTACAACAAGCTCGACATCGCCGCCTGGGCAGAGAAGCTCATCGATGGGGCACAGACCCGGTGCGACAACACCCTCGCGGCATACGAGGGCAACCTCAAGCTCAAGCCCCCCGAGGAGGCCGCACAGATCCTGGCAGAGACGATGGCAGCCCACCGCGACTGGATGAAGGACGACATCCTCGCCACCGTAAAGATCGACCTCTACCCCCTGATGGCGATCTCGGAGAGCGAGCACAAGAAGATCCTGCCCCTGTGTGTGCAGGTGCTCAAGCTGTACGATCGCCTCGTGGCAGAGACCATCTCTGCCGAGCAGCTGGAATTCGAGCCCATCTTTGTGGAGGAGGTGGAGCCCGAGGACGCCTGGTCGGCCAACGACCTGGAGTTTCTCTCGATCATGCACGAGATCCAGACGGACCACGTCAGGGTGCTCATCGGCAAGTCCGACGGCAGCTTCAAGTTCCAGCTCGGCCCCTCCGGCTTCCCCGATCTGCTCCGCTACCACGGCTGGCCCAAGCCCCGGAGCCTGTTCACGCAGTCCTTCTCAGAGGTCCTCCAGGAGAAGGGCTACTCCGATAAATGCACTGGAAAGTTCATCTTTCACGACAAAAAGATGATGTTCTCGCTGGACACCGAGAACACAACGATCATCGCGCGGATTCGCGGCGTGCTCAGCCTGTACGGCGGCAAGGCCCACTACATCGGCACGGACATGAAGGCCTTCGAGAAGGCCGTCACGCGCTCGCTGCTGCCGCCGCTAAAGGGGAGGGAGAAGGAGACCGAGGAGATCCAGGCGAGAGCAGCGGAATTCAAGGCCAGGGAAGAAGAGCTGCTCATGGCAGACTTCGGAAGTTATTCGACCCAGGCGACCGAGCTCAACGAAGCAGACGGCAAAGATCGTAACGATATAACTCGAACAACCAACACGATTGAGCTGATGCTCCACCAGACCGATCAGTTCTACGCGTTCATCAAGGGAGAGTTCTCCTCAGAGAACTTCTTGTTCGTGGTCGCCACCCACCCGAAGCTCGCCCGCCTCCGCGGCTCATTCTCTGAGCTGTCAGGGATGATGGGCCTGTCGGGTATCGACCGGATCCTGTGGTTGTACGATACTTTCATCTCCTCCAGCGCACAGCTCGAGATCAATGTCGGCTATGGCGCTCGGCTCAAGGTGATCAATCGCGTGGAGGCCCACCGCGCGTTCGTCGAGGCACAGCTGGATCCCGTGGCGGCCTCGCTCCTCGAAGCGCCTCCGGTGAGCGAGCTGACCGGCAACGTCGTCACAGAGTACGGGAGGTGCCTGAAGTCGATCATCGCCGTGATGCAGGACAGCAAGGGAAGGTTTCTCACTGCATATACGGAGTAATATGGGCACGACGCGCTGCACCTGACCGTGGGCGTGCGCCTCACCCGCCGGTCGAGAGGGACTCCATCATCGTGCACGCGGCGGGCGCGTCGAGGTCGCCGAGATCGCGGTAGAGCTGCCTTCGCAGCGAGTCCGTCGTAGTCCTCGCTCACCAGCGGACTTCTTTGCCCAACGAAGCCTTTCGCTCAACGGCGTCTACGCCTTGAATCCATCGGACTGGACGGATTCAAGGGGGAGTCTCTGGCATTGAGCGTCGATCAACCGTAGTCGAGGCTGTCGATAGCTCTGTTTTAAAGATGGCATATGGGTAATATTAGACCACCTTAAAAAGCGCGAGCGGGGTGCCTGGGGAGCTGGAGCTCGTTGAGCCGGGCGCCATTTTCCGACCCGGAAACCCCGCCACCACCCGGTGTGGAGCACGCCTTCAGGCGAGGCCTGGAGCCGAAAAACCCTGCTTGTTTTGCTTACCCGCTTTGTTTGGCTTATCCGCGATAATGTGCGCAGACGCGGGGTCTTCATGCTGTCCCACATCCTCCTCTCTCTGCTCGCCTGTCGAAGCTACGTTGACATTGACTGTATTGATTCCGCGTCCTGCTCTGATGAGGCGCTGGAGACCAACGGCGCGGCTCTCTTCTCGCCGCAGGAAGGCCGCGCCGCGGATGCCCCCGACGGCTCACCGGGCCAGCGCCGCCTGCTGATCGCCGGGTCACACGACGGTCTGCACTTCGACAGGCACGACGAGGTCCTGCTGAATCAGGCGAATGCCCCCTCTATGATCCGCCATCAGGACACGCTGTTTGTGTACACCACCGCCTACCTGGTCGACGGAAAGAGCGACGGCACTGTGGTGTCTGTGCTTGAGGACGGGGCCGAAGCGTGGAGCCACTATGTCGTGGTCTTCGAGGATCTCCCAGAGAACCTCTCGCCGAGGGTTGAGGCCTGTGCGGTGGTGCTGCCCGATGGTCGCATCCGCCTGTACTTCGGCGCCCAGGAGGCCGGTGTGTGGACCATCCGCTCTGCGGTGAGCGATGGTGGGCTGGTCTTTCGCTACGAAGGCGAGGTCGTGGTGCCCAACGGAGGCGTCGGGCACAATGGGGGCTACGTTGATCCCCTCATCGCGTGGGTGGGCGAGGAGTGGCACCTCTTCCTCCAGGACACCAGCACCAACCAGACGGTCCATGGGCGCTCACCGGATGGGTTGTATTTTGAGCTTGAGACACTGGACGCGCTGAGCAGCGAGGTTCACCTGGTGCTCGCCAACTGGCTGGAGGTGGAGGATGGACATCGCATCTTCGCGAGCGCGCCGAACACCATCGAGTCGTTCTGGACCGAGGACGGCGAGGTGCTGTGGCGAGAGGAGGGCTCTCGCCTGGAGCCAGAGAGCGGCGTGCTTGAGGTCGGCCCGGTGAGCGATCCTGCGGTCATCCACGACGGAGAGCAGGGCTATCTGATGTTCTATGTCTCGGAGATTCCTGAATGAACCTGTTTCTTTTCCTGGTCGGCTGCCGGGAGCCCGCCCCTGAGGATGCCGGTGTCTCCGAAGACAGCGGCACCGGGGACACTGCCGGACAGCCCGAGGCGCCTCCAGACGCCCTTGTGTATGTCATCGAGCGCTATGAGGGCACCTTGTATGCGCTCGATCGCGCGACGGCCGAGATCCGCTGGCAGCGCGATGACCTTCCGCCCACGGTCGGGCTCGCCGTCGACGGGGAGGGCTTTATCTACCTCGCCGCCACCGACACCGACGACGTGGGGAGCCTCATGCGGGTGAGCCCGGACGGCGCCAGTGTCGAGCAGCTTGTGCCGCCAGATGGAACGCTGCTGCGGCCGCAGGGGCTGTGGTACGACGCCCACACTGACACAGTCTTGCTGGCCGACGTAAACGCTGCGCGTGTCTATGAGGTCTGGCTCGACGACCTCTCGCTGACGGTGCTGACCGACGCGGTGCCCGAGCCCTCCGACGCTGCGCGGCGCCCGGGGGAGGACACGCTGTATGTGAGCAGCCGCTCGGAGGGGCGCCTGTACGTCGTCGACAGCTCAGGCAGCGGGACGCCGCTGGCCGGCTCTGTCCCCGATGCTCACTCGATCATCCCCGGTCCGGACGGGGTGGTCTATGTGATGGCCTCTGGGCTGAACGCGCTGGTGTCCATCGCTGAAGAGAGCGGGGAGGCGACAGAGCTGGCCGCGCACTTCTCCAGCGCACCGGCGGTGGGCCTGTGCATTGACCCCTGGCCCGGCGGGCTCATGGTCACCGACCACGGCGGCCACACCATGCACCACTACGACCTCGCCGCCGGCACCACCTCTCCGTTCTTCAAGAGCGACTGGGATCTCTACGAGTGCGGCCACAGCGTGCCCCCGGACAGCGACGGCGACGGGTGGATCTCCACGGCCCACGCCGGCACCGACTGCGATGATCAAGACGCAGCCGTCTTCCCGGGCCAGGGCTGCTGAGCGGACATGATGTGCTGCTGGTGCTGACCGCTTGTATGGCCTGTCCAGCAACCCACGGCTCAGTCACAATGCTCGGAGTTGTGAGGCCCTGGCCTTCTACAGCCCCGTCGATGGTGCAACCAGGGGGAGCCCCCGGCATTGAGTGTCGAGTGACCGCAGTGTGGAATGGCGACAGCTATATTTTGAGACTGAGACACGGGCAGTGTTGGTCCGGCTTGAAAAGGGCGGGCAGAGCGTAGAGCTCTTGCATCGCTCAGAGCGAGCTGAGCAGCCCGAGACCGCCCACCACGGCTTCGGATGGGGCCGGAGGGGAAAGTCCTGCTTGTTCGAATTCCGGCACCAGTCACCGGGCCGTATCCGGTCCGACTGGTGCGCTTTTGTCTGAGACGGGGGTTTCACCCCCAAACCCCCCGCTACGCGCTGACATCCTCTCACACAGACTGTCCGTTAGAAGGGGGCGACATGACTGCTGCCCGAATTCCCCGCGACCCTCGCCGCGCTACTCTCCGAGGCAACCCCGGGAGCGTGATCGTGGCGAATCAAAAGTGGCACAAGGCGTTGGAGCGAGACGAGCTGGAAGAGGGGCGGGTCAAGGCGGTCACTTGCGAGCATGTGACGGTCTGCATGACCCACCACAAAGGGCAGTACGCCGCGCTGGACAACCGCTGCCCCCACCAGGGCGGGCCGCTGGGCGAAGGCAGCATCGAGAACGGCATGCTGCGCTGTCCGTGGCACGGCTGGGACTTCGACCCGCTCACTGGAGCCTCTCCGGGAGCGCACGACGACGAGACGCAATCCTGGCCGGTTGAGATCCGGGAGGACGGGATCTACATCGCCCTGCCCGTCGAGGATTCGGAGCCGCTGACGGTCTCGGACGTCTGCGCGCAGACCCTGACGAACTGGGGTGTTCGCTGGGTGTTTGGCATGGTCGGCCACTCCAACCTCGGGCTCGCCGACGCACTCCGTCGCCAGGAAGAGGCCGGGAACCTCGGCTACATCGGCATCCGCCATGAGGGCGCCGCCAGCTTTGCCTGCTCGGCATACGGCAAGCTCACCGGCCGACCCGCCGCCTGCCTCGCCATCGCCGGACCCGGAGCGACCAACCTGCTGACCGGGCTGTGGGACGCCCACGTCGACCGCGCCCCGGTGGTTGCCCTGACCGGACAGGTCGACAGCCAGTGGCTCGGCCGCAACAACTTCCAGGAGCTGGACCTCAAGGCGGCGTTTGGTGGGGTCGCTGGCTTCTCCGCGACGGTGCTGCCGGCCAGCGATCCCGGCGAGCTGGTCAGCCTCGCGGTGCGCTCCGCGATCCTCGACGCCACGGTCAGTCAGCTCATCTTCCCCGACGAGGTCCAGGAGCAGGAAGCAACCACTGCGGCCAAGGGCCCGGCGGGGAGGCTGGTCGATCGGGTGGTGTTGCCCGCCCCGGGTGCCCTCGATGAGGCGCTCGCGCTGCTGAAGTCGGCGAAGCGTCCGCTGCTCATCCTCGGCCACGGCGCCCGGTTCCACGCCGCCGAGATCGCCGCGCTGGCTGAGACCCTCGGCTGTCCGGTGGTCACGACGTTCAAGGGCAAGGGCATCATCGCCGACCGCCACCCGCTGGGCTGTGGGGTGCTCGGACGAAGCGGCACCCCCATCGCCAGCTGGTTCATGAACGAGTCGGACCTCCTGGTGGTCATCGGGGCGAGCTTCTCCAAGCACACCGGCATCACGCCGAAGATCCCGACCCTTCAGATCGACCGCGATCCGGACGCCCTCGGACTCCGCCACCCGATCACCGCCCCGCTGCTCGGAGAGATCGGTGCCACCGTCGGGCTGCTCCAGGCGCGCATCGCTGGTGCGGCCTGCATCGACCACCGCACAGAGATCGCCGAGCGGTGGACCATCTGGCGGGCGGAGAAGGCACGGCGGGTGACCGAGACCGGCGACTCCGGCGTTCACTCCGCAGCCATCTTCGCTGCCATGACCCGCACCGCGCCCGAGGACGCCATCATCTGCCTCGACGTCGGCAACAACACCTACAGCTTCGGTCGCTACTTCGAGCCCGTCGCCCAGACCTGCCTGATGTCCGGCTACCTCGGCAGCATCGGCTTCGCCCTGCCCGCCGCCATCGGTGCCTGGGCGGCCACCCAGGAGGACGGTCCGTGGGCGGGCCGTGCGGTCATCTCGGTCAGCGGCGACGGCGGGCTCGGGCAGTACCTCGCAGAGCTGACCACCATCGCGAAGTACAACATGAACATCACCCATGTCGTGCTCCACAACGGCGAGCTGGGCAAGATCAGCAAGGAGCAGCGCGCCGGGAGCTTCTCCGTCTGGCAGACCGCCCTGGTCAACCCCTCGTTTGCCGCGTTCGCCGAGAGCTGCGGAGTCAAGGGCATCCGGGTGACCGACGCCGACCAGCTCGATGCCGCGCTGACCGAGGCGATCAACCACCCCGGCCCGGCACTCGTTGAGATCATGTCCGACGTGAGCCTGATCTGATGCTGCTCCTGTCGCTGACGGCCTTCGCAGATCCTGGTGCCATCCCGACCAGCACGGCAGCCCTCATCGGTCTGCCCGAGCCTGCTGGCTGGCACCGGATCGTGGACGACCTCGACGGAGACGGGCAGCCCGACATCGTCTTGCGGATCCAGCAGCTCTGTGTGGGGTGCGAGCCGGTGTCGCCACACACCGACGAAGCCACTGGCGTCGTCACCGAGCGGGCTGGCCTCTGGGGGCTGATGATCGTCGCCAGCGGCGGGAATGGCCTGACCCTCGGCGCGGGGACGGCGGTCACCCTGCCGGTCAGCGACTGGGAGCTTGTAGACGGCGCCCCGGTCTGGACCCATGGCACGCAGACCCAGGCGTTCGGCCCAGATCTGACCACGGTGCACTTCCTCGGCGTGAAGGACACCGGGCGGGGCTGTGCGCCCGGACAGAGCGCCCTGGTGCTCAGCGGAACCGACGCCGCCTGGGCGCTGCTCTACCGCGAGGGGAGCTGGCGCTATGTTTCGTGTGGCTTCTGAAACCCGATCCTGTACCCCGGCATAACGAAAGGGGCGCTTGAGACCGGGCTGGTAGCATCTGCTGGCCGGGTGCTGCTGTGCCTGGAATACCTGTGTCTGAAATACCTTGGGAGTACGAGATGAGTCGAGAAATTGAGATTGCCCGCTGGGATGACCTCCAAGACCGCCAGCCGGCGTATGCCCTCGTTGAAGGGGTGGACCTCGTGGTCATCCGGTTCGACGATCAGGTCAGCGTGCTCTACGGACGCTGCCTGCACCGGGGCGCGCTGCTCTCCGACGGACGCATCGAGGGGGACAACCTCATCTGTGGCGTGCACGACTGGGACTACCGGGTCGACACCGGGGTCAGCGAGTACAGCAACAATGAGGTGCTGGAGAAGTTCCCCGCCCGCATCGTCGATGGCGCGGTGATGGTGGATGCCGACGCCGTGACGGCCTGGGTCGCAGACCACCCCCAGCCGTTCAACCGGGACGCCTACCTCGGCCTGTACGCCGACACCCACGGCACCGACGCCGAGCCCCACAACAAGCACATCCAGCGGCTCGCCCGGGAGGGGCTCTCCAAGCTCGGCCACCACGGTCCGGTCTCCGCGATGGGCGTCCACCGCAGCCTGCTGCCCTCCTGGGACGACATCCAGATCCTCACCGCCCAGCTCGCCCGGCGTCCGCTGCTGGAGGATGAGGGCGTCGACACCTCCGTGATCATCGGCCCCAACACGAAGAAGCCGCTTCGGCTGGAGATTCCCCTCTTCGTCTCCGACATGAGCTACGGCGCGCTGTCTGAGGAGGCCAAGACCGCGCTGTCCCTCGGCGCACACCGGGCTGGGACTGGCATCTGCTCCGGGGAGGGCGGCATGCTGCCCGAGGAGAAGGCGGCAAACGACCGCTATTTCTACGAGCTGGCCAGCGGGAAGTTCGGCTGGGCGCTCGAAAAGGTCAAGAATGTCCAGGCGTTCCACTTCAAGGGCGGCCAGGGAGCGAAGACCGGCACCGGCGGTCACCTTCCCGGCCACAAGGTCACCGAGAAGATCGCCGCAGTGCGTGGACTTCAGGTCGGCCAGGCCGCGATCAGCCCGCCAGCATTCCCCGATCTGTTCACCGCTTCGGACTTCCGACGGGTGGCCGAGCAGGTCCGCGAGATCAGCGGCGGCATTCCCATCGGCTTCAAGCTCTCCGCCCAGCACATCGAGCTGGACATCGACTTCGCCCTGTCCGCCTCCGCTGACTACATCATCCTCGATGGTCGGGGCGGGGCCACCGGTGCAGCGCCGAGCCTGTTTAAGGACAACATCTCGGTGCCGACCATGGCCGCCCTGGCCCGGGCACGAAAGCACCTCGACGCCCGCGGGCGCCGCGAGGTCACCCTGATCATCACCGGCGGACTGCGACATGAAGGCGACTTCGTGAAGGCGATGGCGCTCGGTGCAGACGCCATCGCGATCGCCAACTCCGCGCTCCAGGCCATCGGCTGCCTCGGCATGCGGGCCTGCCACACCAACAACTGCCCGGTCGGCATCGCCACCCAGAAGCCCTCCCTGCGCAGCCGGCTCCAGATCGAGGGCTCCGCGAAGCAGCTCACCAACTACCTCACCGCGACCACTGAGCTGATGACTGTGCTGACCCGGGCCTGCGGACACCACCGCATCTCCGACCTCTGCGCGGACGATCTGACCACCTGGAAGAGAGACCTCGCCTACCTCACCGGCGTCTCCTACGCCGGCGTCATGCCACTTTAGAAGTGCCTACCGAACTTGTACTCTGCCTCGCCGTCTTTGTGGCGGCCTACGCGGTGGTCTCCGGTCGCCTGACCGCGGACTTCCTGACCGCACCGATGATCTTCGTCGGCGCAGGGCTGTTTGTCGGCCCCGGGGTCGAGCTGATGGGGGAGGATGCCCGATCGGCCATCGAGCCCCTCGCAGAGGTGACCCTCGCGCTGGTGCTGTTTGGAGACGCCGCCCGGATCGATCTGAGCGCGCTGCGGAAGTCGCTCGGTCTGCCAACCCGCCTGCTCGGCATCGGCCTGCCGCTCACCATCCTCCTGGGTGCCGGGATCGCGATGGCGGTGCTCGGCGGGCTGAGCCTGTGGGAAGCCGCCGTGCTCTCCGCAGTCCTCGCGCCCACCGATGCTGCGCTGGGACAGGCGGTGGTCAGCAGCGAGGTCGTGCCCCTGCGCATTCGCCAGACCCTCAACGTCGAGAGCGGCCTCAACGACGGCATCGCCCTGCCCGTGGTGCTTGCCTTGACCGCGTTTGCGGCGATGAGCGGGGAGGGGGCGGACCACTGGCTGGGATTCTGGGGCCTCCAGGTCACCCTCGGACCGCTGGTCGGCGCGGCGGTGGGCTGGGGTGGCGGTCGGCTGTTCACCTGGGCGGAGAAGGCCGGCTGGACTGAGCACAGCACCCAACGCATCGGCGGCATGGCCCTGGCGATCGTCGCACTGCTCGGGGCAGAGTTCGTCGGCGGAAACGGCTTCATCGCGGCGTTTGTCGCCGGGCTGACGCTGGGCAACACCGCCTGGTCATTCTGCGAGCGCATCCACGAGTTCCTGGAGGCCGAGAGTCAGCTGATGATGATGTTCGTCTTCGGCGCCCTCGGGGCAGTCCTCGCCGGTCCAGCGATGTCCCGGGCGACCCCGGCGATGCTGCTGTACGCCGGACTCAGCCTCACCGTGGTGCGCATGGTGCCGGTGGCGGTGAGCCTCATCGGATCAAAGCTGCGCTGGCAGAGTGTGTTGTTTGTCGGGTGGTTTGGCCCCCGGGGACTGGCCTCGCTGCTGTTTGGCATCGTCGTCCTCGACGAGCACGCGGTTCTCCACCGGGAGTTCATGTTCGATGTCGTGGTGATCACCGTCCTGTTCAGCGTGCTCCTGCACGGGCTCACCGCGTCATGGGGTGCAAAGCGGTACGGGCGCTGGGTTGCCGAGCAGATTGCCGATCAGGCTGCCGTCGCGGAGCACTCCTCGGGAACCGGAGTGGTGCTT
>JBLHNG010000162.1:0-12166 GCA_047621685.1 Myxococcota bacterium | reverse complement strand
ACAGCGATGGCGGCGTGGGGGCCTTGCTCTGAGAGCATCAGCCCGCCCACCCCGGGCTCCCCCCGCAGCGACTCGGTCAGCCCCTCGATGCGATCTGGATCGTCTCGGGCGGCATCGGCGTAGGTGCGGACCGTGAGCATCCCGTCCGTCTCCGTCAGCTCCACTGCATCCAGCAGGCTGACCACCCCGCCGACTTCCGGCAGCGCCACCAGCCGGTCCACCGCGGACTCCAGGCGGCTCAGGGCGTCGTGAGACAGCGGGTCGGGCTCGTCATAGGCGACAATGAGCACCTCATCCCCGCCAAACTCCGCGGCCCGGGCCTTGTAGCTGGTGTACTCCGGGCTGTCCCCGAGCAGCATCTTCTCCATCGATGTCGCAATGACTGCCTGGGAGAGGCTGGCCATGGAGGCGAGGGAGATCAGCGTCAGTCCGAGGAGGACCAGCCGCGGGTGACGGAGGATGAGGCGGACCCAGGCGAGCATTGGAGGAGGGTACAGCATCCCGATTTATCGGTGCATGAACCGAACATGGATATAAGGGACACCCGATGTCCAGCCCCCGTCCCGCATTCAATGCTCTCCTGGCAGTCGCCTCTGTCGTCGTCGTCCTGGCAGGGCTCCAGGCCGCCCGGACGGTGCTCCTGCCGTTCCTGTTCGCGGCGGTGCTGGCGATCATCATGCTGCCGCTGGTGATGTGGATGGAGCGCAACCGGCTGCCCCGGGCGGTCGCGATCGTCTCCGCGGTCCTCACCGTGCTCGCGGGGCTGGTCCTGGTGGCCTCGTTCACCGGTCAGTCCATCCAGGACTTCGGCGGGAAGCTCCCGGCCTACCAGGACGCCCTGACCGGGAAGTTTGACGAGATGCTGGTCTGGCTGTCGGGTTGGGGGGTGGACCCCTGGGCGCTGAACCTCCAGGACTCCTTCGACCCTGGCTCGGTGATGTCGGTGGTCGGCACCACCCTCAACGGGGTGCTGGAGATCCTCTCCAACACCATCCTCGTCACCATCACCATGGCCTTCATGCTTGCCGAGGCCTCCGCATTCCCCGACAAGCTCGCCCGGGCCTTTCCCGATGATGGGGCCAGTAGGGCCGGTGGGATCGGAGGCTGGCGTGAGCTGGTGACCTCGGTGCAGCGCTACCTCCTGCTCAAGACGATGACCAGCGCGCTGACCGGGGTGCTGGTGTTGATTCTGCTGAGCCTCATCGGCGTGGAGTCGCCCCTGCTGTGGGGCTTTTTGGCCTTTGTGCTCAACTTCGTCCCGACCATCGGCTCGATCATCGCTGCGATTCCAGCGGTCTTGCTCGCCCTCATCCTCATCGGTCCCGGAGCCGCAGCACTGACCGCCGTGGGCTACCTCGCCATCAACGTCGGCATCGGAAACGTGCTGGAGCCGCGGCTGATGGGAGAGCAGCTCGGGCTGTCCCCGATGGTGGTGTTCCTCTCGCTGGTCTTCTGGGGCTGGATGTGGGGGCCGGCGGGGATGCTGCTGAGCGTACCGTTGACGGTTGTTCTGCGCAGCGTCATGGCCCACCGGTCAGAGACCGCATGGCTGGCGACTCTGCTCGGTCCCAACCGGGTCTCTTGAGCCCCGGCTCTGCCTGACTATCGGGTCGCCACGCCGGTTCCTGCGCCTGCGCCGAGTCGCTGTGCGGACTTCATGAGGCTGATGAGCTCGGTGTCATCGTTGCCGGGTCGCTTTGCGCTCTGTGTGTAGCGAATGAGGTGGTCCATGGACAGCTCGTTGGTGTGAGGCGACTCTCGGAGGATCTCGGCGAAGGTCGCTGCGGCGTATGCGATTCGTGCGTCCTTGCTGGTGAGGGACTCGGTCTCTGAGAGCGCGTTGTCGGGGAAGGGGTAGGAGATCTCAGACGCGGCCTTGTCTGCACCAGGGGCCTCGTAGCGGAGGTGGACAGAGGCGAGGGTGTCGTCGTAGCCCTCCTTGAGGATCACCTCGTACAGCGCGGTGACCGTGTGGCCGGCTCCCACTTCACCGGCATCCACCCGGTCGTTTCGGAAGTCGCGGTCGGCGATGTCGCGGTTCTCGTAGCCAATGAGCCGGTAGGCCGCGACGGACGCCTCGTTGAAGTCGACCTGGAGCTTCACATCCCGGGCGATGGTGAAGACGGTGGAGCCCATCTGCTCGACGAACACCCGCTGGGCCTGGGCCTCAGAGTCGATGTAGAAGTTGTTTCCGTCGCCGTTGTTGGCCAGCTGCTCCATCAGCGTGTCGCGGTAGTTCCCCATGCCGAACCCGATGGTCGACATCGTGATCCCCGAGTCTGCATGGACCTTGATCTGGCTGAGCATCTCGTCCCAGGAGGTCGCACCGACGTTGGCGTCGCCGTCGCTCATGACGATGACCCGGTTCTCAGCGCCGTCTTCAAAGGATCGCTGTGCGAGCTGGTAGGCGAGGTCGATGCCTGAGGACATGCCGGTGGAGCCACCCGAGGAGAGGGCCTCGATGGAATCGTGGATTGCACGCTTGTTGGTGGAGTCTGTGGGGGAGAGGACCTCCGCGACCCGCCCGGCGTAGGTGGCGAGGGCCACGGTGTCGCCTTCCTGGAGGGTGTCGACGAGCATGTGCAGGGACTGCTTGGCGAGCCCGAGCTTGTCGGCGGAGGACATGGAGCCAGAGACGTCGATGAGGAAGGTGAGGTGCAGCGGCGGGCGCTCGGATCGGGAGAGGTCCTTGCCCTGCACGCCGACCCGCATGATGTGACGACCATCGCGGAACGGGTCGGGGAACGCCTCGAACTGCACGTTGAACGGGTGGCGACCGGTGGGCTGGGGGTAGTCGTACTCGAAGTAGTTCACGAACTCCTCGACCCGAACCGCGGCGACCGGGGGCAGCCCGCCTTCCTGGAGCTTCCGCCGGCTCATCGTGTAGCTCGCGGTGTCCACGTCGATGGAGAACGTCGAGAGGGCGTCGTTGGTCACCACCGTGAACCCGTTGACCCCGTAGTCTGTGAACTCCTCGCTGTCGGCCACCGGCTCGCGGTACACCTCGGTCTGGGTGTTGCCCGCAAAGCGGCCGTCGTTGGCTGCTTCGCCTGTGGAGATGGCCGGAGTGGACTGCGGAACGAGGACGGAGGCAGGGCCGCTGTTGTTGGCGCGGTTCCGCTTGGGCTTCGGTGTGGCGCGGGTGCTGCTGGATGTCCGCCCGGCGGAGACGGCGGGGAGGTCGTAGGCGAGGGCGTCGCCGCCAGTGACGGCGCTGGGGGCCATCATCGTCGGGGCGTCGGGGGTGGGTTCCGCCTCGGCACCGTTCCAGAACATGTCCTCGTCGGCATCTTCCCGCCGCTCGGTGCTGCCCTGTGCGACCACCGGCTCCGGCTCCGGAGCGCTCACGGTCCGATCGTTCTCAGTCGCCTCGGCCTCCTCTGTCTCGCTGACATCGGCGACAACCTCCGTGGGAGCGGCCTCGGGCATCTCCATGTGCTTGCTCATGCAGGCGGCGAGGGTGGTGGACAGTCCAAGGAGGAGGAAGGCGCGGGTGTTCATGGGGGTTGCTCCGTGTTCGGGAGTGGGAACGACCTCGGGCGATGGTCCTTACACTGACGGCTGCATTTGTTTGATCTTTTCGGGCTCAGCGGATGTTTCAGTAATGTCAGGCTGGGGGTCACAGGGGAGCGGGGACTGGAGGTGAGCGTAGCGAAACGCAAGGAGTGCAGCCCCCTCGAATGCAGCGCCATGAGCCGGCCACAGGCCGGCGTTGGTGCGAAGTGGCCAGAAAAAGCATGGCGTGGACGATGGCGAACCTCAACCATCCGGTGAGGGAGAACCCTTCGGGATCGAGAGCCACGAGGCTGTGCAGCCGAAGGCAAGCAGAACAGGGCAGGCAACATCAAAACCCACGATGGGCGAGTCGCTGGAGTGTGGAGGCTCCCGCGTCGAAAGCACCGCCTCACTCCAGGGACTCTTCCATCGCAGTTCTAGATGTTGCCTGCCCTGGACTGCTCGCCCTTCGGGCTTCTCAGCTTCGGGGCGATCGGATGACGGCGGGTGCTCTCTCACCGGGAGGTTGAGGTTGGCCATCGTCGGCGCCATGCTTTTTCTGGCCACTTCGCGGAAGTCTCCAGGCCCTGTGGGCTGGAGGCTTCCGCTCGCTCAAGGGGGGCTGCATTCCCGACGTTCCCTTCGGTTCACTCTGGTCACCGCTCCCCCTGTGACCCCCCAGCCGGACACTCGCCGCACGTCGCCTCACTCAGCTCAGTGTCGATCGGAGAGGGTGTCCAGCCGCTCCTCGGCGGCCTTCAGCCCATCCTCCAGAGCCTTCAGTCTCGCCTCCAGCTCATTGTCCCCCTGCGGCGTGACAGCCTGCGCAGCATGGATGCTCTTAATGCTGCTCGTGGCGAGGTCGGCGATCCAGGTCACCGTCTCCTTGCGCTTGAGCGCCTCCAGGTGAGGGATGCTCTTGGCGCTGCCCAGCCGACCGAGCGCGGCGACGGCGCTGGAGCGGGTGCGCACGTCTGCGTCGTTGATGGCGTCCTCGATGAACCGTGCGGCCCGCTCGGTGGCCCGATCCCGGGCATTGCCCTCGGGGAGGTCGCAGACCAGGTCCGCCGCTGCGGTCATCCCCCGCGCCCACAGCCGCTCGGGCAGGACCTTGAGCAGGAGGCTGAGATCCCCGGCTCCACCTTCCTCGGCGATGACCTCCAGGGCCGCCCGGGTCAGCCCATGCTCCTCCACGCCGCCCGGACGCAGCAGCCCACGGGCCAGCCCCAGCGCCTCGGCGGGATCCCGGGGACGGAGTGCCTTGAGGGCCTCCTCGCGGACATTCGGATCGCGATCTCTGCGGACCCGGGTGGCCAGGTCGCGAGTGGACTCCCGATCGAGGCCCTTGCCCAGCGCCGTCGCGGCAGCCTCTCGGATGGCCGGGTTGTCATCAGCGAGTGCTTGCCTCAGCGGCTCCTCGCTGCGCTGCTCGCCCAGGGACTTCGCGGCAGCCCGACGGGTCAGCACATGCTGACTCGGATCCAGGAGGATGGTGGCCAGCGGCTCGCTCAGGTCGGTCTTCGCCAGCGCAGTGATTGCCATCCGGCGGGCGTAGGGCGCTTGAGAGGATAGCTGCTCGGCCCAGGCTGCACTGTCCTGCTCCTGGGTGAGGTTGGACAGCACGCCGCCCTGCGGGTCGAAGGCGACATACCGGGGGGGCTCGGAGAGGGGCGTGACCAGGGACAGGGCATCGTCCTCCAGCCAGCCGGTGAGCACCAGCGGATCCCCGGCGGTGCCGATCTCCACGGTGATCGGAAGGGTATAGCGGGGTCGCTTCTCGCCGGTCTCCTGGCGGACGGTGACAGTGAGGCTGCCCGCGTCGTAGCGGTGGCTCACGGTGAGCTTCGGGACATATGCCAGCTCGACCCACTGCTGGAAGAACCAGTCGAGGTTGGCCCCGCTGACCGACTCCATCGCGGTCTGCAGGTCGCTGGTGATCACGGGGCGGTTCTGGTTGTTCGTGGTGTATTCGCGCACGCCAGCCCAGAAGCGCTCCTCACCGAGCATCACCCTCAGCATCTGGAGCACGCTCGCACCCTTGACGTAGACCCGGCCGTTGTCGGCGGACCCTTCACCCTGGTGGAACCGCCCGGCGAGGGCCGATCCGGTCTGGGCGGAGCGATACCAGCCCGCCACCTGATCTGCCCAGACCGCCTCGCCGTTCTGGGCGGTCATCCAGTCCGCAGCCATGAAGGTGGCGAACCCCTCGTTGAGCCACAGCTCCCGCCAGTCTCGACAGGTCAGCAGATCGCCATACCACTGGTGCGCCAGCTCGTGGGCCACGACCCCCCGGATCCACCCGCCAGCAGTGTCCTCGACCGCCGCGGGCTGGAGCATGCGCAGCGTCTGCACGGTGGCGGAGGTGTTCTCCATGCCGGCGTACATGAACCGCTGCACGAACACCTGTCGGTACTCGCCCCAGGGGTACGCCACGCCGGTTCGCGCCTCGAAGTGGGCGTTCATCTCTGGCAGATCGTCGAGCACCCGGGAGACGGCCTCCGTGGAGGTGCCCGGCGGCGCCCAGACGGAGAAGCGGTCGTCAGTGGGGTGGGTGTGGATGTCGTAGCGGGCTGCGGCGACCATCACGAGGTAGCTGACCACCTCCTTGCCGCTGTTGGTCAGCACCTGCCAGCCCTCCGGTGCCCGGACGACGCCCTCGTAGATGAACCGGTCGTTGGGGTGATCAAAGGCCGGAAACCAGTGGTGGTTGTCCTCGCCTTCTCCCTGAGTCCAGACCTCGTCGTAGGCGTCGGGGGCGGACATGCGGAAGTGCATGCCGAGCCGGGGGGTGGCGGTGTAGTGGATGGTGACGGTGGTGGCATCCTCAGGAAGCTCCACCTTCAGGACATCTCCCTCCGACCACCAGGTCAGCGGGATCTCACCACTGACGACGGCCTCGATCTCCATGTCGGCGTAGTCGAGGGTGAGGGGGCCTGGGGAGAGGCGCCGGACGGTGTACTGTGCTGAGCCGCTGACCTGACCAGCATCCGGGTCGAGGTCGAGATCGAGCATGAGCCGCTCAATGTCGACGGTGCGATCCGGGCGGGCGTGACCCCGGGGATCGGGGGAGAGCAGGGGCGGTGCAGCCTCAGCAGACAGGAGCAGGGCGATCAGTGACATCGCCGGCAGTCTACCCCTTGGAAGCGAGACTACTGGTCCAGCGCCGCCACTCCGGTGTCCGCCCCGCTCAGCTCATGACCCACATAGACCGTCATCGCCGGGGTCAGCGCCGAGAGGGCCTTCAGCTGCGCGAGGCTGTCCCGGTTGGCGACGTGGTCGGCGGTGAAGGTGCCTGGGGTGACCCCGTGCTCCCAGCCCCAGCGGGTGTGGCAGGTGTCTCCGGTGAACAGCACCGGCCCCGCAGTGGTCCGGGCGAGGTAGGCGGTGCTGCCCGGGGTGTGTCCTGGCATCGCCAGCGCCCAGAGCGAACCGTCACCGATCACATCCCAGGCTGCGGTGACCGGGCCGAGAGAGATCGCTTCGTCGACAGGCCAGGTGTGCAGCGGCCCATGTCCGTCGAGCACTGCCCGCATCGTCCGCCGGGTGAGCGCATACTCCACCTTCCTTGCCTCCGTCTCTCCCTCCCCGATGAACATCGGGGTGCTGGCGGGGACATCGGGGATGCCGAGGATGTGGTCGAGGTGGAGGTGGGTGAGCAGCACTCCGGCGAGGGGAGCGGGCTGCCGGGCGAGGATGTCGGCCAGCGACTCGACGGGCTCCATGGAGGCGGTGAAGCTGCGGATCAGCCCTCGAACCGGGCCGCGTCCGTCCACCGAACCAGAGTCGACGCCAGTGTCGACGATGAACATCCCGGCGTCGGGGTGGGTGAGGACGTGGACCGGCAGAACAATCGGGGTGTCAGCATCGGTGAGCACCTCGGCGGTCGGGTCGGTGAGGTCGACGAGGCCCGACAGCGGGATCGACCATCGCGCTGCGGTGACCGCCTCATGGGTGATCGGACCGGGGGTGGCGAGGAAGGCGGCGAGGTCGCTGACCGGGGTGGCCAGGGGGATGGTGGTGGGGGTGGTCGTGTGCCGGGTGAGGGTGCAGCCGGTGAGGAGGACGGTGAGGGCAATGAGGCGAGACATGGTGACTCCGGTGGGTGACCTGAGCTTCACGCATTCGTTTTGGTTTGTCTTCATCGGTTATTGGATGCTATCCATCCAATTTTAGATGGATAGATGCGATATGGTGGTGCCATGGAACCGTCCTGGGATGATCTGCGCTTGTTCCTCGCTTGTCTGGAGGCTGGAACCCTGACCGCCGCCGCTCGATCGCTTGGGGTCGGTCAGGCGACGGTGTCCCGTCGGATCGCTGCCCTGGAGGAGCACATCGGGCAGCGGCTGTTCGATCGGCACCGCAGCGGCCTCATCCCCACGGATGCCGCCATCGCCCTGAGGCCCCACGTTGAGCGCATGGCCGAGCAGGTTCGCCTGGGGGTGGCCGCGCTGTCGGGGCTGATCGCTGAGCCGGAGGGGGTGGTGCGGATCGCGGTGCCCGCCGGGATCGCAGTCGATGTCCTGCCGCCGCTCATTCCGGAGCTTCGTCGACGATACCCGAAGGTGAGAATCGACATCCTCGCCGACAACTTTATGCGCGACCTCACCCGCCATGAAGCCGACATCGCCCTGCGCTCCTTCCGGCCCACCGCTGGGGATCTGGTGTTCCAGCGCATGCCATCGGTGCCGATCGGGGCGGTCGCCAGCTCGGCCTATGTCGCCGCTCTTCCCCCCAAGGCGACCGCCGCAGACCTCGACTGGCTCCAGTGGAGCGACGACCTCGCCCACACCGCGCTGGCACAGTACATCTCCGCCCAGCTCGACGGTCGGGATCCGGTGCTCACCTCCAACAGCTTCCCCGCCCTCCGTGCCGCCGCTCAGCAGGGACTGGGCTGCATGGTGATGCCCGCCATTCAGGCTCGGCTCTCCGACCTCGTTCCGGTGCCCGTCACCCTGCCCCCGCTCCCCGCCGCGCCGTTCTACATCGTGGTTCCCCGAGCGCTGCGCAGCGTCCCCAGAGTGGCAGTGGTGGTGGCGTTTCTCCGTGAGGAGATCGGTCGGGTCTCCGCAGAGGAGGGCTGGCAGGACGCATCCTGACGGCAACCTGACGAGCAGGCGAGTATAAGAACCCCCATGCTGCTGACACTCTTGCTGCCGAATGCCCTTGCTGCCCCGGTCGACCTCTCTGGAGATGCCCTGCTCACCGGTGCAGGCTTTGATGCTGTCTCCCTGAGGGGGTATGTCGAGGTCCGTGGGAGCTACACCGACGCCGACTCGACCCACTGGGCGCTCACCGAGCGGATCCGACCCCAACTTCGAGTGGACCTCCATGAGCGAATCACCCTGAAGACGACGTTTGAGGCTCGACTCGACCAGGGGCGCTATGCGACTGGAGAGCTGCTGGAGCTGATGCGTCCGACCATCGAGGGCTCGCTCGGCGGTCTGTCTGGCGGCGGTCCCTCGCTGGAGGAAGTTGTCGAGGAGTGTGCCTGGGACGTTGACGTCAACCGCACCTACGATGAGATCGGAGACGTCGCTTCCATTGAGCGGCTGTTTCTCGACGTCAAGCTGCCTGCCGCAGACATCCGGGTCGGTCGCCAGCCGGTGAACTGGGGCAGCGCGCTGTTTTTTAACCCCACCGACATCTTCTCCCAGGTCCTGCTCACCGAGCCCTGGCAGGAACGTGCCGGGGTGGACGCCGCCCGGGTCAATGTGCCCATCGGCGATGAGGCGCAGATCACCGGGCTGGTTGCTGCGCTGGATGACTATCAGACCTTTCGCGGAGGCCTTCGGGGCTCGGTGCATGTCGGCGCCACGGACATCGCGGTCATCGGCTCGTCGGATGGAGAGAGCTGGTTCGCTGGCCTTGATGCCAAGGGCGACTTCGAGGTTGGCTGGTGGGTCGAGGGCGGCTTCCAGGGAGACCTGACCGGGACGGACGAGGGCGCGATGAAGGTCGCCGCAGGTGTGGACTACTCCTTCAACGTCATGGAGCACCTCTACGTCGCCACCCAGGTCTACCACGACGGATCCGGCCAGATTCCGGCGCTGTATGACTGGTCCTCCCGACAGGATCCCACCCTCGCCAGCCTCTCCACCTGTGCAGCGTACCCAGAGATTGAGGACTACCTGCCCGAGGTCCCCGATGAGTATCGGCTGACGCTGGGGCAGTGGTATGGGCTGCTGGTCGCTCAGCTCGGCGCGACCGAAGACCTCACCATCACCGCAACCACTGCGCTGAACCTTGCCGATCAGACCGGCCTGCTGTTTCCCACCGCCGCCTACAACATCGGCAGCCGGGTCACCCTCAACGGCGGGGTGCAGTACCTGTTCGGCGGGGAAGGGGAGTTCCAGCCGCCGGACTACCAGCTGATGGCCGGCGAGGTCGACATCTCCTCGCTCTACCCGACCTGGACGGCGATGGCCTGGGCGCGGGTCTCGCTGTAGGCCCTGGACTCAGCTGATCTCGATGCCGTGGTGGGCGATCTCAAGCATCTCCACCGCCAGCTCAGATCCGCTTGATGAGAGGGATGGTCCCTCCCATGCGACGGGCCATGCGGACTTGAAGTTGTACCGCCGGACGGTCTCCATCTTGTTGTTCTTCAAGATGATCGAGCCATTTCGGAAGTTGCTCTCGGAGAACTGATCCTGGAGGATCTCGTTTCTCCAGCCGAGCAGGGAGGTGTCCGAGGTCACGCCGTAGCGCAGCTGGATGTTCTCCCACTTGCTCTGCCCCGGTATCTTGTGGACCCGGTCGTTCACGCCGCCTTCCTGGATCTCGAAGACCTCGGTCGTGGACTTCATCCCCGAGCACTCCATGAAGTGCGCAATCTCCACGCCGTCGATCTCCAGGGCGAAGATGTAGTTGCCTTCGGGATCATCGATGGTGGTGTAGCGTTCTTCGCTCATGTTGGGCTGTCCAGAGACACGACTACCGCTACGACTGACCCGCGTCTTCCTGCCATCACATGCTCCTGAAGAACCGGGAACTCACCGGTACTCTGAGCACTCTACCGCCAATTCGAAGTTTCCGGTCGCGCCCTTTTTGCCATCCACCGCAATGAGGTACTTCTGCGCGCGGGTGACCGTGGTCATTGTCACGCTGCCGCCGCCGAGGTGGGTGTCCATCTCGCACTCGGAGATGTTGTGCTTGATGGTCGGGCAGCGACCGGCCTCATTCCAGCTTATCGCGACGATGTCGAGGTCCTCGCACTCACTGGTCAGGGTGACCACTGCCTTGATGTCGGCGGGGACGTCGAGCATGTAGACTGCTTCGGGGGCCTCAACGTACTTGTTGCGCTGGGGGGTGCAGAACTTGCTCTGGTAGAAGTCGTCGTCGAAATTTGAATTCCCGAATTCGTTGTTGCCCTGGATGGTGTCGCCGCAGGTGATGGAGGCGATCACACAGCCCTGGGGGGCGGGCGTGGGGGTGGGCTCCAGGCAGGGGTCCGGCGGGGGAGCCTCCGCCTCGACCGGGGGCAGCGCCACGCCGGGCAGGGGCTTCGTGGGCGGTGCGATGTTGACCGGTTCGGACGGGGGAACTCGGATCTGGTCCGGTTCTTCGCCCATCAGGCCACCGCAGGCGAGGAGGAGCAGGGCGGACAGGATTAGCTGAGATCGAAGCATGGTGACCTTTATAGCGTTGCAGCGGTCTCCCTTGTGGGGATACGGCATGCGTCATGCCCGATAAGCAGCCACTTCAGGATCTATTCATCGGTATCGCCGGCCTCATTGGGGCCGGAAAGACCACCCTCGCCACCGCCCTGGGAGAGCACCTCGGCCTGCCCGTTTACTACGAGCCGGTGGCCGACAACGAGTACCTCGAGGACTTCTACAACGACACCGCCCGGTATGCGTTTGCTACGCAGATCTACCTGCTCAACCGCCGGTTTCAGCAGCATCAAGAGGTCATCTGGCGCGGTGGCGGTGGGATCCAGGATCGCACCATCTACGAGGATGCGGTCTTTGCGAAGACCCTGGTGAACCTCAAGCTGATGGATGAGCGGGACTACCGGAACTACCTCGACCTGTTCAAGCACATGTCGAACTTTATGTGCCGGCCAAACATCATCGTGTACCTCGACCTCTCGCCGGAGACGTCGATGAAGCGGATTCGGCAGCGCTCACGGGATGTGGAATCGGGGATTCAGATGGACTATCTGCGGATGCTTCATGCGGAGTATGAAGCGTTTATTGAGGATATTGCGCGGATGGTGCCAGTGATCCGAGTGAACTGGGAGAAGTATCGGGATGCCGAGGAAATGGCAGGGGTGATCGAGCGCGAGTATCTCAACGGGAGCTTCATCCGGGATGCTGCGTGGAGTCCGATGCGGATGTGACATCCCTGCGAGCACTCGGCGCTCTGAGTGCTGTAGGACGGGCCTCTGAGTGAGCCGACGTGCGCTAAGCTGCGGGTGTCGGGGTGGGGCCACAAGGTGGGTAGCCCAGGGGAGCGACGACCGTAGTGAGCCGAAGGCGAACGCAGTAGTGCAGCCCCCTTGAGCGCAGCGCCATAAGCAGGCCGGAGGTCTGCGTTGGGGCGGAGTGGCCAGAAAAAGCATGGCGCCGACGATGGCGAATCTCAACCATCCGGTGAGGGAGGACCCTTCGATATCGAAAGCCACGAGGCTGAGAGCGCCCCTGGCTGAGAAGACCGAAGGGCGAGCAGGACA
>JBLHNG010000161.1:0-12179 GCA_047621685.1 Myxococcota bacterium | reverse complement strand
ATGATCTGATTCCCCCACTCACTCACTGCAATGTGGAGGTTTGCGGCACGGGGTCGGCTGTCGGCCAGCGCGGTCAGCTCGTGGTAGTGGGTCGCGAAGATGGTGCGCGCACGCAGCCGATCATGGACCGCTTCTGCGACCGCCCAGGCAATGGAGAGCCCGTCGTAGGTGCTGGTTCCCCGGCCGATCTCATCGAGCAGGACGAGGGAGCGGCTGGTGGCCTGGTTGAGGATGAGCGCGGTCTCAGACATCTCCACCATGAAGGTGCTGCGACCCCGGGCGAGATCGTCAGAGGCCCCCACCCGCACGAAGATGCGGTCGCAGACGCCAATGCGCGCACGCTTCGCAGGCACGAAGCTGCCGATCTGGGCCATCAGGGCGATGAGGGCGATCTGGCGCATGACCGTGGACTTACCGGCCATGTTGGGACCAGTGAGGATGATGAGCCGCCGAGAGCTGTCCATGAGGAGGTCGTTGGGAACGAACCGCTCCTCCATGTTCATCGACTCGACCACCGGATGCCGCCCCTCGATGATCTCCAGGTCGTCCCCGGCATGCACCAGCGGGCGCACATAGCGGTTCTCGACGGCGAGATCGGTGAGTGCAGCGATGGCGTCGAGGAAAGAGACCGCACCGGCGAGGGCCTGGAGCCGGGCCACCGCGGACGTCACTCGAAGCCGCAGCGCATTGAACAGGTCGTACTCCATGGCCTTGCGACGCTCATCCGCCCCGAGGACTTTCTCCTCGAATTCCTTCAGCTCCGGGGTGATGTAGCGCTCGGCATTGGCCAGGGTCTGCTTGCGGATCCAGGTTGTCGGCACCTTGTGCAGGTTGGCTGCGGTGACCTCCAGGAAGTAGCCAAACACCCGGTTGTGCTTGACCTTGAGGCTGGTGATGCCCGTCTTCCCCTTCTCGCGGACCTCCATCTTGGCCATCGAGGACTTGCCATCTCGCGACAGGGAGATCAGCTCATCGAGCGGCTTGTGCGCACCGGGCTTGATGATCCCGCCATCCGTGGTCGAGGTCGGCGGATCGTCGATGAGCCACGTCGCGATGTCCTTCTGAACTTCCTGGACGAGGTCAGTGGGGAGGTGGCCTGCGAACGCCTTGATCGGGCGGAGGGGGCTAAAGACTGCGGGGAGCGCGGCCAGGGAGGCTGCAAGGGCGATGAGGTCGCGGGCGTTTGCGGTGCCCTGTGCGACCCGACCGGCGAGACGCTCCAGGTCGGCGACCTGCTTGAGGTTGCTGCGAATCCCCCGACGAAGTGGTCCATCCCACAGCGCCGCGATGGCATCCTGGCGCGCCTCGATGGCAGTGACATCCACCAGCGGGCGGGACAGCCACTCCCGCATCCTTCGGCCACCCATCGCGGTGCACGTGCGGTCGAGCAGCCACAGCAGGGTACCCTTCCGACCCGATCCCCGCATTGGCCGGAGAATCTCCAGGTTACGCCGGGTGGCTTCGTCGAACACCATGTGGCCAGAGACGATGTAGGGCTTCACCGCGTTGATGTGCTTCAGGCCGACCCGGGCCGTCTCCCGGGCATACGAGATCACCGCGCCAGCCGCACCAATGGCCGCGGTCAGCTCGGTGGCACCAAAGCCGGCGAGATCCCGGGTACCGAGTATCTGGCAGACCGCGCGCTGACCGGCGTCGATGTCGAACCATGCCGGATCTGGAGTGGTGTGGGAGGTGAGACTGAGCAGGTACTTCAGCTCCTCGGCCTCCGCGAGCCCCTCGGGAACCACCAGCTCCCGAGGCTCCATGCGCTCCAGCTCGGCGACGGCATCGTGAATGTCCGCGACCTCGGTGAGCCGGAACTCACCGGTCGAGAAGTCGAGGAACGCCATGCCGATCAGGCCGCCCTTCCGCTGACAGATCCCGGCCAGCCAGCAGCTCTCCCGCGCCTCCAGACTGTCGTCGTCCATCGGCATGCCCGGGGTGACCACCCGGACCAGCTCGCGGTCCATCATCTTCGGGTTGTCGGGGTTGACCTTCTGCTCGGCGATCGCGACCTTCTTGCCCAGCGCGATCAGGCGCTTGAGGTAGACGGGCATCGCGTGGTGCGGCACGCCGGCCATCGGGATGCTGTCTGGGTCATCCTTGTTGCGGCTGGTCAGGGTCAGCTCAAGCAGCTCCGCCGCATCCACCGCGTCCTGGAAGAACAGCTCATAGAAGTCGCCCATCCGGTACAGGAGGATGGCATCGGGGACGGAGGCCTTCAGCTTGAGGTACTGCCGCATCATCGGGGTGTCTGCAGCGGACTTCTTCGCCTTCTTCTTCTTGGTGCGGGGGGCCATCTTCTGTCGTCCTCAGGACCGGGTCAAGACAAACGCCTGGAAGGCATCCTCGTCACCAGCAGGCGGCCGACTGGCCCACCCCCCGGTGATGGTAAAGCCTGCCAGGCTGCCGGCCACGGCCTCACCCTCCGCAGACATCGGAGAGCACACCGCGTAGATCAGCTGCCCATCCGGGGCGACATGCTCCGCAGCGGCTTTCAGGATCCGACGCTGACGGAATGCCATAGCGGCTGGATCGCTCTTGAGGCGACGCCAGCGGATCTCCGGGTGGCGACGGATGACACCGAGGCCGGTGCAGGGGGCATCGACCAGCACGGTGTCGAAGGTGCCGAGGTCGCCGATCGGGCCGGTCAGCCAGTCGTGCTGGCGGGTCTTTACCGGGAGCTTGAGGCGGTCGGCCCCTTCCTGGAGGCGCACCAGCCGCTCCGCCATCAGATCCACCGAGAGCACGTCGGCCCCCCCAGCGATGAGCCGGAAGCTCTTTCCACCGGGTGCTGCGCAGGCATCGAGGATGCGGGGGCCGGTGCAGAGGTCGGCGACTGCTGCGGCGGCTGGATCCATGATCCACCACTTCCCGTCGTCAAATCCCGGCCACTGCTCAATGGCACCGCTGGTGTCGGACACCCAGAACGCACCGGGCACGGTCTCACCGGCAGCTTCGGCAGGCTCGCTGGCAAGCTCTGCGGGCGGGGTGGCATCGGAGGTGACCACGCAGAGCCGAGCGGGCTCTCTCGTCTTCGCGATCCAGTCGGGCCACTCCGACCACTCCGCGGCCAGCCAGTCGGGTACGTCGAGCATCGGATCGTCGGACAGAGTCCCCTTCCCGGCCTTTCGAAGCACCGCATTGACCAGCCCCGAGGCCCGCGCTCCACCGAGCCGACGGGTCAGCTCGACGGCCTGATCGACTGCGGCATGCAGGGGCGTGCGGGAGAGCATTGCCTCAAACAGGCCAATGCGAAGGGCGATGCGGGGGGCGGGGTCGAGGCGGTGGATGGCACGAGAGAGGTGCGGCTTGAGCGCGGCATCCAGTGCCCCCTGTCGGCGGAGGACGCCCAGCGCGAGGTGCCAGGACAGGGCACGATCGTTGGGCTGCTTCGGAGCCAGCTCGGCGAGGAGATCTTCAGCGTGACCGCCCCGCTCCACGGCGATGAGGGTGCGACCGGCGGCAAGCCGTCCGGGATTGAGACGACTCATGGCTGGTCGAGTTCCTGTGCTGAAGACGCCATCTTGAGATCCTTCCAGGACTGTTGGATGGTGTTGGTGATGGTCTGCTCACCCTGAAGTCCACGGAGACGGTAACCCTCCACAAACCACGTCGGGGTCGAACGGACACCTTTTGACCGCGCTACCGCCTGCTCTGCCTTGAGGCGCTCTGTCAGCGCCGCCTCACCCTGACGGGCATGGAAGATCGCAGCATCGGGGATCACCCCGGGAGCCTCGCCGCCAGCCTTGAGGAACGCCAGACCGGCGGACTGCTCCTCGGCAGCCAGCAGGGCCAGTGCTCCGGGAAGCTCTTCTTCCACTTCGTCGTCCCAGAACACCCGGAGGTGCCACTGGATGGGGACATCGCCGACCGCCTCAGAGACTGCCGCGAGTCGGGCGAGCGTCTCAGAGGTGGAGGGGGAAGAGGCATCGATCCAGACCTCCACATCGACCGCACCACTCTCCGCTCGAGTGGCATCGGCGACCCAGACATCCGCATACGAGACCGCAGCACGGATGACATTGGGATCGCCACCTTCTGCGGCAACCCGGACTGCGCGGGCGACCAGAACCGGCACGTTCTCACAGCCCGTCGGCGGGGCCATGGCGCAGACAGCCAGGGAGTCCTCGCAGGGCTCACACAGTGCTGGGACGAGGTTCATCACCCCGACCACTGCCAGTCGTGGAAGCTCCTCCAGCAGCGCGAGGTCTGGATAGACCGCCACGAGCTGCTCTGAAGAGATCGGGTTCTCCACCGGACTGCCCTGCCCCAGCTGGACATGGACCGGGCCATCTGGCACCGCGGGCGTGCTCTGTGGTGGAGATGGGGTGTTGGTGCAGGCGGAGAGGATCACCAGGAGGGCTGACATCTCCAGGTTCTATGCCGGGCTGGTCGAACCATCCACCGACTCAGGGACTCCGAGCTACGACTTCCAGGGGTCGCTGCCGCCCGAGGTGCCGGCGCGGGCGAGCTTGCGCTGCATCTCCCGGATCTGCCGCCCAGACGAGAAGCGCTGGAGAAGCCCCCAACCTCCGCCGGCAGAGAGACCGACAGCAAACGCGATCCACATCAGCCAGGGCACCGGCACGGGGTTGGCAAGCTGAAAAGAACCGGCCCCAAAGCCAAACGACAGGGACAGGTCCGTCACGCGCCCGCCGTTCTGGAGGGTGAACAGCACGCCGACGAAGATGACGATGAGCGCGACAATGAGCAGGACGATCTGGCTGGCCTTCAAGACGGGCTCCATGGCAACCGGTGTGGTCGTACCCTTAATACCAGATGGACGGTGATGCTGGCTGTCGATGTGCTGTCGGCTCGCTTACAATCGAGGCATGACTGCGTCTCCAGACTCACGGCTCATTGCGATCTTCGAGGACCTGCTCGCCGAGCGGATCTCTCGGGAGGAGGCTGGTCAGGCTGCGGAAGAGATTGAGGTCCTCGGTGAGGGCTTGTTTCGTCATGGGGCTCATGCTGGGTGGTCTGGCTGGATCGGTTCTGCTCCTTTGAGGTGCCCCACATCGCCGCAGAGCCGCAGATGTACCTCTGGGTGTACTGCCCAGGAGATGCTGATCTGGTGACCACGCTCATTGAGGTGGATGCCCTCATCAACATCTCCCTGACCCACCTCCACAAGCCCCTCCCCCTCCGCCCACAGTGGGCCCTCTGGCGTCAGGACGACAACGGCAACGAGTTCCGCATCTCCTGGCACCTCTCCGAAGCGGGTGCCGAGCGTGCCCTGCGCTGGATGACCCGCTTCAAGCACAAACAGACCTACTGGACACAGCACGAGCCCCGATGACGAATCTCCCGATGAAGAACCTGCCGATGAACCTGTTCTGGAACCTCGACCGCTACCCAGCGTTCACCTTCCGCGCCGACCAGTGGGGCGAGTACGGCTGGGTCTACGACCCCCACACCGACCGCTACATCGCCTACGAAATCGACCGCAAGGAGCAGTACGACCGTGTCTCCCAGGTTGCCACCCGGGCGGAGCTCATCGACAAGGTCCTGCCCAAAGCGGAGAAGAAGCTGCGGGACTGGTTCGCCTCGTTTACCGTCGCCCGCACTGAGACCGACGTCTACATCCTCACCACCAGGGGCAGCATCCGCCGCTATCCGCTCGGGGAGCTGCCGCGAGATGCCTACGACCGTCCTCAACAGGAGGTTGTGGCGATGGAGGCCGCCGAGTTGCCGGGGGCGGTCCGCAAGGCGCTGGGGATCGCGGAGTAGCGGTCCCTCAGTTGGTGGTGTCGCTGCTGTCGGGGAAGCAGACCTTGCGGTTCTCACTCCCGCCGCCGGTGCTGCGACAGCTCAGGCCGTCGGGACAGCTCTCTCCGTCGTCCTCACAAGAGGGGAAACAGTACATCGCATCATCACTCTCGAAGCTCGCACAGATCCGATCCGAGTCGCCAGTGTCCTCCGCACAGTCGCCATCGACCGCGCACTCCCAGGAGCAGTACCCCTCGTCGGACTTCTCCAGGCAGACCGCAGTGGCCTCTTCGGGAACCACACAGTCCGCCGGCTCGGTGCAGGTGTCGTAGATGGGATCATCGTCGCTGCAGCCCGCCAGCAGCGCGCCAAGAATCCAGATCATGCTGTCCCCCGTTTCGTCACCGCAATCATAGCGGGATCCAGAAGAAAAGAGCCCCCGCCATCCGGCGAACCAGATGGCGGGGGCGAAGACTCCGAGGAGTCAGCAGATCACCGGAGGATCAGCTGCCGAGCTTCTTGGAGAGGTCACCGAGAACGTCGCCGAGACGAGAGGTGGACTCACCCTGACGGGCCATGTACTCCTCAACCGAGGTCTCGTTGTCGCCGCGCTGAACCGCATCCTTCTCCGACAGGGAGATCTTGCGGTCGTGGGGATCGATGCGACGGATCTCGACGCTGATCTCGACACCGAGCTGGTAGTGGGCTTCCCACTCTTCCTCGTGGAGAAGCTCGGACATGTGCACGAGACCCTCGACGCCGTCTTCGATCTCGACGAAGATGCCGAAGTCGGTGTGGCTGACGATGCGGCCCTTGACGAGCTGACCGAGGAAGTAGCGACTGTGGACCGAGAGCCACGGGTCGTCGGAGAGCTGCTTGATCCCGAGGGAGAAGCGCTCGCCATCGCGGTCGATGTTCAACACGCGAGCCTCGACCTCGTCACCCTTCTTGTAGACCTCAGAGGGGTGGCGAATGCGCTGCGACCAGGAGAGGTCGGAGATGTGGACGAGGCCGTCGATGCCCTCTTCCACGCCGACAAAGATGCCGAAGTCGGTGATGTTCCGGACCTTGCCCGAGACGATCGAGCCGATCGGGTAGGACTCCTCGACGAGATCCCAGGGGTTGCTCTCGAGCTGACGCATGCCCAGGGAGATCCGCTGGCCCTCGACGTCGACACCGAGCACCTTGGCCTCGACCACATCGCCAACTTCGACGAGCTTGGAGGGGTGCTTGATGCGCTTGTTCCAAGTCATCTCGGAGATGTGGACCAGACCCTCGATGCCATCTTCCAGCTCGATGAAGGCGCCGTAGTCGGGCATCGAGACGACCTTACCGCGCACGATGGCGCCGACGGGGTACTTGAACTCGACCTCTTCCCACGGATCGGGACGGATCTGCTTGTAGCCGAGGCTGACGCGCTGGGACTCGGCGTCGTACTTGAGGATCTTGACCTCAAGGACCTGACCGACCTTGACCATCTCGGAGGGATGGGTGATCCGGCCGTAGGTCATGTCGGTGATGTGGAGGAGGCCGTCGATGCCGCCGAGGTCGATGAACGCACCGTAGTCGGTGATGTTCTTGACCACGCCGTCGACGATCGCGCCAACCTCGAGCATCTTGAGGGTCTCGGTCCGCTTGACCTGACGCTCTTCCTCAAGCAGAACACGACGGCTCAGGACGATGTTGCCCCGGCGACGGTTGAACTTGATGATCCGGAAGTCCATGTCCTCGCCGAGCAGCTTCTCGAGGTTCTTGACCGGGCGGAGGTCGACCTGGGAGCCGGGGAGGAATGCCTTGACACCGATGTCGACGGAGAGGCCACCCTTGACGCGCTGGGTGATCTGACCGGTGACAACCTGGTTGTTCTCGTAGGCCTTAGAGATCTCTTCCCAGGCCTTCATCTGGTCAGCCTTCTCCTTGGAGAGAATCAGCTGGCCTTCGTCCTCGTGCATCGTGTCGAGGTAGACATCGACGGTGTCGCCGACGGAGATGGTCATCTCTCCTTCCTCGTTGATGAACTGGCTCTTCGCGATGATGCCCTCGGCCTTGTACCCGACATCGACCGTCACCCAGTCGCCTTCGATTCCGATGACCTGTCCCTGGACTACGGACTGCTCACGGATGCTGCGCTGGTTGAGGTACTCATCAAAGAAGGACGCGAAGTCCTCCTGAGAGATGTCGTTGGGGTTGGTGTCGAGGTTGAAGTCTGTAGACATAAAGTAGTTTTTTGCTCACTCGCGCGCAGGTGGAGGCCCACGTTCGCGATTGGGTTGGATGAGAAGGTAATTCAGCCGGTACCGATGGAACATTCCACCGAGGCTGGGCGCCGCGTTCTCTTCGCGGACGC
Organism: Myxococcota bacterium; assembly: GCA_047621685.1. Taxonomy (GTDB): domain Bacteria; phylum Myxococcota_A; class UBA796; order UBA796; family UBA796; genus JAQXDW01. Next base: position 4,120 of record JBLHNG010000161.1, on the reverse strand, counting down.
GCATGCGGTATAGATGACCGCTCGGCCCGCGAGTATCCTGTACTCAACGGCCTGTCAATCGAGGGCGTGGTGGGGATAAGGTCGCGGAATCAGGCCAGGGCCTCGGCCAGAGACGCGATGTGCTCGGCAGCGGAAGCGGCGGTCATGTCGGAGGTGTCGACATAGATCGCACCGGGTGCCTGCTTGAGCGGGGCCACCGGGCGGGTGCGGTCGCGGACATCGCGGACCCGGATCTCCTCGCGGATGTCTGACAGCGAAGCAGCCAGCCCACGGCGGGTCATCTCAGCGGTGCGTCGGGTGGCTCGGACATCGAGGGAGGCGTCGAGGAAGATCTTCAGCTCGGCATTGGGGAGCACGACGGTGCCGATGTCACGGCCCTCCATCACCACCCCGCCCCCGACAGCGAGCGCGCGCTGCTGGTCAAGGAGCGCGGTGCGGACCGGTGGATGCACCGAGACCCGACTCGCCCCCTGCCCTACCGCTTCCGCCCGGATGGTGTCGGAGACATCTTCTTCGTTGACGAACACACGCAGCCGCTCCCCATCCCAGGCAAACCGAAAGGTCAGGCCTGCGGTCAGCGCGCCGAGGGCAGCGCCGTCGTCATCTGACACCCCGCGACGGGACGCGATGAGGGCAACGGTCCGGTACATCGCGCCGGTGTCGACGTAGGCATAGTCCAGGCGACGGGCAGTGAGTCGGGCGACCGTGCCCTTGCCGGAGGAGGCTGGACCGTCGATGGCGATGGCGATGGGCATGTCGATCAGCTCTGGAGCGCGGAGAGGGTGGCCAGGAAGCCGGGAAAGGAGACCGCCATGCAGTCAGGATCCGACAGGGTGCCGCCAGCAAGGAGACCAGCGACTGCGCCCGCCATTGCGATGCGGTGATCGCCGCGGGGGTGGATCTCGCCGGAATGCAGAGGCGTGCCACCATCGACCACGAAGCCATCAGGCTGTGGGGTGATCCGGGCGCCGAAGCTGCGCAGCATCGCGACGGTGGTGGCGATGCGGTCGGACTCCTTGACCCTCAGCTCCGCAGCGTCCGTGACCGTGGTCTGCCCGGAAGCGACAGCAGCAGCGACCGCGATCACCGGCAGCTCGTCGATGAGCCGGGGAATCTCCCCGCCGCCAATGGTGGTTCCGTGCAGCGGCGCGCTGCGAACGACGAGGTCAGCCACCGGCTCGCCGCAGACCTCCCGGGCGTCCTCGATGGTGATGTCCGCGCCCATGCGCCACAGCACATCGAGGATGCCAGACCGGGTCGGGTTGATGCCCACGCCGGTCAGGCGGAGCTGAGAGCCGGGGAGAATCGAGGCGGCGACCAGGAAGAATGCCGCAGAGGAGATGTCTCCAGGCACGTCCACATCGCAAGCGGTGAGGCGCTGTCCGCCGACGAGGGAGACAGCAGTGCCCTCTCGTTGGAGGCTCACACCCATCGCCGCGAGCATGCGCTCGGTGTGGTCCCGAGACAGTCGGGGCTCGACGATGGTCTGGGTGCCCATGCCCTGGAGTCCGGCGAGCAGGAGGGCGGTCTTGACCTGGGCGCTGGCGTGGGCGGGGCGGAAGGTGCGGTTCGTCAGTGCACCGCCACGGACCACGAGCGGGGCCAGGCCACCATCTGCGCGGCCGTCGATGCGCGCGCCCATCGTGCGCAGGGGGTGGGAGACCCGGGCCATCGGCCGGGAGCGCAGGGAGTCGTCCCCGGTGAGCACTGCCAGGAGGGACTGTCCAGCGAGCAGCCCGGTCAGCAGCCGCATGGTGGTACCGGAGTTGCCGCAGTTGAGCACATCGGCCGGCTCAGAGAGCACCCCGCCGCAGCCCTCGACGAAGACACTGCCATCCTCAGTGGTGATCGTTGCACCGAGGGCGGTCATGCAGCGGGCGGTGGCGGCGACATCCTCGGAGTCGAGCAGCCCGCGGACCCGGGCGCGCCCGGAGGCGAAGCCGTTGAGCATCAGCGCCCGGTGGGACAGGGACTTGTCACCCGGGATGACGACCGTGCCCCGGATCGCTCCGGATGCTTGGAGAATCACCGGCTCTCGACCACCGCGACAGAGGTCTGAATGGCCTCCTCGATGAACACGCCGAGCTTCCGGAAGCGCTGGTAGCGGTCCTCGGGGAGCATGTCTGCGGGGATGGCGAGCAGGTCGTCGAGGTGCCGGCGGAGGACCACACCGACGGAGGCGACCGTGGTGTCGAGGTCCCGGTGGGCACCGCCAGGGGGCTCCTCGATCAGCTCGTCGACCACCTCGAAGCGATGGCAGTCTGCGGCAGTGATGCGCAGGGCCGCGGCAGCAGCCGGCCCCTCCGCACGGTCTCGCCAGAGGATCGCCGCACAGCCTTCTGGAGAGATGACCGAGTAGATGGCGTTCTCCAGCATCAGGACCCGATTGCCGACCCCGATGGCCAGCGCGCCGCCGCTGCCACCCTCACCGATGACACAGCAGATGATCGGAACCTTGAAGGTGGCCATCTCCATGATGTTTCGGGCAATGGCCTCGGCCTGTCCGCGGACTTCAGCGTCGATGCCAGGGTAGGCGCCGGGGGTGTCGATGAAGGTGATGATCGGACGACCAAACCGGTTGGCCAGCTCCATCAGCCGCAGCGCCTTTCGGTAGCCTTCCGGGCGGGGCATGCCGAAGTTGCGGAAGAGGTTGTCCTTGGTGTTCCGCCCCTTCTGGTGGCCGATGACCGCGATCGGAGTGGTGCCGAACCGGGCGAGACCGCAGACGATGGACTGGTCATCGTGACCAGCTCTGTCGCCGTGAAGTTCGGTCCAGTCGGTGAACAACCCGGCGATGTAGTCCAGGGTGTAGGGCCGGCCCGGGTGGCGGGAGAGCTGGGCCTGCTGCCAGGGAGTCAGCGCAGAGAATATCTGCGTCTGGAGCTTCGCAGCCTGGGTCTGAAGCTGGACGATCGCGGCGGAGAGATCCGTTCCGCTGGTCCGCTCCATCTCCCGCAGAGACTCGATGCGCTTCTGCAGCTCGATGATGGGTCGCTCAAACTCAAGCGTGAATTCCATGGCGGTGCCTCTATCTCATCTGCCCTGGTTCGGGAAATCATACCAGGGCATCATCTCTGATCAGAAGTCCAGATCGAGGAAGGCGGCGGTGTACAGGCCGACTGCGGCCACCCCTGCACCTGCGGAGAGGTAGACCCGGGTGTTCGTCTTCTTGCGCTGGTCGGAAACGTTCGCTGCAGTCTGGAGATCAGGGTTGGTGAGATCGTCGAACTGGCCGCGGCTGCTGAGTGCGGCGAGGTACAGGCCGCCGCTGATCAGCGCAGTGCCCCCAGCGGACAACAGCAGGGGCATCGAGACGGAGACCCGAGGCTCGACCGGTGCGGGCGGCAGCGGATCGCCTGGCCCCTCTGCGACACCACCCCCGCCGAAGGCAGGACCGAAGTCGCCGAACTCGTCCTCTTCGTCGTCGGTGGCCACGACCGAGGTGTCCACCCCGCCCGGGCAGAGCGTCAGCCAGTCGAACTTGCGCTCCGTGAAGTCGGTCCAGACTCCAAAGGTGCCCTGCTCATCGGGACAGGTGATCTGGCCGAGGTGCATGCCCTCACGCACCCCATCGCCAGAGATGCGCTTGCCGCCGTCGACATAGATCTTCGCTGCGCCGAGCTTCTCAGGCACCATCGCCGAGACCCGGGGACGCCCCTGGACCTCCTGGCGCAGCGCCTCAAACAGATCGCGCTCCGGACCGCTGGTCATCGCGATCTCGTCCCACTGGATGTCTGGACTCACCACGAAGGCCTGACGCCAGAGGTCCATCACCTCGTCCTCGTCCTCCCCCACCTTCGATGCAATCACACCGCGATACAGCCAGATCCGGCCCAGCTCATCGGGTTCCAGGATGTCCGGGGACTCTGGAGCATAGCTCTTGGCCGCGCGGATGTAGCCCGCGGCGGTGGCGAGGTCTCCGTCGGCGATCTTGTCACGCGCGGCGTCCAGGGTCACTTCGAAGGTGCCCGCGGTGGCGGAGGCGATGAGCAGGGCTGCGGCCAGCATGGAGGACTCCTAGCCACTCGATGCTACCACTTCCCGATGAAGTCAGCGGATGCCGGCGAGGGCAGCGCTGCTGTAGAGGGTGACATTGCCAGCAGGCGCGACCAGCTCAAGC
>JBLHNG010000160.1:0-12185 GCA_047621685.1 Myxococcota bacterium | reverse complement strand
CATGACTCCGCGCGCATTCGTCAGCTCGTTGAGCGGTCGTTCCTGGCGTTCTTCCGGGATCGCAAGGCCGAAACCGACGCCGCAAGCGCGAAGCTGCTGGAGAAGCAGCTCCTGGCGAATGGTTGGGACGGCGAGCACACCTCGAAGTCTGACATGAAGCACAAGGTCAAGAAGCTCAACAAGCTGAAGCGGCAGGCGCTGTCGGGCAAGAACGAGACCTGGGCGGAGTTCGAGCAGCGGGTCCAGTTTCTGGTCAACTGCGGCTACCTCCAGGAAGACCTCACGTTCAATGCGGGCGCCTCAGTGCTCTCCAACGTCCAGATCCAGGAGATGTTCACCACTGAGCTGGTCCTCGGCGGTCACTTCGAGGGCATGCCCGTCGATGTGCTGTTTGGGGTCTGCTGCGGAATGTGCGCGGAGCTTCCACGCGGAGTCGGTGTTCCAGAGAGCCGGCAGTACAAGGGGCTCGGGCGTCAGATCGCACAGGTCCAGGGCAGCGATGTCGTGCTTGCCGCTGAGGAGTTGACCGGGCTGCCGACCACCTGGGACCACCAGTTCATCGTCATCGGGCAGTGGTGGGCGGAGGGGCGCTCGCTGGGAGAGATCCTGGAGAAGATCATCAGCCCCACCGACATTTCCGGCTCCCTCGTCGGCGCCTTCCGCCGGGGCAAGGACCTCATCGGTCAGCTGCGGGACGTCTGGCGGGAGTCCCAGCCGGAGCGGGCGGCGGAGCTGCGAGACCTCATCCGCTCGGTCAGCCGGGACGAGGTCGAGGTCGTCGACTGAGGACTGCAGGTTTTGTCCGTGGAGTTTGTCCGCGGACGTCTATCCGCGGACCCAGTTGCGATCCCAGCGCTCGAGGATCTGTCGGCCATGCTCGGAGGCCGTGACGGGGACTTCCCAGCCGCGGCTGGCGAAGATATCCCGGCAGATCTCCGGGCGAAGCTCGGGGTGGAACTGCACTGCACGCAGTCGCGGCCCCCAGGCGTAGGCCTGCCAGGTGGTGTTGCGGTTTCCGGCGAGGCGGACGGCACCGGGCGGAGGGACGACCAGGACGTCGGTGTGAGAAGACTGCACCGCGATGTCCCAGGGCATCCCCTCAAACAGGGGATCAGCGCGCCCGGCGTCGGTGAGGGTCACTGAGATGGTCCCGGCCTCAAGGCCTTCCGGGTTCTTCTCGACTCGACCGCCGAGCGCTTCGCCGATGAGTTGGTGGCCGAAGCACACCCCGAGCACCGGCTTGTGCGCGGCGGCCTGGACCGCCCAGTGCCCCAGCGGGGCCATCCAGGGCTGCTCTGCGCGGACGGAGAGCCGAGAGCCGGTCAGGAGCACCCCGGCGTAGTCTGCCAGTGCGTCGGCTGCGGGAAGTGCCTCACCGTCGAATGGCCGAATGATGGTGCAGCGTTGGTGTCCGTCGGGGAGGGCGTCGAGGAACCAGGCGCTGTAGTTTCCGTAGCGCGCGCTGATCTCGGACTCGACACTGCCGGTCTGGATGATGAGGATTCGGCTCATGGAGCCAATCTAACGGACTGTGGGGAGTCACCGGCCCGGATGCTGTGATCCGAGCCGGTGGTTGGGACATTACTCGGCCTGATGGACGACGATCTGATTGAACGGGATGTCGATGCCGGCCTCGTTGAGACCTTCGTAGAGGGCCCGACGGACGTTGTGCATCATGCCGAGGTAGTCTGCACTGTTGCACCAGCAGTGAACCTGGAAGTCCACCGAGCTGGCACCGAGTCCGACCAGCGCGACGGCCGGGGCGGGGGTGTCGAGGACGAGAGCGGTGGTGTTGGCCGCTGCCTGGAGCACCTCGATGGCCTTGCCGACGTCCGAGCCGTACGCCACGCCGACATCGACCGAGCCGCGTCGGGTGCCGAGCGCGGTGTGGTTGATGATGCTGCTGCCGGTGATGGCGGAGTTGGGCACGATGATCTTGTCGTTGTTGGGATTGTGCATCGTGGTGGCGAACAGGCCGATGTCCTTGACCTCGCCGAGGTGACCGCCGGCGTCGATCAGGTCACCGAGGTTGAACGGACGGAAGAAGAGGATCATCACGCCGCTGGCAAAGTTGGCGAGGCTGCCCTGCAGTGCCAGACCGATCGCGAGACCGGCGGAGGCGAAGATGGCGACCAGACTGGTGGTCTCAACTCCGACCGCACCCAGGGAAGTGATGAGCGCTGCTGCCAGGATGGCATACTGAGCGATGGAGGCCATGAAGCGGGAGAGTGCTTCGTCGAGCTGGCGGCCACGGGCGACGCTCATGATGACGAGGTTGGCCCACTTGCTGACCATCCAACCGATGGCCAGGATGATGACGGCAAAGAGCACGGACTGTCCGAGCGCAATCCAGGTGATTTCTTCAGGCATTGTCTACGTTCCCGGTTGGTAACTTGAGAGCTTAGAGGAGGTTGTCGACGAGAGTGACCATCGTCGTTTAGTCCAGGGGCTCGTACCCTCCAACCGGCGCGTTGTCGAAGATGAGACTGTGGCTGAGCTTGAGGCTGAAGACGTGGCTTTACGCGCTGGGCTTACGCCCTGAAGCAGCAGTGGCGTCTTACTTTGAGATGCCTTGAATCCTCAGCGTCGAGCCCTGTCGGTGAGCTTCCCATCGGGGATTTGGTCTGCGAGGACTTCACACCTGAGACTGTGCGCAGTCTCGCAGAGGCGCTCCAGAGCATCGGGAGTCCTGCCGGTCAGCATCCGGGGGTGAAGGACGATCGCATCTGGTCGAAGCAGAACCATTGCCTCCAGCCCCCGGCTGCTGCCAGTGAAGCCGGTGAGGCTCAGGCCCTCCGCTCGCAGATCCGGCACCAGCTCTCGCAGTGAGAGCACCTCGTGAGTCAGGCTGGAGGCGGGCAGGGCGATGAGCCAGGGACGCTGAGGTCGGAAGGTGCTCAGGAGTGGCGTCGAGATCGATGCGGATCGCAGTGAGGTTTCCGCTGCCCCGCTCCAGCCGATCGCACTCCGCGCAGAGTCGCTCCGAGAGTCCCTGGCGGTTGAGCAGCCCGGTGGCCTCGGTCATTGTTCCAGACACTGTCCGGTAACAATGACCGAGGCTGCTTTTTTTTGATGGGGAAGCGGTATCTTCCCCACTCCCTCGTCCCTTTGGGACGACCCCATCTTTTCCGGGCGCGAGTCCTCTGGACGGATCTCAAGAGGGTCGTGTCCGGAAGCATGACCAAAGCCCGCCCGGTCAGCGGATCGATCCGGACGAGCGGACTCAGGCGGCGGTTTTCCTCTCGGAGGCGTTGGTTGTCTGCCTCCCGCTCGATCCGGGTGACCTGCCCAGGCAAGCTCGCAGCCTTCTGTGGGGAGCGGGTGGGGGAGCGAGGCTCCGACAGGGAGGTCATAGAGCGCCGCGGCGGCCGGGTTGCTGAAGCCGATCCGACCCTCTCTGGAGGCGATCAGGGCTGGATCGTTGCTCTCGGTGCGGTCTTCGGTGGATGTCAGGCCAGGGATCATGCCCTGTAGTCGGACGCCGCTGGCAGAACTTTAGACCTTTGAGGGGCAATACCGTCAAGGGCGGAGGAAATTCCGCATGAGGGCTAGCCCTTCTGGAGTCAGCACGCTCTCCGGGTGGAATTGAACTCCGATGGCGGGCAGAGAGCGGTGTCGCATCGCCATGATCTCGCCATCGTCTGTGCGGGCTGTGATCTGGAGGACATCGGGCAGGCTGGCCGCTTCGACGGCGAGGGAGTGGTAGCGGCCGACCTTCATTGGCCTGGAGAGCCCGGCGAACAGTCCAGCGCCGTCGTGCTGGATTCGGGAGGCTTTGCCATGCATCAAGGTCTTCGCAGGCACGATTCGCCCCCCGAGCACCGCGGCGAGTGCCTGGTGGCCGAGGCAGACACCGAGGATGGGAATGCGCCCGATCGCGGCTGACAGCAGCGCCATGCTCACCCCACCATCCTCAGGGCGCCCGGGGCCAGGGGAGATGAGGAGGTGGGTGGGACGGGCGGCGAGGGCGTCGGGCACGGTGATCGCGTCGTTTCGAGCGACCGAGACCGCCGCCCCCAGCGACCGGAATGCCTGGACGAGGTTGAATGTGAACGAGTCGTAGTTGTCGATCACCAGGAGCCGGGGAGCGAGAGGCTGCACGACGCGGTTGATACCATGGCCGCAGCCTGGGAGCTGTCATGATCGAGTCGTCAGATGCCATCGATCGCTACCTGAGCGCCATGGAGAAGCTGGGCGCGTCAGACCTCTTCCTCACCGAGGGGGAGGCTCCAGCGGCGCGGATCCACGGACAGGTCCGGAGGCTCAACCAGCCGGCGACCAGCCTGGAGGCGCTTGAGGCGCTGCTGAGTCGGGCGATGCTCCCCGGCGCTCGGAAGCGGTTCCAGGAGACGGGTGATGCGGACGTCGGCTTCTCTCTGGACTCCGGGCAGCGCTTTCGGCTCAATGTTGCCCGTCATCGGGGCCGACTGAGCCTGGTCGCCCGCGCCCTGCCGTCGGGTGAGCTGAGCTTCTCTGAGCTGAGGCTGCCTGCTCCCGTTGCCGATCTGGCGTCTTGTTCCCGGGGCCTCGTGCTGGTCACCGGCGCAACCGGCTCTGGCAAGTCCACCAGCCTCGCGGCTCTGATCCACCACATCAACGCCACCCGACGGGTCCACATTGTCACCATCGAGGATCCCATCGAGTTCGTGCACCGGGATCGCCGTGCGCGCATCACCCAGCGCGAGGTCGGCTCGGACACCCCGGACTTCCACTCTGCGCTCAAGCACGTCGTCCGCCAGAGCCCCGACATCATCCTCATCGGCGAGATGCGGGACCGGGACACCATGCAGGTCGCGATGTCAGCGGCCCTGACCGGCCACCTCGTCTTTGCCTCGCTGCACACCATCAACGCCACCCAGACGCTCCAGCGCATCATGAGCTACTACCCCGAGCACCTCCGGGGGCAGGTCGCCATGGACCTCTCGCTGTCGCTCCAAGGCATCCTCTCCCAGCGCCTCCTGCCCCGGGCTGAGGGAGACGGGCGGGTGCTGATCACCGAGCTGCTCACCGGGAGTCCAGCGGTCGGTCAGCTCCTCAGAGAGAACCGCATCGACGAGCTGGAGGACCTGATGCGCTCCAGCCGCAGTCCGCGCATCTACACCTTCAACACCGCCCTGCTCGGGGCCTGGAAGGAAGGGCTCATCTCCCATGAGATCGCCCAGGCCTACTCGTCGAATCCGGACGAGTTCGCCCTGATGGCGCAGGGCATGGCGACGGGCACCGCGACGTTCAAGAGCCAGGAGGTCGTCGAGGGCCACGAGCCGCCGGACATGCGCAAGCTGCTGACCACCACAATGACCCGAGGGGCCTCTGACCTCCACCTCGCCACCGGCCGCCCCCCGATCCTCCGGATCTCCGGCGATCTCTCGCCGATCTCCGGTGCAGTGCTGTCGGAGGCGGACATGCGCATGCTGCTGCACTCGATCATGTCCAGCCGCCAGCGCACGATCTATGAGCTGGAGCGGGAGGTGGACTTCTCTCTGGCCCTGTCTGATGGGCAGCGGTTCCGGGTCAATGCCTACTTCCAGAAGGGGCAGATGGCCGCCGCGATGCGAGCGATTCCCGCTGAGATCCCCGATCCCGACACCCTGCGCATCCCGCAGTCGGTGCGCACTCTGGCCGACAAGCCTCACGGCCTGCTCCTGGTCGTCGGTCCCACCGGCTCCGGCAAGTCGACCACCATGGCCTGCCTCATCGACCGGATCAACCGCAGCCGCTCCTGCCGGATCATCACCATCGAGGATCCCATTGAGTACACCCACCGCTCGATCATGGCGACCATCGATCAGCGGGAGGTGTACGCGGACACCCTGAGCTTCTCTGCGGCGCTGAAGTACATCCTCCGCCAGGACCCCGACGTCGTGCTGGTCGGTGAGATGCGCGACCTGGAGACGATCCAGTCCGCCCTGACCGCCGCGGAGACCGGCCACCTCGTGCTCGCTACCCTGCACACCAACGACGCCGTGCAGAGCATCGACCGCATGATCGACGTCTTCCCCGCCCACCAGCAGTCCCAGATCCGCTCCCAGCTCGCCGCCAGCCTCCAGGCAGTGGTCTCCCAGCGGCTGCTCTCCCGGGCGGATGGTAACGGTCGCATCGCGGCCTTCGAGGTGATGATCGGAACCAACGCCATCCGAAACCTCATCCGGGAGAACAAGATGCACCAGGCGCTCGGGATGATGGAGACCGCCAAGAACGATGGCATGATCACGATGGATCGTGCCCTGGCGGATCTGCTGGAGGAGGAGCTGATTACCGAGGCGGACGCCCTGCGATACTCCCGCTCGACGCACACGATTCGGCAGCGGATTGGAGTTCACCGGCGGTGAAGAAAGAGCGGCCACTGGGCGCTCTGAGGTCATGAGGATGGGTCGGTGAGTGAGCCGACGTGCGGTGTTCTGCGGGTGTCATGCTGGGGGTCACAGGGGAGCGGCGACCGTAGTGAGCCAACGGCGAACGCAGTCGCTGAGCGAGTATTCGTGCAGCCCCCTTGAGCGCAGCGCCATAAGCGGGCCGTCAGGCCAGCGTTGGGGCGGAGTGGCCAGAAAAAGAATGGCGCCGACGATGGCGAACCTCAGCTCATGGGTGAGGGAGGACCCTTCGGAATCGAGAGCCACGAGGCTGAGAGCGCCCCTGGCTGAGAGCGCCCCTGGCTGAGAGCGCCCCTGGCTGAGAAGACCGAAGGGCGAGCAGGACAGGTCGGCAAGATCAAAAGCAGAGATGGGCGAATCCTTGAAGTGCGGCGGTGATTCCAACCCCGTCTCCGTCCTTGGGCTGAGGGCGCCCCCGGCGCTGATCGCCACGGGTCCCCTCCGCGGTCCGCGCTTCACTCCCTGTCGGCGTCCCCTCTTGTGCGACTGCCAACGTCCCCGGCCTCGGGTCGCTTGCTGCCTCCGGGGCCGCCAGAGAATCTGGCGTGGACTGAGGGCGTCCCCCGGCCCTCCGACACGGCCCCCTCCGGTGTCCCCTTGCGCGCGCCCGGGCGAACTGAGACTCCTGAACTGGCGATCCAAATCAATACAATCAACAAAATTGGGGGGAAGGCAGCCACCTGACCGGCTCCGTATGAACTCCGCCCGTCCCCGTGCCTCTCCACGAATCAGCAATCAGCCCGTCTGCGACCGGCACTTGCTGAACTCACTGGCGGGTCCGTGGGGCAGCCACCTGACCGGCTTCGTAGAACTCACCCCGTCCCCTCGTCTCTCCCCGAATCGGCAGTTTACCCCGCCTAAAGGCCGGCTACTGCCGTCACTCAGCGGGCAGTCCACAGCTAGGCCGCCACCTGACCGGCTCCGGGGCTCAACCTGGCGGCGGTGGGCGAAGTCACTGATCAAGAAACAAAAACGGCCGATCCGCCCAGCACGGGTCTGGAGTAAAAAACAAAACATCCACCTCGCTCTGCTGTGCGACAACCTGAAACGCGGTGGCGTGGAAGACCCGGCGCAGCGATCCGCGGACCGCGTGCTGACGGGGGACGCCGGTGGCGTTGCTGCCGATGAACAGCACCTTCGCCCGCTTTGGGGTGGGGATGGTGCTGAGGAAGGTGGAGAAGGCGTCAAGGCTGCGCCGCTCGCCCGCTGGGGTGACCCGCTCCAGGTGGAGGGTAAATGGGATGTCGCTGCCCACATCGAGCTTGATGCTCGCTCCGTCTTCCAGGGTCAGCGCCTGCGCCCGTCCGATGACGTCGGAGACCCAGTCCTTCGCGGTCGGGCTGATGGTGGGCTTCACCCCCGGGGCGTGGGTCTGGGGACGAGACGGCGTCGGGGCGGGGGACTTCTTGCGGGTGCGGAAGCCGAGCGCGAGGGCGATGATCCCGGCGAACCCGGTGATCGGGGCCAGGGGGAGGCCGATCTGGCTCTCCCACTCCACCACGGACAGTGCCATTGGGCTCATTCGGTCGCCGAGGGTCAGCCAGGCGAGCCCGGCGGTGAGGATCAGCAGCAGGACACCAACAGCTCGCAACATGCTCACCCTCTTTGTCTGAATCATAGATACTTTCTATGATTCAGACAAAGAGGGTGAGCATGCTCCGATGGGGAATCATCGGTGTGGGACGCGCTGGAGCCGCCCGCACCCGGGCGATCGCCGCCGACCCCCGCTGCGAGGCGGCCGTTGGGTATCGGGGCGATCCCGAGGCGGCGGGGCTGATGGTGGCTGAATCGGTGCCGGCACTGATCGCAGCCGTTGATGCGGTGGCGGTCTGCTCGCCGGATCGCACCCACCCAATCCTCGTCACCGAGGCGCTGGAGGCTGGTCGGCATGTCGTCTGCGAGTTCCCGCTCGCGGGCACCGAGGCGGAGGCATCGAAGCTGCTGGACCTTGCTCGAGAACGGCAGCGGGTGCTGCATGTCGAGCACATCGAGCTGCTCGGGTCTGCTGCGGGATGGTGGCGGGAGCTGGACATCGGCGCGGTTCGGTGCGGGGTGGTGACGTTTGAGAGTGCCCGCCAGGACATCTCCGCCACCGACGGGGGGCTGGCACGGCTGCACCGCATCCTCGACATCCTCGGTCCCCCCGAGGCCCTCCGGGTCGACATTCGGACTCACGCCTGGCTCTCGGCGCGGCTGAGATGGGGGGAGGGAGAGGTCGACATCGAGTTCCGGTCCGGCCCCGGTCTCTCCCGAAAGACCACAATCTCCCTCGACTGCGCCGCCGGGAGCTGTCGCCAGGAGGACCGACGGGTCTTCCTCGATGATGCCGAGGTCACCCTCCCGCCGAGCCCCCCGATGTTCACCACCGATCAGCGCTTCGCCACCGACACCATCCTCCATGCCACCCCCCACTACCTCTCCCGATCGCGCCTGCTGTGTGCCCTGCGGCTCCGGGATGCCCTCTCAGCGGTGGACACAGGAAGCTGGCAGGGGTTCTCGCCACCGGGATAGGCCTGAGGTCTCACTGGAGAGAGCGATGAACGGCATTGATGTCGCCGCTGCGCTGGCCGCCTTCCAAGCGGAGCTGGCCGAGGCAGACTCACCCGATGCGATCGAGCGGATCCGTCGGGCGCACACCGGCAAGAAGAGCGCGCTGAAGCTGGCGCTGCGCAACCTCAGATCGGTTCCCCCCGAGGACCGTCGGACCGTGGCCCAGTCGATCAACGCCGCTCAGAAGCAGGTGGAGATGGAGCTGGCCGAGGCTGGTGCTCGGATCCACGCTGCGGCCATGGAAGCGCGCCTGAACGCGGAGTGGACGGACCTCACCCTCCCCGGGGTGTCCACCCCCAGGGGCAGCCGCCACCCGCTGACCGACGTCGAGCGCAAGTGCATGGCGGTGATGCGTCAGCTGGGCTTCGTGCCGGTCGAGGGGCCAGAGGTCGAGACCCCGTACTTCAACTTCGACGCCCTCAACATCCCCGAGCACCACCCCGCCCGGGACATGCAGGACACCTTCTGGGTCGACAACAACCTCGTCCTGCGCACCCACACGACCTCCGTTCAGGCCCGAGAGCTGTCCAAGCGTCCGGAGCTGCCGTTCAAGATCGTCAGCATGGGCCGGGTGTACCGAAACGAAGCAGTGGATGCGACTCACCTCGCGATGTTCCACCAGTTCGAGGGGATCTGGGTGGAGAAGGGCCTGACCTTTGCCCACCTCAAGGCCACCCTCGCGTTCATCGTCGAGGCCCTGTACGGCCCCGGGAAGCTTCGGTTCAAGCCGAAGTTCTACCCCTACACTGAGCCCTCCGTCGGGGTCGACCTGGCCTGCGCGAGCTGCGACGGTGCTGGCTGCAGCGCATGCAGCGGCGGCTGGGTGACCATCCTCGGTGCGGGCATGATCCACCCCAAGCTGCTCATCCAGTTCGGCTACGACCCCGACGAGGTCTCCGGGATCGCGTTCGGTCTTGGGACCACCCGCATGGCCGCACAGTCCGTCAAGATGGATGCGCTCCGTCCGCTGTATGTGCCGAACCTCACGCTGCTGCACTCGCTGTGCCAGGGCCAGTCATGAAGCTCTCTGCCGCCATCCTTGCCCGCTACACCCCCGTCACCCAGGACCTCAAGGCGCTTAGAGACCTGCTCGACGACGTCGGCATCGAGGTCAAGAAGGTCGAGTCTGGGATCTTCAACCTGGAGCTGCTCGCCAACCGCGGGGATCACCACTGCTACGCTGGCATCGCCCGGGAGCTTCACGGCCGAACCGGTGCTGGGCTGACCCTGCCGGAGTGCGACGTCCTGACGATCGGTGAGGGGCCGCTGCCCCTGCACATCGAGTCTGAGCTGTGCCTTCGATACACCGCGACCCTGCTGACCTGCGACGAGAGCGGTGCGCTGCCCGCAGACGTGCTCGCCCCGCTTGAGGCTGCCGGAATCCACTCCCTGACCGCCCCGGTCGACGCCACGAACCTCTCCAACATCGAGCTGGGCCAGCCGACCCACGCCTTCGACGCTGACAAGATCGTTGGCGGCATCACCGTTCGGCTCTCGCGCCCCGGTGAGCGCGCCTGGCTGCTGTTTACAGAGGAGCCCCAGGTGCTGCCTGAGGGCATGCTGGTCATCGCGGACGAGGAGAAGATCCTCGCCGTCGCCGGTGTCATCGGCTGCGAGGACTCCAAGACCACGCCAGAGACCCGCCGGCTCCTTCTGGAGAGCGCCTGCTTTGATCCGGTCACGGTGCGCAAGGCCAAGCGTGTGCTGGACATCAACACCGACGCCGCCACCCGCTTCGAGCGCGGCAGCGATCCCAGCCTGCCCCTGGTCGGTGCAGGGCGGGTGGCGTACCTGCTCCGGCAGCACGCCGGCTGGCAGCTCGTGGGCACCTCCGGCGATGCCGGGGCGTGGTCGGATCCGGCACGCACCATTCACCTCCAGACCCAGCAGGTGGCCACGTTCCTCGGGATGCCGCTGGCTGCCGAGGAGCTGTCGGAGCGTCTGTCCCGCTACGGCTTCACCCTCACGCCCACCGCCGACGGCTTCTCCGTTGTGGTTCCCCCGAGCCGGCTGTGGGACGTGGAGTTCCGAGCAGACCTCTACGAGGAGCTGGCGCGGTCCATTGGCTACAACAACACCCCGACCATCCTGCCAGCGGTCGGCATGGGCGAGAAGGCGACCGAGCGTGAGCTGCGTCAGGAGCGTGCTGAGGAGGTCCTGCTTGGTCAGGGGTTCTTCGAGGTCATCACCGACGGCTTCTATGGGAACGAGTCCCGAGAGAAGCTCCTGCTCTCAGAAGAGAGCCCCCTCTGGGCACACGTCAGCACCCTGAACTCAGTGGAGAAGGGCTACTCGCTGCTGAAGAACAATGCGCTAGCGCAGGCCGTCGAGGGCATCGCCGATAATCTCCGGGTTCGGCACGCCGACATCAAGATGTACGAGTGGACCCGGACCTTCCACCCCGACCCCTCCGCAGAAAACGGCACCTGCACCGAGCGCGCGCTGCTGTGGGCGGCGGTCTGTGGGCCCACTCGACCCGGCTCCTGGGCCGAGAAGTCCCGCCCGGCAGACCCGCTGTTCCTCAAGGGCATCGTCGCGGATCTGGCTCGTGAGCTGTTCCTGCCCCTGACCGTCGGTCCCGCCGATTCATCCGATCCGCTGCATGGCTGCCTGCACCCCAACCGTCAGGCCGCGATCCTGCTGGATGGAGAGCGAGTCGGCATCTTCGGAGAGGTTCACCCGGCCATTGTCACAGCACACAAGATCAAGCGCGCCCGACCCTGCTACCTGGAGATCGATGCCGATGCCCTCCAGCAGCCGGCACGACGGCTCGGCTACATCAAGCCCTCCGTTCACCAGCCGCTCCTGCGCAACCTCGCGTTCAGCCTGCCGACCCGGGTCGCAGCGGGTGAGGTCATCGACGCACTGCACACGGCCGGGCCGGACTGGCTCACCGGCATCGCGATCACCGACCGCTTCGACTACACCGAAGACGACCGCGCGCTGCGGGCGATCACCTTCGAGCTGAAGTTCGCCAACGAGGACGGCACCCGCTCCAGCGATGCGGTCAACACGCTGCTCTCGGGGCTGGTCGATGCGATCCACAGCGGGCTGGGAGAGCGCGGGGTCCGCCAGCGGGTGTGAGCCTCGTCTTCTCCTGAGGCGCTACCAGAGCAGCGACAGGGCGCCGAGGACGATGGTCATCCCGACCGCGAATGCCACGAGGATGAGCCGGCTGTCGAGCTTCCCCCAGACATCAAGCAGCAGCTTGCGGAGGATGAGCGTCTCGTCTCCACCGGTGGTGCCAGTCGGGGAGAGGGCCGG
>JBLHNG010000159.1:0-12257 GCA_047621685.1 Myxococcota bacterium | reverse complement strand
GATCGCCTGCAGTCACTGGCAGTCTTCGACGAAGCCCTGAAGACGTTCCATGCGGGCCGACAGGCGCTGGGTGACCGTGGCTGGCAGGAACATCCCACGCTCTGCCTGGCGCTGTGCACCGGCGCAGTCCGGTCCGCAGTGGTCGTCAGTCAGACCGAGAAGGTCGAGCGCTTCGCCCGGGAGATCATCGACAACGCCCCGCTGGAGGCCGTCTCCACCGCAGTGCTCTGTCTGGCCGAGCAGCACACCCAGCAGGGACAATTCGCTGAGACCCTCCGCGTCACCGACAGCTACCTCAAGCGCATTGGCCGACCCACGCTGCCTGAACGGACCGGGCCACTTCGGATCCTGTGGAGCTTCATCCGGACCGTCTCCCTGCTCGGCTTGAGGCCTGCTGAGAAACTTGCCTCCATGCCGAGAAACACCGATCCGAAGATCGTGACCGCCCACGAGATCATGCTCGCTCAGGGGCCGGCTCACCTGGAAGCCACCCCCCAGGTCGTCCCACTTGGCATCATGCGGGATCTCCGGACTTCCCTGGTCGATGGTGTGACCCCCTTCAACGCCCTGACCTGGGTCGGGCTGGGGGTGATAGCCACCAAGATCCTGCCGGACAAGAGCATCGGACTGAGGTTCGCTCGGCTGGGACTGGCCCGGATGAAGGAGATGGACACCGTCCACCCGCTGTCCACCGGTGCGTTCTTCTTCCACGCCATCCTTGAGCACCTCGACACCCCGTTCCACGAGCTGATTGCCCCCCTGGATCGGCTGGCAATGAGCGGCCCGGCGTCAACCACCCGGCGCATCGCGGTGCAGGCTGCCACTGCAGCGGACTTCACCCGCCTCGTCTGCTGTGTGCCGCTGGATGAGATGCACCTCCAGACGAAAAAGACCCTCCAGTTCATCGAGCACAACCGTCAATTCGACCGAAGCAGCTACCAAAAACCGCTGATCAGCCACATCGCCCTGCTCCAGGGCCGGCCGCTCCAGCACGACCTTGAGGAGGCATCGTCCTGGTATGCTGGCCTGCTCGACAAGCAGCTCACCCTGCTGCGTGCCTTGATCTTCGACGAGCCCGAGCAGGCTCTCCAGATCAACACGCTCATCCAGGATGTGCCCACCACCATCACGTCGCCGATCCACCTGTTCAGTGCACTCTATGGCGGCGTGGCGCTGCTGGATGGTGTGAGTCGGGGGCTGCTGAGCTGGTCGGCGGTCCGCTCCCAGGTGGCCCGATCCCGCCGGCAGATGCGGTCCTGGAGCCGCCAGGTGCCCTCTCGGCGTTGGCACCTGGCGTGGCTGGACGCGCTGATCCTGGAGGCGAAGGGCCGCCCCGACACCGCTCTCCACAAGCTCGGCTTTGTCATCGAAGAC
The DNA here is from genome assembly GCA_047621685.1 of Myxococcota bacterium. Taxonomy (GTDB): domain Bacteria; phylum Myxococcota_A; class UBA796; order UBA796; family UBA796; genus JAQXDW01. Next base: position 10,883 of record JBLHNG010000159.1, on the reverse strand, counting down.
GCCGAGCGAGCCGGTCGAATTTCAGACGTTGCGCTCATGGCCGATATGGCCGCGCGGACCTGCACACGACATGGCCAGCACCGCCGTGCTGAGGGCTGGCGTGCCCTGGCGATCCAGACCTACAAGCGCTGGGGCGCTACCGCCCGGGTCGCCCAGCTCTCCGCGCTGCAGTCCGAAAAGACAGCGCCCACCCCACCCACCGAGCGCCGTCCGTTCCTGGTGGACTTCGATCTGCGCTCGGTGCTCAAGGCCTCCCGGGCGCTGTCTGAGGAGCGCATCTACAGCAAGCTGCTCGACAAGCTGGTCCGCTCGCTGCTCGAAAATGCCGGTGCCACCCACGGGGCATTGATTCGATGTGATGAGGGAGAGGCCCGGGTGGCGGTCGAGATGTCTGTGGAGAATGAGCTGGATGCGGTGGTCGAGGAGCCGCTTCTGAGCGACTCAACCCTGCCGATCGCCTTGATTGAGGGCGTGCTTGAGACCGGCGAGGTGGTCCTGCTCGGCGACGCCAGCCTGGAGGGCTCCTGGGACGGTGCCGATGCCTGTCCCCGCTCGGTCCTGTGCGCACCGGTGATGCGAAGCGGGATGATTCAGGGGGCGATCTACCTGGAGAACCGCCTCATCGCCGGCTGCTTCAATGCGGCACGTCTGGAAGCGGTGCAGCTCCTGGCCGGTCAGGCCGCCATCTCTATGGAGAACGCCCGACTGATCAACAACCTGGAGGCCACGGTCCAGCAGCGGACCGCGGAGCTGTCCGAGGCCCAGAAACGTGCCGAGGTGGCCAGTCAGGCCAAGAGCAACTTCCTGGCGAACATGTCCCATGAGCTGCGAACCCCACTCAATGCGATCATGGGATACGCCCAGATTCTCCAGCAAAGCAGCACATTAAGTACCTCCCAGCGCGATGGTCTGAAGACCATCTACGAGTCAGGGACCCACCTCCTCGGGCTGATTGAGGATGTGCTCGACACCGCCAAGATCGAGGCCGGTCGCCTGGAGTTGGTGGTCGGAGAGGTCGCTATAGGCCGACTCGCAGAGAACATCATCCAGCTCCTGGAGCTGCGCGCTCGCCGCAAGGGGCTGCGGCTGACCCTGCGGGTTGATCCCAGCCTGCCCCAGCGCGTCGAGGCCGACGAAAAGCGGCTGCGTCAGGTGCTGCTCAACCTGGTGGGCAACGCGGTGAAGTTCACCGCTCAGGGCGAGGTGGTCCTGGAGATTCGGCTCACCGCAGAGGGGCTTGTGCGCTTCCAGATCCGGGACACTGGTCCGGGAATCGAGCCAGAGGCCCTCCAGCGGATCTTCACGCCGTTTGAGCAGGCTGGTGACGCCGGACAGCGTGCAGCCGGAAGCGGTCTTGGGCTGGCCATCAGCGAGCAGCTGGTCCGGCTCATGGGGGGACGGATCGAGGTCCACAGCACCACCGGGGCAGACAGCGGCAGCGTGTTCTGGTTTGAGATTCCGCTGCAAGCGATGCAGGGGGGCACCAGCCCGGCCGGTCCGAAGGCCCCCCCGACCATCGCCGGCTACCTCGGTCCCCGCAAGCGCATCCTGGTGGTGGACGACCGCAAGCTCAACCGCATGGTCGTGCTCGACATGCTGGAGCCGCTGGGCTTCGACATCCAGCTGGCGGTGGATGGCCAGGAGGCTGTTCACTGTGTGCAGCAGCAGCGACCGGACGTGGTGCTGATGGACCTGAACATGCCGGTCATGGATGGCTTCGAGGCCACCCGACGCATCCTCCGCCTTCCCGAGCCCCCCACCGTCATCGCGGTCAGCTCCAGCATCATGGCCCTCACCAACAGCAAAGAGCGACGGGCCATGTTCAGCGACTTCATTCCCAAGCCCGTCGTTTACTCTCAGCTCCTCGTGGCCCTCGCCAGCCACCTCTCGCTGACCTGGACCCACCAGAGCGATGATCCAGATGAGCCCGCTCCACCACAGGCCGAGGCATCGCAGCCGGTGGTGCTCCCGCCCCTCGATGCGCTTGTCGCCATGCACCGTCTCGCCTTCCTCGGCAACCTCCCCCGACTCACCCGTCATGCGGAGGCCCTGGCCGCCGAGGACCCCCGCCTGGGGCCGTTCGTCGCCCAGATCACCGTCCTGGCTCGTGAGCTGAACGACCCTGCAATCATCGCCCTGCTTGAGCCCCATCTGCCTGCTAACCAGACCTGAACCAGGATACGGGTCCTGCACACCCCACCACTGGAGCGCCCTGGGATGGACAACAGTCCGCTTCCCGGTCTTCCCGATCACTACACCGTGCTGAGTCTCCTGGGCTCAGGCGGCATGGGGGAGGTCTGGCGGGTTCGCGATGACAAGCTGAACCGCATCCTCGCCGTCAAGGCAATCCACCGGACGCTGTGCGAGCATCCCGAAGCCCTGGCCCGGTTCACCGAAGAAGCTCAGGCCACCGCCCAGCTCCAGCACCCTGGCATCGTTCCGGTCTACGAGATGGGCACGCTCAGCGACGGTCGGCACTGGTTCACCATGAAGGAGATCGCCGGGCAGACCTTCGGCAGCCTCATCAAGACCCTTCATGCAGCCTCCACGGATCGGTGGGTCGAGCCGAAGAACGGCTGGGGCTTCCGGCGTCTCCTCAGTGCCCTGGGGCGGGTGTGCGAGACCGTGGCCTATGCCCACCAGCGCGGTGCCATCCACCGCGATCTCAAGCCCGACAACATCATGCTCGGCGAACACGGTGAGGTTTTGGTGGTGGACTGGGGGCTGGTCAAGATCCTCGGTACAAAACCATCCCACACCCCGATCATCACGGAGCGCACCCGAAACGACACGACCGCAACCATGATGGGGCACGTCGCGGGGACCCCGGCGTACATGTCGCCGGAGCAGGCCCGAGGTGAGCTTGATCAGCTCGACGCCCGCTCGGATGTCTACGCCCTGGGGTGCATCCTCTACGAGCTGCTCGGCGGGCGCCCGCCCTACCAGGGCAATTCCCCTCACGCTGTCCTCCGTCAGGTCCTCTCTCACTCCCCGGAGCCGCTGGGCTCCAACCACAACCACCCGGCCCTGACCTTCGGCTTTGGCCTCTCCCAGCTCGTTGTCCCATCCTCCACGCCGCCCCTTCCTGATGCACTGAAGCAGCTGTGTGAGTGGGCAATGGCTCGGAAGCGAGAGGACCGCTGTCCAAGCACCAGCGCACTGGCCGGGGCGATTCGAGACTGGCTCGATGGTGCGAACCGTCGCGAGAAGGCTCTGGAGCTGGTCGAGCAGGCTCGCATCTACCTCGACAAGGCTGAGCACCACAACCGGAAGGCCCAGCTCATCGAAGCAGAGGCAGAGGCCATCCTCAAGGCCATCCCAAGCTGGGCGCCGATAGCAGACAAGCAGGTCGGCTGGCAGAAGGAAGACGCCGCCGAGCACCTCCGCCGCGAAGCCCTGCTCACCGAGCTTCAGGGGGAGCAGCTGCTCTCCGCCGCCCTGACCCGGGCGCCGGATCTCCCCGAGGCCCATGCCACGATGGTGAAGCGGTGCCGAGCGCTCCATGCCCAGGCAGAGACGCCGGCAGAGGTCTGGCGGCTGGAGTCGCTGATTCGCACCCACCTCAACCTGCTTCCGGCGGACCACCTCGACCGGGCACCCAACGCAGCCTGGCTCCAGGGGGATGGTGCCCTCAGCCTCCAGACGGATCCCCCCGAAGCCGAGGTGCTGCTGTATCGGTACGAGGTGAAGCAGCGTCGGCTGGTCGAGGTCTTTGAGCGATCACTGGGCATGGAGCCCCTGCATCGACTCCCGCTGCAGATGGGCAGCTACCTCTGCATTCTGCGCCACCCCGGCTACCACGATGCGCGCTACCCGGTATACATCTCCCGGAATCATCACTGGGATGGCATCGATCCCGCCACCCTCCAGCCCCACCCGGTGCCCCTTCAGCCCCTCGGCACGCTCGCTGAAGCAGACTGCTATGTGCCCGCCGGCAAGGCCATCAACAGCAGCTTTGATTCCAGGCACATGCCGGAGGAGAAGCGGAGCTGGTGGCTGGATGGCTTTGTGATCCGTGAGCACCCGGTCACCTGTCGGGAGTACTTCGTCTTCCTCAATGACCTCATCGACCAGGGGCGTCCTGAGGAGGCCGCGCGCTTCGTTCCCCACTCTCTGAGCGCGGACCAGTCCGTGTTCACGCCGCTGATCCCGCTCACTGATGGCCAATATCGCCCCGAGCAGTCCGAGTACCCGATGCTCTGGCTGGATGCGCTGCCCATCATGCACGTCGACTGGCACGCCGCGATGGCCTTTGCCGAGTGGGAGGCCGAGCGCACCGGGCTTCCCTGGCGCCTGCCGGGTGAGGGGGAGTGGATGAAGGCCGCCGGGGGAGTGGATGGTCGCGACTACCCCTGGGGGGCCTACCTGGAGCCGACCTGGGCCTGCTGGTTCGGCGTCCAGAAGGATTCTGTCTACTGCCGAAGTCTCCCGGTCGATTCCCTGCCTGAGAACGTCAGCCCCTACGGTGCCCGGCAGATGGCTGGGAACGTCCGGGATTGGTGCTTCAATCCCCACTTCGCTGAGGGTCCGGCTCTCCACGACGGACGTCCGAAGCTGGAGCGGTGGGTGGATGGGGATCTGCGCTGCTACTTTTCGGCGCTCGGCGGCAGCCTGCATTCGCGCGCGCCAGACCTCCGGATCGGCTTGCGTCTCCGGTTTGCTCCGTTCTTGTGTAAGAAGTCCATCGGCTTCCGACTCGTCCGTCCGCTGTCAGGGTGATCGGACGGGCTCAGTGGGTCGGCTTCTCGATTCGTGCTTGCGCTTCCGAGCCTTTTTCTGACGCCGCACCCCATACCTCATCAGGAGAGAGACCTCGCACCGGCTCTCCCCGCTCCTCTCGCGCACCGGCGAGGGACGGCACTCCGAGGTCGGGATTACTCACGTCAGCATTTGTCCACAGCCAGCGCGGCGCCCGCTCGCTCTCCAGGGTGTCAGCGACCACAGCACGCGCGGCTCTCACGGTCGAGGCTAGTTGCTCGTCCGTCCCGTGCGCATGCGTGAGCAGCGTGGGCCACGATGCGGTCTCGCGACAGTCCGAGCTCTCATCGGCTGCTTGCAGCGCCACCGGCCGCCAGCGATCACGTGGCTCGCACTCCACCCGGCTGGCCTCAAATTCCACCACCTCCACCTCCTCATCGCCCTCCTGCTCCTCCTGCTCCTCCTGCTCCTCCCACTCCTCCCACTCCTCCCGCTCCTCGTCCACAGGGGCGTGGTCGTCCCACAAATTGAGCACAAGGACACGCCGAGTACCCCCGCAATGCCGGTCCAGCGGCCTGTCGCCGGCCAGCTCGGGCTTTGCCTCGGGACCCAGCCAGCTGAGCGTCGGGCACGGCACAGCGTGCAGCAGCGTCCCCGGGAAGATGAGCACTCGTCCAGGGACCGCCGGCACCACCAGCAGGGCGCTCGTGTGGCCGGTGTCGTCGTCGGGTACCCACAGGCACGTGGGGGCGCGCATACCCGGCACCACGTCGAGGTAGACGATGAGGCTGTTGGTTGGGCAGCGCCGATCACCTCGAGCCACGGCGGCCTCCTCATCGACGTCCCGGTGAGCCTCGACCGGCTTCCACTCCGACCGGCCCCACCACTCCACCTCACGAGTGCTTCCACATCCCAAGCCGACCAGCAGGCTCTCGATAAACACCTCCTGTGGAGAGCATGAGCCTTGGCTTCGGCGGTAGATGTCAGGTCCAACATCGTAGAATGCGGGTGCCGTCAGGTCCATCAGGCACCTCGGTGAGAGCACGCCATCAAAAACGGCAGGCAGCTGATTCGCTGCGCCGCCACCCAGGAAACCACTGGACTGCACGCAGGTCGTACGGCTGCTGATGACTGCATGAGGCCGCGAAGCCGCAGCTTTAATTCTCTGCTTGCGCGTTTCAGTCACCGTTTTCTGCCTCCACAGCTACAGCGAACACCAATGTCGCTGCAGTCGCCGCTCTACACCCTTACAGCGCTGCCGTAGCTTGTGCTCTCACCCCTCCACGCTGACAGGAATTTCAGACCCCTTTTTTTGGCACCAGTCATCGCGGTGGACAGCTATCCCGCTTGATTGGTGCTCTTTGTCTGAGAAGGGGGCTTCACCACCCAAGCCCCCGCTTCGCACAGGCATCCTCTGAAACAGACGGTCCACTACAAGGGGATGAGATGACCGGTACCCAATGCTCAGTCAGGTACTCGGACCGAGGAAGAAGTCGTCTCGAAGCACGCAGACCCCAGCGGTGAGCGGCACTCCGTAGCTACCCGGCCTCAGCCCCGGAGCCATCCCAGACCGCCACCAGCCGATCGACCAGCGCCCGGACCGCCGCGGAGAGGTGTCGCCGCTCCAGGTAGAGCGCCTGCAGGGTGAGCGACGGCCCCTCCCAGCCCGGCAGCACCTCTACCAGCGTCCCGACCGCCAGGGCGTCCTCGCAGACGAAGTCCGGCAGCATCGCCACTCCGAGCCCCGCACAGCAGGCGATGCAGGCACCGTGGGCGCTGTTGACTGCATAGCGACCGACTGCCGGGACCTGCATCGTCTGCCCGTTGGGCCCGCGGAGGGACCACTGGGCGGGCTGATTGGTGTCGATGATCTGCGGCAGCCCGGCGAGGGCATCCGGCGTGATCTGCTGACCCGACAGCAGCGCTGGAGCCGCACAGATCCGATGGCGGATGGTGCCCAGCCGCCGGACCACCAGCCCGGAGTCGGTCATCCGGCCAACCCGGATGGCCAGATCGATGCGCTCGGCGACCAGATCGACGTGCCGGTCGGTCAGCATCAGCTTGACGGAGACCTCTGGGTGCTCGGCGACAAACGCGGGGAGGATCCGGTTGAGCCGCTCCGCGCCCAGGGAGACCCCGGCGGTGATGCGCAGGTGACCGCGGGGTCGACCGGTGCCGCCGACCGCATCCTTCAGCTCGGACAGCTCCCCCAGGATCATCTCGATGCGGGCCAGGGCAGCGACGCCGTCGGGGGTGAGGGAGACCCGGCGGGTGGTCCGGTGCAGGAGCCGCACGCCGAGGTGATCCTCCAGCTGACGGATGTGCCGGCTGATCGCGGTCGACGACATCCGCAGCACCCGGGCCGCCTCGGAGAAGCTCTGCTGGCGGGCCACCTCGGCGAAGACTTCCATGGTCCGTGTGTTCATTCAACTGTCCCGTTTTTCGGGATTGTATTGCAACAAAACCGACCATTATCAAACATACCGGGGAGGAATAGCCTCAAGACATCAGGAGGTTCCGATGTCTGCTTCGTTCCATGTCCATGTCTACTGGTCCATCCCCGCCCAGCGCGCCGAGGCCATGCGGCTCCGAGAAGCCGCCGCTGCGCGCTTTCCCGGGATCGTCGCCGGGCGGATCCACGAGGCCCCGTTCGCGTTCCATCCTGCGCCGATCCACGTCCTCGGCTTCCTCGGGCTCAAGGACGTCCGGTTCATCGAGGCCGACGGGCTGATGATGGACGCCGAGGGCCGACTGGCCAGCGCCCGGGCGCAGATCGCCGAGCAGCTCGCCCGTCCGGCAGCCTGATCGGGGAGAACCGGCTCCCCGGGTGTGGCCGTGGAAAGAACTACGGCGGTGGTGGTTGGCGCTGGGCGACGGCGGAAAGCCAGTGGCTCAGAATTTTGGCGGTTCGTTAAACTTGAACCTGCATTTTCACGCCATTTTGCCCGATGGGGTGTTTCGTTGGGACGATCGGCTGGAAGCGCCTCGTTTTGTCTCACTGCCCGGACCACGCACCGCCGACATCCAGCGAGTGGTGGAGAAGATAGCAACCCGGGTGAGGCGTCTTCTGGTACGCCGTGGACTGATGGCGGAGAGCCAGGAGGTGCCCGATGAGGAGCATCCCTTTCAGCGGGCCAGTGCACAGGGACGCGTCCTGCTGGGAGAGCGTTCAGGCCAGCGAGTGGAGCGTGTGGGCTGAGGGCGCCCCCGGACAGACCTGGATGTTCGGTCCGCCGCCTCCTCGAAAATTACCGCGTCGATGCGCGGTCTCAGAGGGATTCAATCTGCACGCCGGTGTGCGTATCGGTCGACGGCAATGGAGTCGGCTGGAGAAGTTGTGCCGCTATATCGCCCGTCCTCCACTCGCCAAGGAGCGCTTGAGCCTGCGAGAAGATGGGCAGATCATCCTGAAGCTGAAGCGCCCCTGGCCGAAGGCGGCCCCGTTCATGGCACCTATGCATTGCTCTTTGAGCGGGGCCGCCCTCAGGCCTGAGGTCTGAGTGCCCGCCCTGCGGTCGAGCGCCTGGCAGCCATTGTTCCTTCTCCGATGAAGAATATGGTTCATTACCACGGAGTTTTCGCTTCAGCCTCCAGATGGCGATCCATCATCGTTCCTGATGGGGTGAGGCGTCAGAAGAAGGCTCAGGAGCGCAAGCAGAGCAAGAAGCCTCCTGGATACGATGAGCGTTCACTTCGTGGTTGGTACCCATGGGAGGACCTGCTGTACCGGGTGTTTGGCCGGGATGTGTTGCTCCACAACGGTTGACCCGTCCAACGGGTACGTGCCCGGCCTGCGGCGCTCGAATCTTGTTGGTTGACCAGTGCTCCACACCGGGGTGCCGATCCGGTGAGTGCTCAGCGGGAGCTGATGCGGATGGGTCGGGTGGCGAACGTGATCGTGTTGCTCGGGTGGTCCGCCACACGGTCGCCATCGACTGGCCCGTGGCAGGGCCGCTTTCAGACTCACCAGCGGACTTCTTTGCCCAACGAAGCCTCTCGCTCAACGGCGTCTACGCCTTGAATCCATCGGACTGGAGCTGCTCACAGGCGCTGTGCAGCAGCGGGGTTGGAGGGGTGAGCACCCGGTGGACGGGTCAACCGGTGTGGAGCACCTGGCATTGAACGTCGATTAACCGTAGTCGATGCTGGCGATAGCTCTGTTTTCAGGCTGGTATGAGGACAGTATTAGACCGGCTTGAAAAGCGCGAGCGGGGTGCCTGGTGAGCAGGGCGCCATTTTGCTGCCCGGAAAACCCCACCAGTACGCCTTCAGGCGAGGCCCGGAGGGGAAAAACGCGACTTGAATGACTACCCACTCTTCGGAGGCGTTGTCTTTGTTGTTTATGGGTGGAGGATTAACTACAACGGTCTGTGCGATGGCAGCCTTGGGTACGTTGTTGCGTTTTAAGAGGTTGGAGCCTCGATGGACGTCCTTGCTCCCTGCTTCAGTTTTAGTGATTACTGCCGAGGTTGTTGTAGTGTTCGTTACTAATTCGGTGGCTTTTTCCTGGTCATTCGGTTGCTATTGAGAACCACGACAGCTGTTTGCCCGCATGATGTTTCCGAAGCGCCCATGACTCACGGCCTAATGATTGCTGAGAGCACGCTAGATACGGCACTTGTGCGTTTTTTTGCCATTCTTCGCCCTGGCAAACATGAGAGATAAGCCCTGTACGGACGCGCACGACTCTGCGCATTGCCGGCGCTGCCGCCTTTGCCGAGTCACCGACTTGCGACAGCGACTCGCCCTCACGGCTTTCCAGAACCGCCGCTGGTTTCGGGCCCAACGATTGCTGGGAGTACGTTAATCAGGGCACTTCCGCGTTGCGCGCTCCTGAGAGAGAAGTCCTGTACGGATGCGCACGATTCTGCGTGCCGCTGGTGTTGGCCGCCTTCGCCGATGGACCGGACTGGGACAGTTGTCCAGCTCCACCACTTCGCAGACGACGAGCGCAATAAAGAGCGACCCGGTCCTTTGGACTGCTTCAAATCGTCTTGATGGATTGGGTTCACATTCGCGACTCTGGCTGCCAGCGACAGTCGTTTGGCATCGTGGCTGTGGAGCGCCTGCCTGGTGCTTACGTCGTGCCGTTTGGGGCTTCGTTGAGTCTGGTGCGGAACTATTTGAACCGCGTTCCAGGAGGTAGAAATGTTTCCTCACAGTACTCTGGGCTGCCCGCAGCGCTAACGCATAAGCCCATTGGCTGTGCGGTCTCAGCGTGCACGGTGTCTGCGAATACATACCATTGACGGGCGAAGGTCTGGGTGCGTCCACGTGTTTGTTCTATGGCTGTATGGGATTGGTCACTAGATTCAATCGCGTTCTGCATCTCGGCCTGAATCCATGCTTCCGAGGCAGCTAGGGCTCGAACCTTCAGGAGGGCATTCACCCGAGTATTATATGTTTCATCATTCCATATTGTTCTATAATCTAGTGCTTCATCAGCCCATTTTATTACCTCTTCGGCGCGGGTGTGGCCCTTTCGCGAGAGATACATCGCGATTGCGAAGCACACCGCAGGATCCGCACAGTTGGCTTGGGCAATGTGGCGCTCGATGTGTTCGTCTAGGGTTGTTTGTGCGGCAGGATTCTCCAGCAAACAGCGTTGCATGTCGTTGGAGAGTCTTCCTATCAAGACGGCAGGCTCTTGTAGAGCGGCAAAGTCGAGGCACTCCGGCGATTCGACGTTAGCCTCGGACTGGGTGTCGAGAACGAAACTATGAACATCATTGTCCGGCTCACTCGCCATCGCGATTGGGAACGTCAGTACGAGCAGCGCTGCTGCAACGACTAATTGACGAATTGGGAGAGTCCCAGGTTTAGAGGCATGTTTCATATTGGACCTCATAGCTCAAGCTAGCTCTGCTTCCAAGGTGGTATGCGGGCAATATTAGACCGGCTTGAGAAGCGCGAGCAGGGGCCTTGCAGAACTGGAGTTCGTTGAGCCGGGGGCCATTTTCCTACCCGACAACCCCCACCAGTACGCCTTCAGACGAGGCCCGGAGGGGAAAAACGCGGCTTGAATGACTTTGTATCTTCCTTGGTAGGGCCCCACGGTATCGTGGGTCTCCCTTCCGGGAGGTCGAGTATGACTTTAGGCCTTGAGCCTGTTGGGTAGAACGGCCCCCGCCCTCTTCACCAAGTCCGTAGAGGTTCTTGAGCATGAAAGCTCGTATTCACAAGGC
>JBLHNG010000158.1:0-12269 GCA_047621685.1 Myxococcota bacterium | reverse complement strand
TCACCCCGTCCCCGCGCCGCTCCACGAATCGGCAGTTTACCCCGCCTAAAGGCCGGCTACTGCCGTCACTCAGTGGGAAGTCCGTGAGGCAGCCACCTGACCGGCTTCGTAGGACTCACCCCGTCCCCGTGCCTCTCCACGAATCGACAATCAGCCCGTCTTCGACCGGCACTTGTCGAACTCCATGGTCAGTGAAAGAGAAGGCAGCCACCTGACCGGCTTCGTAGGACTCACCCCGTCCCCGCGCCGCTCCCCGAATCGACAATCAGCCCGTCTGCGACCGGCACTTGTCGAACTCAATGGCGGGGACACGAATGCCAGCCACCTGACCAACTCCGGCAGCCTCCGCCCGTCCCCGTGACCAGTGTCGAGAAATCTCCTGAAGAGTTCACCGTAAGTCATTGATATTAAACATATTAACTTGGTTATCGGTGTGAATTGTCCACACCAAACAGCCGGCAGGCGTTCTCCCGGCTCGCCTTCGCAAGCTGCGCGACCGTCTCCGGCCGAAGCGCGGACAGCGACTCGAGAACCCGTATAATTCCTGCCGAATCCTCAAAATGACTCGGCGCATCGCTCTCGATCAGCAGCCGATCCAGCGGAACCTGCGCTGCGGCGATTCTGGCCCGCTTTGCCTTCTCATTGCACACCAGGGGGCCAAAGCTGAGCAGAAAGCCGCGTGAGAGCCACTGCCGGGCGACCTCCATCGAGCCAGAGAAGCCGTGAACGACACCCGAAGGTGCCGGACAACGATCGAAGCCATCCAGGGCCGCACCGTGGGCGCGCACGACATGGAGGATCACCGGCAGGCCCTGCTGCTGAGCGAGGTCGAGCTGGGTGACGAAAGAGGTCTCCTGCACTGCGAGTCGGCTGCGGTGTCGGCCGGATCCATCGAGACCGATCTCCCCGACCGCGACCGGTGTGGCGAGGTCACTCAGCGCCGCTTCAAGAGTCACGGCGTCCCCCTCCCCCGTCGCATGCCAGGGGTGGCATCCGTAGGCGACATGCACCCCCGGTCCCGCCAGCGCGCTCTGCGCTCGCCAGCCCTCCGGGTCGACTCCAGCGAGCAGCACATCGTCGACCCCTGCCGCCCGACCCTTCGCCAATGCCGCCGTCGGATCTAGACACCGGTAGAGGTGGGACATCGCATCGAACATCGGAGCCCTCAGTCTGCGCAGAGTCCCGGGAGATCGTCGAGGTCGTTCTGCTCACACCACCAGGTCTCGACCTGGGAGAAGTCTCCGGCGTATGGATCGATGACCCCCTCAACGGCGTCGTTGACCTCAAAGTGCAGGTGCGGCATCGAGCTGAAGCCGCTGGAGCCGACCAGCCCGAGGGGCTCGCCTGCCGAGACCTCCTGGTCGACCTCGACCATCACGCTGTCGGTCTTCATGTGCCAGTACCGGGTGCGGTGACCGGTGGCATGCTCGATGGTGACGGAGTTGGCGATCATCTCGTAGCCATCGCAGGAGACGTCGGAGCTGCCGAGGTCGGCGTGGCAGCGGTCGTAGTGGCCATCCTCGGTGGCAACCACCACCCCGTCCGCCGCGGCGACGATGAGCGTGCTGCCCGCATCCATGGTGTCGAAGCCGCCTTCGAGGATGTAGTCGCTGCCGTCGTGCTCGTCGTAGCAGCTCGGGAACGTGCGCCCGGCGTAGTCAGTGCAGTTCCACTGCTCGCCGTCAAAGACCTCCGGATCGTGATCGACTCCGATGCGAAGCGAGAACAGGTCTGGCTCCTCCATCGGCAGCCGAAACGACAGCGCACCCCGGGCAATGCCGTCGTCTGCGGTGGTGCCTGACATCTCCAGGTCACAGGCGGTCAGGAGCAGGAACGACAGGCGCATCAGAACCGATCCTTTCGTCCGCGGACCTCGCCGAACACCGCGGCGGGCTCTGCTCCGAGCATACCCACTGCCTGCTGGAGGACGGGATCATCGGCGCGAAAGAACGGGTTGGCGGCACGCTCGGCCCCGATGGTGCTCGGCACGGTGGGGCGATCGGCGGCTCGCAGCGCGGTGACCTCTGCGGCGCGGGCCAGCAGGGCAGGGTGGTTCGGCTCCACGCTCAGTGCGAACCGGACGTTGGAGGCGGTGTACTCATGGGCACAGTAGATTCGGGTGGCATCCGGGAGCTGTCGGAGTCGGGAGATGCTGTTCCACATCTGCGCCGGGGTGCCCTCGAACAGGCGCCCGCAGCCAATGGAGAACACCGTGTCGCCGCAGAACAGGGCCTCGCTGTCGGCGAACCACCAGGCGATGTGACCCCGGGTGTGGCCAGGCACGTCGAAGACCACACCCTCTGCGGCTCCAAAGGCGTAGCGATCCCCGTCAGACAGGGCGATGTCGATGCCGGGGATGCGGTCTCGATCCGCCGCGGGGCCGACGATGGTGCAGCCGGTGGCTTCTTTGAGCGCGAGGTTGGCACCGACGTGGTCGAGGTGGTGGTGGGTGTTGAGGATGTGGGTGAGCTTCCAGCCCCGAGCTGAGAGGGTCTGGTGGACTTCTGGAGCGACTGCGGGGTCGATCGCGGCGGTGGCGCCGGAGGTCGGCTCGTGGATCAGGTAGAGGTAATTGTCCCGCAAGACGGGGACCTGGACGATCTGGAGACTTGACACCGGGCACTCTGGGGAACAGATGACAGTTCGGATTGTACCCCGAGGAACCCATGGGCAGCGGCATCCTGTCTGCGATTACCGATCTGATGAGCGCGCTGGGCATTGAGCTTGAGCCCTGGATGGGGCCTGTGTTCGCCCTGACCATGCTGATCCTCCTCCTGCCGTGGATCCTCAAGAACATGCGGACCTCGTCTGCCCGCAAGATGCTCAAGAAGGCCACACTGGAAGGCGGCGAGAAGCGGGCCGAGATGGAGCGGTCAGCGATCACGATGGTCGCTGACAATCCCGAGGGGCTGATGGCCCTGGCTGAGGAGTGCATGCGTCGGGGGCGCTATGTCGTGGCCCGGGAGGCCCTGAGGCGGATCCCGGAGGACGACATCAAGCGACAGCGTCAGCGCAAGCACATGCTCAAGGAGATGGTCCCCCGACAGCCAGAGACTCCCGAGGCCGCCGCGCTCATGGTCGAGCGGCTGCGGGAGGAGGGGCTGGCGGAGGAAGCGAACCACCGACTGAGCAAGGCGCAGCGCCGCTGGCCGGAGAGCCCCATCCTGACATCACTGGTTGGGGGCGACTCGTAGTAGAACGGTGGGGTGAACCTCCGCCTCCTGGTGCTGCTTGTTGTTGTTGTCGTCTTCTCCCAGGCGCTGTGGTTCGGCTTTGTCTGGGACGACAACCTGCTGATCCTGGAGAACGGGCTGACCGGGTCACTGGCCAGCATCCCGCAGTTCTTCACCATGGACCTCTGGGCATCCACCCCGACCCACAACGACGCGCCCTACTACCGTCCGCTCATGCTGGTCGACCTCACCCTCGACAGGGTCCTGTTCGGCCTCTCCCCGCTCGCTCACCACGCCCACAGCCTCCTGTGGCACCTCGTCGCGGTCGGGTTGGCCGGGGCGCTGCTGTCTCGGCTCGTCTCTGATGCCCGCGCGGTCGCCGCTGGCACCCTGCTGTTCGCCATCCATCCCGTGCAGATCGAGCCGGTGGTGTTCATCGCTGCTCGGAACGACCCGATGGCGGTGGTCTTCCTGCTCTCTGCGCTGCTCCTGCTGACCCGGGATGCCCCAGGTCCCCGGCAGCTCCTCGGCGGGGCGGGGTGTGTGCTGGCGGCGGCGCTGTGCAAGGAGAGCGTGCTGTTCACCCCGGTGATCCTCGCGGCAGTGGAGTGGGCGCGCACCGGTCGGCCTGGAACCCTCCGGGCACACCTCGCTGTGCTCTCCGGGCTGCTGGTCTACGGCGTGATGCGAGCGGCTGCGGGGGTCGGACTCCCGGCACGGGCAGACGCAGACCACCTCATCGCTGCGGTGCCCCCGGTGCTCGCCCACTACGCCGAGCGCATCCTCGTTCCCCTCGACGCCGCCCCTGGCATGCACCTCGCCTGGCCGGTCGCGGTGCCGTGGCTCGCACTGCTCGCCGGAGCGGCCCTGTGTGGGGCGCTGCTCTGGTTTGGACGTCGCACTGCAGCCGCTGGGATCACACTCGCAGGGCTGACCCTCGCCCCGGCCATCGCTGCGATTGCGAGCGTCGGTGCCGTCCCCGATCGCTACCTCTACCTGCCGATGCTCGGACTCAGCCTCGCGGTCGCCGCCTCACTTCGGGGGCGCATGGCCACCCCCGGCCTCGGACTCGGCCTGCTGCTGTCGGTCGCCTCGGTCCGGGCGCTACCAGTGTGGCAGGACGACCCCACCCTCTGGAGCGCCGCCTACGAGCGGTGGCCCTCGGCGTACACTGCCGGGATCCTGGCGAAGGTCCTCGACGACCTCGGAGAACTGGATGAAGCCGCCGACCTCTATGAGATCGCGACCTCACCGCCTCGGGTGTTCGAGGAGAGCTGCTACAACGTCACCGGCATCCACCTCCGTCGCAGCGACCCTGACCGCATCGTGTCCGCTGGAGAGGCCGCCCGGCAGGCCGGATGCACCGACTCCCCGGAGCTGCTCGGCCCCCTGGCGGTGGGCTACCTCCTGCGCTGTCAGCCCCAGCGAGCCGAGGACATCGCGGGGGGCATCGAAGCGGACCCCACCGGCATGGCCGTGGTCGTCCGCTCAGCCGCCGGGCTGATCCGGGGAGACGAGGGACCGCTGCAAGCCGCCATTGCTGCCCACCCCGAATCCGACCCGGCCGCCCTCAGTGCGCAGGCCCGGGGACTGGCTGACCGGTGCGCCACCGACGCACCGCTGCAATCGCCAGAATGAAGCCGAAGACCAGGATCCCCGAGCCGGCGAGGAACGGGGCGGAGGGGGAGACACCGCCATAGAGCAGCCCGGCGATGGTGGGACCGATTCCCCGGGCGAGAGCAGACATCGACTGGTTTGTGCCCAGCACGAAGCCCTGCTCAGCCTCGGTGGTGCCCCGGGAGATCATCGAGTGCAGGCTCGGTCCGGAGACGCCCTGGCCGATCGCCATCAGCACAAACACGCCGACCATTGGCACGAACGGGGGCGCAAACGGCAGGAGGGCGAGCCCGATGGCGAGCAGCGCGATGCCGACCGGCACCAGTGTGGCCTCTCCGAACCGCTTGACCAGTGGACGGATCAGGCCGCCCTGCACCACGATCATCACCACCCCGGCGATGGCGAACATGCGCCCGACCTCGACGGGGCCCAGTCCGCGGACGTGCTCGGCGAACAGGGTGAAGCTGCTCTCCATCATGGCGAACGACATGGTCAGCACGAAGGTCAGCACCACACACAGCCCGACGACCGGGTGCTGTGCGACCCGGAGGAACGCGGCGGGGGAGATGGGACGGGGGCGGGTGGTGGAGTCGGGGTGGCGGGTCTCGGGCAGCAGGAAGTACGCCACCACGAGGTTGATCGCGCTCAGCCCGGCCGCCACCCAGATCGGGGCCGCGTAGCCATACACCGAGAGCTCGCCGCCGATGAACGGCCCGAGCGAGAAGCCGACCCCAAACGCCGCCCCGATGAGCCCCATGCCCGCAGCGCGCTTCTCGGGTGTGGTGAGGTCCGCGACTGCAGCCTGGGCGGTGGAGATGTTGGCCGCGCAGGCACCGTGGAGGGTGCGAAACAGGAACAGCATCCACAGGGTGTTCGCCGCAGCAAAGCCAGACAGGCAGACCACGGTGGCCGCGATGCTGGCCAGCAGGACCGGCCGACGCCCGACCCGATCCGACAGCGCCCCCCACAGCGGGGCAAATGTGAACTGTGCGAGGGAGTAGACCGCCATCAACAGGGTGACCTGGAGCGGCGTGGCCCCGAAGTCCTCCGAGTAGAAGGTCAGCAGCGGGATGACGATCCCGAACCCGATCAGATCAAGGAAGACAACCAGGAGGACCGGTATGAGCGCGCGTGACATCGGGCACCTGTATCCCGGACGCTACTGCGATGGGTCGTAGCGATGAAGCAGGCCCAGATCCGGTAGCCCGTCGCCGTCGAAGTCCCCGGTCTCGATCTGCTGACCGGTCCGGAGGTACTGCTGCTCCTCCGACAGAGAGACGTCTGCGTCTGCCGCGCTCATCACCGGAAGCCAGCCGACATAACGATCCGCCCCAGCGAAGATGTAGAGCACCCCGCTGTTGAACGCGTTCGGGGCGTCGTCGACGGTGGGGTTGCGGCGGGGGGCGCCGATGAGCAGCTCGTCGAAGCCGTCGCCGTCGAGGTCGACCAGGCGCACGCTCTCCCCGAAGGCATCGCCGGCCTCTTCGCCCTGGAGGCGGTAGCGCGGCGCGTCCTTCTCATCCTCGGCGAACTCCCGCCCGTCCCAGATGAGCACCTCGCCCGCCCCGGTGGCCCCGCCCGGCGCCCCGGCGACGATCTCGTAGTAGCCGTCGCCGTCGATGTCCCCGGTGTCCACCGACCAGCCCAGCCAGCTGTCCCCCTCCAGGCCGTAGAGGATCCGGGCGGCTTGGAGGAACAGCGGTCCGCTGGTCAGGTTCTCCCCGTCGATGAGGTAGATGGCGCCATAGGCGTCGGAGTCGGAGTCCGGGTCGGCAAACGGTGCGCCGATGAGCAGGTCAGGAACATCCTCCGCCCCCGACTCGACCCGCCCCGCCCGACGCTTCGTGAGGTCGTGATCGCAATTCAGCGACTTCCCAGCATGCTCTCCGACAGTGGAGCCGGTCCACCAGGCCCCAATGGAGCGCGAGGAGAGGGTCTGCATGGTGCCGTCAGACGGGGGCAGGGCGCTGGAGAGGGCGAGGGTGACGAAGCCGCCGAGGGTCGCGCCAGAAGAGTCCAGCGGGGCCGCAGCGACCCAGTCGTCCACGCCATCTTCGTCGATGTCCGCACAGCCGGTGATCACCTGGCCCAGCTCGCCGCCCTGGTCGCTGCCCTCGATGCGAAGCGCAGCCGAGGTGGCCTCGGTGTCGCCCGTGAGCCCACCACCCAGGCCATCCATCCAGTAGACCGCGCCTTCCTGGTGGGAGAAGTCCGAGGCCGCTCGGGTCGGCGCGCCGATCAGCAGGCCACCGGCAGCCACCGCGATCGCATGGCCGAACGCATCGCCTGCGGACTCACCCGACAGCGCCGGGGCGGTGGTGTCTGAGAGGTCGATGGTGCCTGATGTGGTGGCGTCGAAGCTGTAGACGGTGTTGGTGTCTGCACTTCCGATCAGCACCAGCCCCTCTGAGAGCGCCATCCCCCAGTCCGTGCCGAGGGCATCGGTGCCTTCGATGGTCAGGAGGGTCTCTCGGGGAGAGGCGGGCGGGTCGGTGAGGTCGGTCAGGCCAGTCAGCACGCCCGCGAGGGCCGCCGGATACTCCTCCGCGCAGCCCACACCAACACACGGGCTCGGGCAGCCGGTCAGGAAGAGGATGAGCACCGGGACGAGCTACTCCGGGACGGGCTCAGGCTCTGGGGGCGGTGCCACCGGGAGGGTGTAGCCGATGACGGTCTCAGTGCGCTGCGGCTCGGCCTCGTCGAAGCCCGGCTTGCGGTAGTCCTCTTCGAACACGGCTGCCGAAGCGGCGTTGCCCGGGATGAGGGCGTCGGAGATCTGACTGGTGGTCGTCACCCGGTTGGTGGCGGTGAAGCCGGTGGAGCTGGTCAGCTTGACGACGTACTCCCCCGCACGAACCCCATGGATCGCGCCAGTGGTCAGCGGCCCGATGGTGCCGATCTTGGTGCCATCCACCGTGACTTCCTGCCAGCACATCGCGATGTTGACGATCGGGAGGGTCTCGGTAGAGGTGCCGCCGGTTGGGGTCTTTGGCTTCAGCGTCGCTGCTGCAGCATCCGGGTCGATGTAGAGGGTGAAGAAGTTTTCGATCTTCCCCTCAGTCAGGTCCGGGTTCGCCGGGTAGGTCAGCGGGCGCATGGCCCGACCCAGCTCCGGGGTGTTCTCGGTGTAGGGGGTCTCAGCAAGGGCGGGCTCAGTGGCCATCAGCAGCAGCGCGGTCAGCACAGGGGGCTCCTTCGAGCAGGGCCTTCTTTCGAGGCGGGCGGTGTTCGGCTCAGTGCGAGAGGATACCGGATCACCCCTGGCGTGTCACCTCGCCAGAGGGGTGTAAACCCTACTCCGGGGTCAGACCGGTGTAGGCGGACAGCTCCTTGCTCAGCAGGATGGTGCCCTCGGTCTGGTCCTCGAAGGTCTCCTTGACCAGTCCGAGCCCCTTGACCCAGTACTGCTCGATGTAGATGTCCTGCTTGGTGCTGCCGAACTTGTTCTTGGAGACGATGAGGGAGTTGTTGGTCAGCTTGTAGGCGGTGACCGTGGTGCCGTCGAACAGCTCCAGATCGGCGATGCCGGCGTCGGCGTAGGTGCCAGAGACCTGCTGGAGGACGTAGCTGGGCTTCTTGCCACCGGCTGCGTACTGGACGATGTTGAGGTCGTAGCCGTAGTCCCAGGTGCCCTCGCTGCCCACAGCCCACTCCGGCGAGAAGTAGCGCCGGGGGTTGGAGTGGGTGGCGGAGACCTGATCGGTCATCGGGATGAACTCAAACAGGAGGTAGGTGTAGGTGCCCTCCCAGCCGAGCATGAACATGCCCTCATCCGCTCCGAGGTCGCAGGCGACGGTCACGGTGGTGTCGTAGCCAGAGCCCGAGGTGTTGGAGATGGTGTCCTGGTAGCGGTAGTAATACTCGCCGTCTGGACCCGTCGTCGCACCGAGTCCGACCTCGGTGGCGGTCCCCGACGCGCCCTCGTAGGTGGCGGTGAAGGTCTTGGTCCAGCCAGAGAGGTGGACCGGGTGCCAGGCGTTGGTGCAGTCCTCGACCACCGGATCGGTGTCGCCGGAGTCATCGCCGGAGTTGGTGTCACCGGTGTCATCGGTGGTGTCGCCGGTGTCGTCGGTGGTGGTGTCACCAGAATCCGAGCCGCCAGTGGGCTCGGTGCCCTGGTTGAAGCTGTTGCCGCTGCAGCCTGCAAGCAGGGCGAGCATCACGGTGATCGAGCGCATAGGAGCCTCCATGGACCATCTTGGGTAGCATGCAAGTCGGTCCAGCCGCAATCACGCAGGGGTTTCACATGCTGACGGACGACAAAACGACCATCTCAGAGCTGCGGCACCGACTGAGAACCTTTAACGCTGCGCGGGACTGGGGGCAGTACCACAACCAGCGGAACCTCGCGATGGCGCTGTCTGTGGAGGCCAGTGAGCTGCTGGAGCTGTTCCTGTGGTCCGCTGACGATGGGCCTCAGCCGCCGGTTGCCTCGCGCACACCTCGTGTCGCCGAGGAGATCGCGGATGTGGCGATCTGCCTGCTGAACCTCTGCGAGCACGCCGGGGTCGATCTTGCTGCGGCGATGGAGGCGAAGATTGCCGCCAACGGTGCTCGCTACCCGGTGGAGAAGGTCCGCGGCCGGCTGGAGAAGCACGACGAGTACTGACCGCGACCCTCAGCGGGCGACCGCAGGCTCCAGGATTCGCCAGACCGGGCCGATCTGGACCACCGTGCCGACGCGCAGGGTGTGCTCACCGGTGGCATCCTGGATCTGGATGGTGAGCATGCGTCCGGTCTGCTCGATCACACCGGTGAAGGTTGTGTCTGACGTGAGCGCCTGGGTCAGCTCGCTGAGGCAGCCGTGAAGCATGGCGGTGTTGCGCTGGGCAATGTGGCCCGTCGCGTGGCGATGGAGGACCTCAGCGGCCTCGGCTGCGCTGAGGAACAGCCCCTCGTATCGCCTCAGGTCCGACGTTTGGGCGGCGAGAAAGACCAGCCGACCCAGCTCCTCGGCGGAGGTCGGGTGCTCCTGAACGATGGGAACAGGAACCTCTTCGGTGCGCTCGACACGAAGCCACAGCCAGAGCGTGAGCAGCAGGGCGACGAGGAGCTGCCCGGTGTTTCCTTGCTCAAGCCACCACGGGATGATCAGAATCGCTCCCTTCTGCCGTAAGGATCTCAGCTACGGTGTCGGACTGTCAAGCGACCATCGTCCGTCGAACCAGGAGACGATCCGGGGGTAGATCTCCTCTGCTGCGGCATCTCCGATCACCAGATCGAGGTGGCCGTAGTCATGGGCCAGTCCATTGACGCGTCCGGCGAGGAACCAGGCCTTCTCCGCAGAGCCAGCCTGATCCAGCAGCGGACGCACCCGGTCGGGCGGTGCGATGCGATCGGCTCGACCGGCGATGACCAGCAGCGGTGCGGTCAGCTCGGGCAGGGAGTCCATGGCGGGGAGGTGGCCGGTGCGGAGGACCTGGCGCAGCTCGATCAGCTCCTGGCGGCTCATCGGGCTGGCGATTGTATCCAGCAGAAGCTCCCGGGCCTCGTCGCTCATGTTGGACGCACTCCACAGCAGGTCGTGGGCGCTCAGCGGGAGGTGGTTGGCCCCCGAGACCGCCTTGCCCAGTGCTGGGGCGGGGATGCGTCGGGGGATGGTGCCCGGGGCGATGGCCCGCTCGGCGACGGCGAGCAGCGGATCGAGGCTGGCGAAGTCCACCGGGCTGGCGACCGCGACGATCGCCGCGAAGGCGTCATCGCCATGGATGTGGTTGTAGATGGTCAGCACCATGCCGCCCATGGAGTGCCCGACGAAGCCGAGCTTCTCAAAGCCGGTCTCCTCCTGGATGAACGTGATGGCAGCGGGGAGGTCGTAGCGGGCGTAGTCGGCCATGCTCCACCCGCTGCGCTGCTCCCGCCCGTCGGTGTCGACGTGGGCGAGACCGTGACCGCGGAGGTCGAGCAGCCAGGCGTCGTATCCAGCGGCGTTGAGCGCAGTGGCGATGGAGCGGTCTGCCGAGAGATCCCAGGAGCGGTGGTTTGCCGAGATGCCGTGGAGGACCAAGATCGGCGGCCCCTGTGTGGGGTGGCGGTGGAGGTGGATCGCCGCACCATCTTCCGTCTCCACGAGGTGCTGCTCGACGCGCTGACAGTGGCTGGCGGTGGGGGGTGTGTGTGCCCGATGGCAGGCCACCAGGAGTGCGAGGATCATGGTGATTCCAGGGTGAGCTTGACCCACCGGCTGAGCATCTTCAGGGCACGGGGGCTGGAGAGCAGGCCGATGTGGTCGGGATCCTCAGAGTCAAACCGCAGGTAGCCAAACCGGAAGAACGACTCGGGAGGCACCCCGGGGCGGATCCACTCCGGCGGTCCGAGGTTGTCGAGCCCTGAGGCCCCGGCCCAGATGGGCACGTCGGTGTCGCGAAGGTCCACCGACAGTCCGCCGCTGGCCCAGGCTTGGAGCTGCACCAGCCAGTCGACGGACACGTCCTCAAAGGGTGGCAGCGGCTCTCCGATCAGCAGCGCGAGCGCCCCCATGTCCTGCCACTGGGTCTCCGCGAGCGGGGCGAGATCGAGGTCGTCCTCTGGGAGCGGCTGGGCGAGCAGCCAGTCGTGCAAGCCGGTCGATTCGGTGCGCAGCGGGCTGCCCAGCATCGCGAGGGCGCTGGGGGTGAGTGCGCCAGACTCCACGCTCAGTGCGGCGAGGGTGCCGCCGAGGCCATGTCCGACGACTGCGATTGGTCGATCCACCGAGAGGCTCGCGGTGACTTCGGGTAGCCACTGCCCGATGATCGCTGAGGCGTCCTGGGCGGTGGGTGGGAAGCTCAGCGTCCAGGCGTCGAGCCCCGCGGACTCCAGGGCTGCGACCAGCGGGTCGTAGGCGAATTCGGAGAGTCCCGGGGTGCAGACGATGAGCGCGACGGGGCGCTTTGGGCGGGCGTCTCCGGCATCGGTGAGGATGGCTGGCGCGGCGGAGGCGGTGAGGGAGAGGAGGACACCAGTCATCGGGGTCTCTTGCTGGCGGGGTCGTGTGCTTAACCGGCAAGGGATTGGGGAGTTGGGGGAGCTTGGGGGCGAGAGGATCAGAGATCAAGGACGGGGTTGGTCGTACCGCCGAACTTCAAGGATTCGCCCTTGGTGTCCGGGTGGGGGTGACAGGGGAGCGGGGACTGGAGTGAGCCGACGTGAGGCGGTGAAACGCAAGGAGTGCAGCCCCCTTGAGCGCAGCGCCACAAGCGGGCCGTCAGGCCAGCGTTGGAGCGGAGTGGCCAGAAAAAGCATGGCGCCGACGATGGCGAACCTCAACCATCCGGTGAGGGAGCACCCTTCGGAATCGAAAGCCACGACGCTGAGAAGCCAACGGCGAGCAGTACAGGTCGGCAACATCGAAAGCAGAGATGGGCGAATCCTCGAAGTGCGGCGGTGATTCCAGCCCCGGCTGAAGGGCGCCCCCGGCTGAAGGGCGCCCCCGGCTGAAGGGCGCCCCCGGCTGAAGGGCGCCCCCGGCTGAAGGGCGCCCCCGGCTGAAGGGCGCCC
>JBLHNG010000157.1:0-12377 GCA_047621685.1 Myxococcota bacterium | reverse complement strand
ATGGGCGTGACCGCCGGCGACAACACCGTCTGGTCGTTCGGTGGCGCTGGAGACGTCGACGGCGACGGCACTCCCGACCTCCTGGTGGGTGCCACCGGGCTCAGCGGCGGGGTGGGCGGGGGCTGGCTGTTCTACGGCCCGGTCACCGGCAGCCGGACCACCGACGACGCCGAGGTTCGCTTCCTCGGCGAGACCACCGGCAGCAGCACCGGCCATGCCCTCGTTGGTGCCGGAGACATCGACGGCGACGGCTTCGCAGACCTCCTCATCGGCGCCCCCGGGACCGCCTCCGCCTACCTGCTCACCCAGCCCCCATGAAACGTCAGCGGGATCGCCTGGCTGAGCCGCACCCGGGCTTGAGGCTCCAGGGTCTCCGAGTCGAGCAGGAGCAGGTGGCTGCGCTGGGTGAAGCAGTCGTAGACCAGCGTCATCACGCTGCCATCGCCCGCCAGGACCGGCTCTCCGGCCAGCGCCCCCCGAGGCAGGGTGTGGTGACGGATGCTGCCGTCCGCATCGAGGCGGCCGATCTGGAAGTGCACCTCCCCGCCGATGATCGTCTCGCACAGCAGCCAGGTCTGCGTGTAGCGCCCGTCGCGGACGGGGTTGGTTCGGGGGAACTCACAGTCGCCGTCCCACAGCGGCTCGGAGGTGAGTCGCTTGCCAGCCAGGTCGATGCGCGCCCGGTGCAGCCGACCGCCCGGTGCCCGTGAGCCCGCGTCGGTCATCGACAGCCCCATGCCGTCCCCCAGCGCAAACAGCAGCTCCCCGTCGTCGTAGCGCACATAGTCCACCGCGATCTCCCCGCGATCCTCGAACGCCCCGGCGAAGTGGAACTGCATGAAGGCGTCGGTGTGGAAGCGGATCGGCTTGTCCGGGCTGTCGAGGGGGACCACGATGACCTCGGTGCCCGCAGCGGCATTCCACCGGAAGTTGTCCTGGAACGGGCGGACCGCCAGCATCACTCGCCACAGCACGAGCTGGAGGGGCGCGATGAAGAAGATCAGGTGCCGCTCGGTGGCGGCGAAGTCGTGCAGCATCACCGCCGAGGGCAGCGGAATCTGGCTGATCATGCGCGCCGCGCCGTCGTCGGGCAGGGCGAAGAGATCGAGGGTGGTCTGCTTGCCGTAGGAGAGCCCGAAGTTGTAGAGGCAGCGCCGGGCGGCGACAGTGTGGGGGTGGGCGGAGAAGCTGCCGGGGATCGCGCCGAGGTCGGTCTCGCCGAGGGTCGCGAGGGTGTCGGGATCGATGCTGGTGGGCTTTGCGCCCTCCATCAGCGCATACAGCCGCCCCTGCCAGGCCATGAGGTTGGTGTTGGCGGTGTTCTTCATGCCGCCGCCGTGGACCCGACGCAGCCGCTGGGGCCAGGACGCCGCGAAGCTGCCCAGGTGCCGCCCCGCCGCCCGCTCCTCGATGAGTCCCGCGCTCTGAACCACCCGAGATGACACGCTGGCTGCCCCATCGGCGAAGCGGACCGCGGTGATTGCTCCGTCGCCCTCGAACAGGTGGTCATAGCGGCGGCCGAACTGCTCCATGATCCCCGGACCGTTGCGGTACAGGGTGCCTGAGAGGCCCGGCGGCAGGGTGCCCTCGACCTCGACCGGCTCGAAGTCGTGCTCTCGGGAGAGGTTGGAGAAGTAGGCGGTGGGCGCGGGGATGGGCGGTCTCATGGGGATGGGAATGTAATCAATGCTTACGCTGTCACCAACGTGCTTGGTATTCGGCTCATTCCGCGCTGAGGCACAGGACGGTCCTGTGAGTCTGCGGACGGTGGTGAGGTCTTGGTGTCATGCTGGGGGTCGCAGCGCAGCGCATGTTGGCTCACTCAGCGACCCATCCTGCACACCTCAGAGCGCCAAACAGTTCAAAATGTCCAACGTTCTGACTGCCCTCCTTTTAACAACTCCCACGCACGCATCCAACAAGCCCCGAGTACAGTCCCCCCACGCCACCACCTCAGCATATCCACGATGAAACGCTGAAAGCCCCCTCAACAGGCTCCCGTGATCCTGCTCCTCCTCTCCTGCGCGCCCACCAGCGAAGACACCGCCCCCCCAGCGAGCGGACCAGTCCACCTCAACGACGCCCGGCAGCTCCACTTCACCCCGAAACTGGACGCCGCCACGCTGACACGCCTCAGCCACGCCGACATCACCCTCGACTGGTCGACCCTCCACCAGGGCGATCGGGGTGGAGCACTGATCGCCGGAGACATCACCACCGTCCGACTCCGCCAGTTCACCGCGCTGTCCCCGTCCGCGCTCCTGGAGGGCTTCTCCGCCGGCACCATCACCCAGGCGGACGTCTCCATGACCCTCCGCTGCCAGCCCACTGCGGAAGCGTGTGCGTTCTCGGACTTCACCTTTGAGGCCGGTCACTCCTTCGACGTCGCGGGGGCATTCTCCGAGGACGGAGGAACCTGGATGGCGGAGGTCTTCGTCGATCCCGACCAGCCCGCCGAGGCCCGGATCCTGCTCATTGCCGACGACAGCTCCCCCCTCACCGTCGCCGACATCACCAACGACAGCAGCGCCATCCAGCTCACAGTAGACGAGAAGCCCGGCGAGATCGCCCTGCCAGAGGGAGGCACCCTCGACTGGGGCGACCTCACGCAGACCGGCGACGGCCGCGTGCTCCTGCCGGATCGGGTGGAGACCGCGCTCCTGGTGACGACAGACGCCTCCACCGCCCTGGAGTCCCTGATCCTCGACCCCTGGCAGCTCGCGGAGGTGGTCGCGCTGGACGTCTACGGCGAGACCACGCTGTCCCTCGATGCACCCTGGTCGGCGGGCAGCTCGCACTGGCTCATCCTCCAGGGGCGCGGCAGCGAGCAGCACCTCACCCTGTCGCTGTTCCCGCTGGAGTCTCCGTGAGCCACCTCAGCACCAGCCTGCTCGTCCTCTTTCTCCTGGCCTGCAGGCCCGATGCCACCGAAGACGACACCGCGAAGACCCCTGACACCACCGGCTCCAGCGCGGTGCTCATCTCCGACCTGACCTTAGAGCAGAGCACGCTGGTCCCCACCGTCGCGACGGTCCGCTGGCACACCGACACCCCGCTGAGTGGCCGGCTGCTCGTCACCGTAGAGGGCGAGCCGGTGCGGGAAATCGCCGGGAGCGAAGGCCCACAGACCGACCACGAGATCACCCTCATCGGCATCCCCGAGGGCATGACCGCCGCCGTTGTCGTCGAGGTGTTCGACAGCGAGACCACCACAACCTCCGAGGCCCTGACCTTCGAGGCCGGCCTGCTCGATCCCGCGATCCCCCGCCCCGTCCTGTCCACCGCCGAGCCGCTCACCGACAGCGGCTTCATCCTCACCCCCATCTTCAGCGACTCTGCGTCCTGGATCACCCTGCTCGACCCGTCTGGCCGCATGGTCTGGGCGATGAAGGACGTGGACCAGGCCGGACACCGGGCGCGGCTGCTGCCAGACGGCACCGGGGTCGCGTGGCTGTGGTTTGGCATCGGCAACCAGGACAGCGGCGTGCAGGCGGTGTCCTTTGATGGCAGCCCGCTGTGGCGCACGAGCGGAAAGAAGCTGCACCAGGACTTCGATCTCCTCGACAGCGAGACCGCCCTCATCCTCGGCTGGGAGGTGGTCGAGCAGGAGACCGACGACGGGCCGATCACCCTGCTGTCAGATCGCATCGTGAAGCTGAACGCGAGCGGCACTACCGAGGAGGTCTGGAGACTGCTCGACGCAATACCCTACGCCCCTGACCCCGAGCAGCAGCCCTCCGAGCAGGTCCCCGAGGCCCTCGACTGGGCACACGTCAACTACATGGCAGTGCACGGCGACACGCTGTACCTGACCGCCCTGATCATCGACGCCGTCATGATCCTCGACCTCGACACCCTCGACCTCGACACCCTCATCGTGGGCGGGGAGCCCGAGGACGGCATGCTCTTCGACGGCCCCCACAGCGCATGGCCCGTCGAGGATGGACTGGTCGTATTCAACCACCGCGGCCTCAATCCCGACGCCTGCTCCGAGGTCCTCACCCTGCCACTCGACCAGACAAAGCCGACCCGGGGAGAGACGCTGGCGATCGAGGACTGCTACCACATCAGCTACCTCGGCAATGCCCAGCCGCTCTCCGGGGGAGACGTGATGGTGGACTGGTCGAATGCCGGTGTCTTGAGCGTCTTCTCCAGCGACGGCGTCGAGCAGGCTGCCCTGAGGATGTCCCTGGGCGGGACCTTCGGCTACGCAGAATGGGTGCCCACGCTGGGCGAGCCGTTCAGCCCTTGAGATCGGCCCAATCCCGTGGGCGAAGAAAGTCCGCATAGAGCGCTGCCTCCGGGCTTCCGGGCTCAGGCTGGTGGTCATAGGCCCAGCGAACCCTCGGCGGCATCGACGCCAGCACCGACTCGATGCGCCGTCCGGACTGCACGCCGTACTTCGTGCCCCGGTCGTACAGCAGGTTGAACTCAACATACCGACCGCGTCGGTACAGCTGCCACTCCCGCTCTCGCTCCCCGTAGTCCATCGAAAGACGGCGCTTCAGGATCGGCAGGTACGCCGGCAGGTAGCTGTCTCCCACCCGCTTCACAAAGTCCAGGCAGTCAGCAAACGGCTCGGCGTTCCAGTCGTCAAAGAACACCCCGCCGATGCCCCGCGGCTCGTCGCGGTGTGGCAGGTGGAAGTACTCATCGCACCGCTGCTTGCAGTGGTCGTAGTGCACCCCGGTCGCCGCCTTTGCCGTCTCATGCCAGTGGACTGCGTCTGCCTCAAAGCCGTAGTACGGTGTGAGATCGTAGCCGCCGCCGAACCACCAGATCGCGCCCACACCGTCCTTCTGGGCGAGGAAGAACCGGAGGTTGGCGTGGGAGGTCGGGGCGTAGGGGTTGCGCGGGTGCACGAT
Source organism: Myxococcota bacterium (assembly GCA_047621685.1). Classification (GTDB taxonomy): domain Bacteria; phylum Myxococcota_A; class UBA796; order UBA796; family UBA796; genus JAQXDW01. The sequence goes on along the minus strand of JBLHNG010000157.1, from coordinate 7,512 downwards.
GAGAGACAACGAGACCGCCTCAAACCGCCCCCCAGCCAGCTCCGGCTTGCGCTTCGTGGCTGCCGGAGGGAGCCGGTCGCCGCGGACGTGGGTGAAGTTGACCGCAGCCTGCTCGATGGCACGCCCGCCGGAGAGGATCCGGGGGCGCGAGATGCCGTCGTTTGGGTAGGCCATTGGGTCCGCCCGAAAGGTTGCATCGGGCTCGGCGGACTGGAGCCCGTCACAGATGCGGCCCTGGAGGGCGGAGAGGTAGTCGTAGACAGGCGAGGCGGCGGGATTCATGGACAGGAATGTATGCCGAAGCGCACCCCCCTCACAGCGGATGCCCCAGAAGACCAATGAGCTGCACCCCACCAGTGAACACCAGCAGCCCGAGGAAGACCGCCACGCCCAGCCTCATCAGTCGCCCGCCCCATGCCGCCGCGCCGTTGTCTTCTGGCAACCTCAGCACGCTGCTCTGTGCGCGCGCGGCATCGACCAGCCCGGTCCGCAGCTCGCCGCCGAGCACCAGCGCGAGCACGCCGGCACCGAGCACTCCCTTCATACCGAGCAGCAGCCACAGGCCGACCGCCCCCAGCCCCACAAGCTTCAGCCGGTGGGTCATCAGCGGACGCAGCAGCGCGCCGACCATCACCACCAGCGACAGCAGCGACAGCAGCGCCCGACCCGGTGCGACCACCGCCCGACCCGCGCTCCACATCGACACCGTCACCGGAGCCCCCTCGCCGATCCAGTAGCGGCGGTGAGTCAGCTCGGTGCCGCCGGTCGGCAATGAGATCTGGGAGCTGGCCCGGGTCCCCGACAGCCCACCACCGGCAACCGGCGGCGAGAACCACCGGGCCATGCCAGCAAACGACTGCGCCTCCACGTCGCCCTCCAGCTTCGAGTAGACCCGGTTGCCCGGCAGGTGCAGCGACCAGTCCACCGCTGAGATCGGCACGTCCATCTTCGGCAGCGTCAGATCCACCGGCCCGATCAGACCCGGCAGCGGCACGGGGTGCTCATAGACCACCTCGACCACGAAGCCCTCCCGGACATCCTCCGACCGACGCAGCGGCAGCAGCAGGGCGCCGTCGGGGGTGCGGCTGGGCTGGACCGCGGTGTCGTCGAGCATCGCCTGACGCACGCTCGCCCCCTCGGGAAGCTCCAGGCGCAGGCTGTGGCGCAGCCGGTTGCGCAGGTGGATGCGCAGGTCGGTCAGCGCGGCCCCCTCGCTGGAGATGACGGTGTCCGCCTCCAGCAGATCGATAGAGCCGCTCACCAGCTCCTGCTCCGCGAACGCCTCACCAGACAGGGTGATCCGGGCGTCCTGGGAGTGGTAGCGGTAGGCCTTCAAGATCGGACTGACCGCGCTGTCGAGCATCTCCCAGGGAAGCTGCTGGACCTCCACCGCGACCGCCTCCTCTCGGCTCGTCTCAGTCAGCTGGAGGTTGCCCACAACCTCCACGCCCATCCAGCCGGTCTCCCGAGCCACCCCGACCGCCCGGGGAAGGGCGATCTCGACAGTCTCCCCATCCAGCGCGCCCGCCAGCCGCAGCGAGATCTCATAGCGGCTGCGGATCGGGTAGGCGGTCTCACCCACCAGCCGGGTCGTGCCGTCGTCGTTGCCCTCAAGCTGGTAGCGGAACGCCCCCTCACCCTCCGCGCTGACCACGGTCATGCCCGCCGGAATGTCCACGTCGAACCGCTGCGCACCGGCGTAGAGGATGTTGTAGCGGATGACCACGAACTGCTCCAGCCGCCCCTCCTGGACACTCAGCAGGTTGAGGGACTCGGCGTACAGCCTGGCCTCTCGCTCGCTCTCCTCCGCGCCGAGGTCATGGAAGCCGACAAGGTGAAGCCGGGAGGTCGGTGCAAGGTCCGCGGTCAGCGTGGTGCCGCCCAGCCTCGGCGTGATCTCCTCTCGGACCGCACCGCGCAGCCTCGGGGAGAGGTCCTCGGCGGGGAAGTCGATGTCCACTGCGGTGATCGGCGTGCGGGGGACGAGCATGTCGAACTCCAGCGCCCCCCGCGGCCCGCTCGGCGGAACCAGCAGCTCCAGGGTCAGGTCGACTTCGCCGACCTCATCGGTGATCCAGACGTGGTAGCCGCTGTCTCGGGACATCGGCAGTGCCGCGCCGCCCTCCGTCGCGGAGACCACCACGATGCCCTCACCGACGAGGGGCACCGTCTTCCACAGACCGTCACCGGAGAGGGTCGCGGTCAGCTCCAGGGTCAGCGACAGGGCACCATCGACCAGCTCGCCAGAGTACCGAGAGCTTCCCAGCACCACCAGCGGACCGGTGTGAGTGAGGGGAAGCTCCGCATCCGCCAGCGCCTCGTAGCGGGACAGATCCACCACCACCTCCGGCCCGGCTGTGCCCTCCCCACCGCTCACCTCGACGTTCGCCGCGACATAGCCGCTGCCATTCATTGCCCGGGGACGAGCAGCAGCGGGAGCGGAGTTTCGAGACATCACGGTGGAGAAATTCATCTCCGCCTGCTGCTCCAGCTCGGCATCGTAGGCGTCTTCCTGGCCCCAGGCCGTCATCAACATCAGAAACGAAATCACGACAGTCTCCGGTGTGCTGCCAGCAGCACAATCAAGGCAAAGGAAGACAGGAACAGCGGAAAGGCCAGGATGACCTGGAGCCCGATCCAGGCACCGAAGATGCGGCCCATCAGTCGCCAGGACAGCAGCCCCTCACGGATCCGTCTCGACCGCATCCAGGCCACCAGCGCGCCGCGGTGGTCGACCATGAGCCACAGCAGCAGGGCGAGGTCCGCCCCCCACAGCAACCGACGATGGACCCCGAGCACCGAGTGGGCCACTACCAGCAGCCCCGCCATGCCCACCGCCGCGATCAGCTGGAGCTGCCGGGGATGCACGCTCCAGCGTCGGGCGTTGAGCATCAGGCTGACCAGCCCCATGCTCGCCAGCAGGCTGAGGATGCGAATCGGCCCCTTGGCCCGTCGGTCCAGGTAGGTCACCGAGACCCGAGCCGTCTCCTGGCCCAGCAGCAGCCGCTTGAACCGATGCTGCTCGCCGACCAGGGGGAAGCTGCCGAAGACGTCCTGCTCACCGGAGCGCTGTCCGGCTTCTTCCTTGTAGATCGTCCGCCGGCTCTTGAGGATGCTGCGGTACTCCCCCCCCGCCCAGGCCGAGCGGGTTTGCTTCGCTCGCTCCAGGAACATGCTCATCCGCCGGAACGGGTCGTAGTGGATGTGGGAGTACGACGTGAGGTTGGCGTCGATGTCCAGGGTGGTGAAGGCGTCGGGCACGTAGAGGTGCCAGGTGACCATGTTGGTGTCCGCGTCGAGCAGGGGCAGGCTGACCTCCCGGCTGCCGAAGTGGCCCATCGCATCGAGCTGACGGCTCCAGGCAAGCTCAATGACAAAGCTGCTCTCCCGCACGACCACGCCCTCTGGTGGCGGTATCTGGAGGGCCATGCCGATCGTCAGATCCTCGGCATAGGCCAGCTGATCGGGGTTGGCCTCCAGCAGCGTGCGCCACAGGGCAGGGTCGGAGTAGTAGAGCACCGCGATGCCACCCAGCGTCTCGCCAGGAGCAACGGTGTGGCGGAGGGTCTGGCCCTGGAGACGCTCGCTCTGCCGCAGCGGAACCAGCAGCGAGCCGCCGGGCTCCACCGCCGGACGAACCGGCTCGCCGTCGAGCAGGGCGTGAGTGAGCACCGCACCTTCCGGCAGGCTCACCCGGAGGTACTGTCGGGAGCGGTTGCGGACCCGAAGCCGGGCCTTGGTCGCCTCGGTGCCGTCCTCAATGAGCACCGTGGACGCCTGGATGTCGTCGACGATGGCGCCGATCAGCTCGACCTCCTCGTTGCGGCTGACCGCCAGGGCGATGCTCGGGGCTGTGTCAAAGGCGAAGCCCATCAGCAGCGGGCTGCGGGTGAGCGCGGTGAGCGCGGCGGGGAAGTCCCGGGGCGGCAGCGCGGTGCCCTCAGACAGCGTGGCGACCTCCACCGTCACCCCCGCCGGCCCCTGCACCCCGGCGGTACCGGCAAACGGCACCCCGTCGGGCAGCGGCTGGGGAAGACTCACCGGACCATCGACTGCGGCAGGAACCTGAAAGTGAACCTGGAGCTTCACCGCATCGGTGACCGGGTAGCGGGTGCGGACCTCCAGCACATCGCCGGCCCGCCACTGGAGCACCGAGTCACCGGTGACATCGACCACCTCGACCCCGTCGGGAAGGCTCAGGGTCAGCCGCTCCACCGCTCCTTCCAGCACTGAGAACGTCTGCTCAGACACCCCGCGGACCAGGCCTTCCTGGAGGGTAAACAGCGTGTTTACCTCCGCAGAGAGCCGGGCAGGAGCGAGACTGGCCTGCTCAGCGCTGCGCCAGGAGAGATCGACGATGCCCTGCCCGTCGAGGTGACCAGTGAGCATCGTGGTGCCCCCGACAGAGCGGGTCGCGGTGATGACGCCATGGGCGAGGCTGGCCTCAATGTCGGCCTCCGGGACCGCGATCTCCAGCCGGGTCGTGCCAGCGTCCGGCAGCCCAAACGCCAGCTGACGGGTGAACCGGTCGTTGCGCTCCCCAGCGAAGAACCGCACCGTCGCGGTGTGCTCCCCGGGGGTGTCGACCCCGATGGTGTACATGCCATGCTCAGAGAGCAGCGAGGTGGTCTGCCCATCCAGGCTGACCGAAGCAATCGAGGTGTCGCCGTCCAGCAGCGGCACCCGGATCGGCTCATCGGAGCGGACCACAAAGGTCGCGGTCAGGGTTCCGGAGAACACCCCCCGGGAGAACGAGCCAGTGATCGTGCGTGACTGCGCCATGACCGACTCAGGAGCCTCATGCTCCGTCTCAAGCCCGGCTGTGCGCAGGGCATCCCAGGTCGTCAGCGGCAGGGTGACCGTGCCTGGATCCTGGGCCAGCGCCGAGCCGGTCAGACCGAGGATCAGCAAGCCACTGCATACCAATCGTGTACCGTATTCTCTCAACCATAGATCCCGTCCCGACTGACGCATCCTGAACCTCCGAGGTGTCTGGCGCGAGACACCAGAGAGCAAGGAATGTTCCAGGGGCACCTCTGGTGGTTACGAAGCGCTTACAGGAGCCGTCAGGGCAGCCGGGAGAGGCAGCCCTTCGCCGCCCCTCGCACACCAGCGTCTGCGTCTCCTTCCGCAGCCCGATTCAAGGCATCGGCCGAGGCGGAATCCCCGATCTCACACAGGGCACTCGCCGCCTGGGTGCGGACCCGGGCGTGGCCGTCGCCCAGCAGCACCCGACCCAGCACCGCCACCGCCCCCTCCGGCGCACGCTGACCGAGGACACGCGCAGCATCCTGGCGCACGATCCAGGAGACGTTGTTGAGGACCGCATCCAAAAGCAGCACATCGGCCCTGGGATCCGTGGCTTCCGCCAGTGTCCGGATCGCCGCCTGTCGTGTCGGCACCTGGTCGCTCTGCAGATTCTGCTCCGCCCGAGTGATCGCGTCTCCGCCGGACTGCTGCGATGCGACCGCCGTCTCCAGTGTCTCGGTCAGCGTGAGGGACTCCAGATCGAGGGTCACCCGCACGAAGCTGGCCGCCTGCTGGTGTGGACGCCAGTAGGTCAGGACCCCACCCTCAGCCACCGGCACACCGGCCCCGACCCCATCCATCGGCGCGCGCACCCCGTGGCTTCCCGGCCCGCTCCAGGGCACCTTCCCGGCCAGCCCGCGCTCCAGCAGCAGCATCGAGAGGGTCGCCAGGGTCAGCGGATCGGGCGCATCGAGACGCCCACGAGCGAGGCGAAAGGCATCCTCTCCATCAGAGAGGGCGCCAGATCCGACCTCACAGACCGCGCCATGTCCCCAGGGATCTCCCGGAACCACCAGCAGCTCCAGGCCAGGGACATCCACCGCCGACCAGACCCGGGCAATCGCCCCGCCTGACAGGGTCCTGCTTGTGCTCATCTCATCTCCACAGTCCGCCAGCTTGCCCCGCGCAGCACAGGCCGCCGAGGTCGCGAGGAGCACCGCCAATGCGCAGGCCAGCCCCCTCACAGTGCCGCCCGCCATGTCGGTATGGTCTGGGCCTGGGGAAGCGGCGCATGGGGCTGAAGTGCGGCCTGCCAGTCTGCCAGCCAGGGTTGGTACAGCTCCGGAAAGCGCCCGGGGAGTGCAGGCCAGGCTGCGATGCGCTCATAGAACGCCCGCTTCACACCGATCCGTCGCACGATCTGGGTGCCGTCTTCTCCCGGTCGCTCCGCCAGCACCAGCTCCAGGCCCGCTTCGGTGACCGCATCGAGGTACAGCAGGGTCGCGGGGTGGAAAGCCCGGGGCGCAGTGTCGCGGAGCAGCTGCATCTTGGCCACTTCCAGCACCCGATCATCCAGCGCATGCAGGTCGCAGAGTAGCTTCTCCCGAAGGGCTGGCAGTCCGAAGATCACCCGACGGACAAACCGCGGCGCCCACTGACGGACCATCGGCGGACAGTGTGTCCGCATGTTCGCCTCAAACCCTTCATCCACCAGATCAATGAGGTCATGCCGGTGCGGGAGGGTGTGCCTGGGAAACACCGCAAACCAGTGGTGCCGCTCAAAGTCGGTGTACAGCAGGGTGGGCTCGACCCGGACCGCGCCGCCGCATTCAGGGCAGGTGAACCGCTGAAAGGTGCCCGCCAGGATGGCCGCTCGGGCGTCGGGGCGGCGGGTGACGTGCAGGCTCCGGAGCAGCTCGCCGGAGAACTGCGCCTGACAGGTCGGGCAGACGATGGTGTGTGCTGCAGCGATGCTCATGACGGCCCGGCACCACCACCACCTGCACCGCCGCCCGCACCACCCGCCTGCTGGGTCTGCAGCGCGAGCGAGTGACCCTGATCGATGTCTCGATCGAAGAAGTCGGCGGTGAGGGGGTCGCGGGTGCGCAGCCGGGTGCCGACCGGATCGCCCGCTGGCCCGTCGTGATCGCTGTAGTAGCAGGCATAGGCCTCCGCGAACCACTCGCCGGGGGCACGCCACTGGTAGCCGCTGACCCCGTACTGCTGGCGGGCGGTGCGGGTGTAGGAGACCCACCGGCCGTGCCCATACGCCTTGTGAAACACCCGCCCGTTGACCCCGGGACGGTTGGGGTTGTCGTACCAGGGCGACTTGTCAGGGTGCCACCGATCCAGGTTGTAGACCGCTCGAACCGGGCCACCAGAGGCCGCCGTTGCCAGGGCGAGGCTTGCGTCGATGGCCTGGAGGGCGTCGTTGAAGTCCTCTTCATCATCGACCGACCGGTGGAATGCCTGCTCGTACTTCGCCTCGTCGGCATAGCCATGCCCGCTGAAGCCACCGGCAGCATCGATGATGCCCTGCTTCCACTCCGTCGCACCCCCGAACTCTTCCCACTGGCCGGCGTTGGCCGCGGTCCGTGCAAAGCCACCCGCCCCGCTGACCCCCAGCTTCGCATCCACCGCGTGGCCGATCTCATGACGGACCACGGTGTTGAACAGGTTGATGCTGGTGTGCAGCCCGACATCGACCTCGTTTCCGGTTCCATCATCCACCAGGATCTTCCCATAGCCGCCGGTCGCGGCCAG
>JBLHNG010000156.1:0-12397 GCA_047621685.1 Myxococcota bacterium | reverse complement strand
GGTGGGGGAGGGGGTCATCGGCATGCTGACGTCGGACCACGCCATCGTCACTCAGCGAATGCACACCCGGCTGGAGGCGCAGACCGCAGTGCTCCAAGACGAGCTGGTCGGACTGATCGCGGAGGCTGAGGCGATGAAGACCGGCTGCAATGGACTCAGCGGAGGCGAGCCACCAGCCGAATCCGCCAGCCGTCCGACACTTGATACCGCTTCTCCTCCACCAGCTCCCACACCGCCGGGAGGTCTACAGTGACCCCATCTCCGAGCATCACCACTGCCTGACCGCCCGGTCGAAGCAGCTTCTCGGCGTCGTCGAGGTAGCGGAGCGGCGGCTTGTAGGCCCGGCTGATCACTCCGTCCAGCCCACCCTCCAGGGTCTCGACCCGCTGTCGGAGCACGGTGGCGTTGCTCAGCATTGCTGCGGCGATGACCTGGTTGAGGAACACCGCGCGCTTCTGCCGGCTCTCGACGAGGAGGACTGAGGCATCGGGGTTGTGGGCGGCGAGGCTGACACCGGGAAAGCCAGCTCCGCTGCCGAGGTCTGCCCAGCGTCCGGAGACCGTGAGGCCCTCGACCGCGCCGATGGCGTCGATGAAGTGAGGCTTCAGCGGGCCGGGGCCGACGAGGTCCATTGCGCCCCGCCAGCGGGTGAGGAGCTGGAAGTGGGCGTCTTCTGCGGGGAGGAGGTTCATGTCAGGAGCCGTCGGAGATCGGGGGTGAGGGGCGGACCCTCGGGGAGGGGGCGGGTGTTGAGGGTCTGTACGAGCAGGACGGGGCCATCACGCTGAGCGGCGAGGACTGCGCCCAGGCAGCGGGCAGTGTAGGTGGTCTCGACGGGGATGCCGAGGGATGCGGCCTGGGTGACGATGGCCTCGATGCGCGGGGTGACGACTCCATAGCCGCCCTCACGCCACCCTTCCTCTACCTGCAGCCCCTTCATCCGGATGCCTGCGATCCGCGCTCCAGCGCTCCGGAGCCGCTGGAGGGCAGCATGGGCCAGCGCGCGGACCTGCCAGGCGTAGCCCAGGGGACGATCGACGACCCGCACGCCGACCACCACTGTGGCCAGCCCGGCCAGCCGCAGCCCCGCCAGCAGCCCCGCGACAGTCCCGCCGCTTCCCAGGGGTGCATAGACCCGAACGCTGCGGGGGAGCCGCCCGTCTGCAATGGCCGCGGCCACCTCAAGGCCGCCGGAGATCCAGCCGAGCACCCCCTCCAGGCTGGAGCCGCCGATGGGCACGATCAGCGGACGCTTCCCGGTCTCCCGGTGCAGTCGGCTGGACATGGCGTGCAGGTCGGGCAGCAGGGAGGCCGGGGTGGTCGGGGTGAGGGTGGTGCAGCGGGCGAGGCTGCGACGCAGGGTGGCCTGGACATGGGCAGTGTCGGGCTGGGGGACGAGCAGGGCGTGGGCACGAAGGCCGCGCGCGGTGCCGTGGATGGCGGTGGCGAGGACATGGTGGGAGCCGGCCGCACCCATGGTGATGACGTCGACTGCGTCGCCAGCCCCGGCGAGGATGTGCTCCAGCTTTCGGACCTTGTTCCCGCCATACACCGGGCTGCACACACCCTCATCGAGGCTGTAGAGGTCCTCAGCGAGTCGGGTGATCGGTCCTGGCCAGCTCCCCAGCGGCACCCGGGGCAGCACGACGCCCGGAAAACGGGCTTGAAGGGCGGATCGCTGAGTTGGTTCTGGTTCCATCGCCCGAGGGTGTATCGCTTGTGTTTTTGAGGTGATCAAAAAAAGGCTTAAAAAAGTGTTTGCGGAATCTCACATTGTGCTAAAACAATTCCAGGCAATGCAGCTAAAAGGAGGTTTCCAAATGGAAGACAAGCCGCCGAAGCACTGTGTAGAGACACCGCGTCTTTAAGCGTCCCTGCTCTTCACCGAACTCACTGCACTTGTTGGAGAAGTCGTCCACAAGCAATGTCTCTCAACGGTACGACACTACCCCGATAGACTATCCCTGCCTGTCGAACACTTCTTGGCTATTCCACTCCCCACTACGGAGGTCTTCCCGAAATGGAAGAGGATCCACCCCGACATCAGCAACTGTCTGAGTGTTCAATCACCGACTCGAACCCCCTGACAAGGGTCACACACGTCAAGTGACGTAACGTCACAATAGGACCTCTGTGGGCCACAACCGTTTCTACGGAATAAGGGTCGGTCAGAACACTCTCGACAGAATCATACCCCGGGCCACGACGACCGGGTCTCTGGACGCCTCTCGCGATGGCTGAGAGCCCAGACCCGAATCGTAGCCACTCAAGGCGAGCACCACGGTGCTCGTCTTCTCTTTTGCTCTTTTGCTCTTTTGCTCTTTTGCTCTTTTGCTCTTTGTGTGCTCCGCGCTCTCAGAAATGCGCTCAGCGACTCCGAGAAATGTGGATCGCCAGCAGGTCGATCGCTGCGGGTGTGATCCCCGGGAGCCGGGCTGCGGCGCCGAGGGTCTGCGGTCGGGCGCGCTCCAGCCGCTCGGCGACCTCGTTGGAGATGCCTGGGAGTCGGTAGCTCATCTCTTCCCGGATCGTCACCGCGGCCATCTTCCGGGTGCGGGCGGCCCGGGTCTCTTCTCGGCGGAGGTAGCCGGCGTAGCGGATGTCGGTGACCACCTGCTCGACCACCACTGGCGCGACCTCGGGTTGCTCCGCCGTCAGCTTGCCGATGTCTGCCCAGGTGATCTCCGGCCGGCGCATCAGCTCTGCGATGGTGGTCTTCTTTCGAATCCGGGTGAGCTCTGCGGCGTCAAACCGGGCGATGGTGGCGACGTCTGGGGTGAACGCGGTGGCCTCACACCACGCCTTGCAGCCGGCGATGGCGGCTTCTTTGGCTTCAAATGTCGCCCAGGTGGCCGCGTCGAGGGCGCCGATCTCCCTGGCCAGCGGCATGAGTCGGCGGTCGGCGTTGTCTTCGCGAAGCAGCAGCCGGTGCTCGGCACGGCTGGAGAACATCCGGTAGGGCTCCCCGCCCACGCCCCGGGTCACCAGATCGTCGATCATCACCCCGATGTAGGCCTGCTCTCGACCCATCCTCAGCGGCTCGCCCCGGGCGGCGGACAGCCCGGCGATGAGCCCCTGTCCGGCAGCCTCCTCGTAGCCCGAGGTGCCGTTGACCTGTCCGGCGAGGTGAAGGCCAGGCACCGCGCGGTGCTCCAGGCCGTGACTCAGGTCGCGGGGGTCGGCGAAGTCGTACTCTACGGCGTAGCCATACTGGAGGATCTTCGACTCCTCCAGGCCGGGGATCGAGTGCACGAGGGCTTCCTGGATCTCAGCGGGCAGGCTGGTGGACAGTCCGTTGACGTAGACCCGATCCGTGCCGTGCCCTTCTGGCTCCAGGAAGAGCTGGTGCCGGGTCCGATCGGTGAACCGGACGATCTTGTCCTCGATGCTTGGGCAGTACCGGGGACCGCGCCCGGTGATCTGACCGGAGAACAGCGGGGACTGGTGGAGGGCGGACCGGATGAGGTCGTGGCTGGCCTCGTTGGTGTAGGCGATGTAGCAGTCGAGCGGCGCCAGCCGGGTGGTGGGTGGGGTGAACGAGAAGTGACCACCCACCACCGTCTCGACCTGACGCTGGAGGCGGTCCCAGTCGATGGTGCGCCCGTCGAGCCGCGGGGTGGTGCCGGTCTTCAGGCGACCCAGCCGCAGGCCGAGGTCGAGCAGGCAGCGGCTGAGCCGGTAGGCTGCGGTGTCCCCGATGCGCCCGCCTGCGGTCTGAGTCTCCCCGCAGTGCATCACCCCGGAGAGGAAGGTGCCGGTGGTGAGGATCACTGCATCAGCGGGCAGGGTGGTTCCATCGGCCAGGGTCACCCCGCAGACTGCGCCGCCTGCCGTGGCGACCTCGGCGACCTCGCCCTCGATGAAGTCGACCGCCGAGAGCAGCACCCGGGCCATCTCGGCGGGGTAGCGGTGGACGTCGACCTGGGCGCGGCTGGAGCGCACCGCGAGGCCCTTGCGGGTGTTGAGGTGTCGGAACTGGAGGGTGGTGACGTCGGCCACCCGGGCCATCGCCCCGCCCATGGCGTCGATCTCACGCACGAGGTTGCCCTTGGCCATCCCGCCGATCGCCGGGTTGCAGGAGAGCCGTCCGATGTGGGCGCGCTTGAGGCTGACGACGGTGACGGTACAGCCCAGCCGGGCAGCAGCGAGGGCGGCTTCGCAGCCGGCGTGGCCTGCGCCGATGACGATGATGCGCTTGTTCATTGATGCGGATTTAACGTGGTGGTGAGGTTGGTGGCTGGGAATGGTTGGTGGGGATGCCGAGGTCGTCTCCGCCCGCTTCCGCCCACCTGTCTGCGCTTGTCCCATGCAGTCGTCGAAGACCGGCCTCCACTATAAGAGGGGGTGATGCTCCTCCTCCTGAGCTGCACCCCGACCCCGCCGCCGGCCCCGCAGACGCCACCATTGCCTCCACCCGAGGCCCGGGTCACTGTCACCGTCACCCCGCCCGATGCCGCGGTGGTGCTCGGCGATCAGATCCTCGACGGTGAGCTTTTGACCCTCGCGCCGGGCGACTACCCGCTCAGCATCGCCCGCCGGGGCTTCGCCGCGCAGTCCACCGTCGTCACCCTGCCCCCGCTGCCCCATGGCGCAGAGCCCACCGCGCTGTCGTTCTCGCTCACGCCGCAGCCCCAGGCGCTGTCGTTCACGGTGCAGCCCACCCGCACTGCCTGGAGCCTCCAGACCGCTGACGGGCAGACCGTGGAGGGGGTGGGCGACTGGGCTGGCGAGGTTCCCGCTGGCTCTACCCGCCTGACGCTGTCTGGGGACCGACTGGAGCCCCGCACCATCGAGGCGTTCATCGACGCGGACTACAGCGCGTCGTACTGGATGGATCGAGAGGGGCAGATCCTGCAAAAGGTGCTGGAGTTCCGCAGCGGACACCACCCCAAGGGTCTGCGGTTCTCCCCTGATGGCAGCCAGATATGGGCCTCCTTCCTCGGCGGTCCCCCGTCTGTGGATGGCTACGACGCCGCCACCGGTCAGCGCCTCCACCGCCTCAACCTCGGCAAGCATGGCGCGGTCGAGATCATCTACTCCCACGACGGCAGCCGGGTCTACGCCAGCCAGATGGAGACCGCCAGCGTCTATGAGATCGCCCGGGACTCCGGGGAGGTCCTCCGACAGCTGCGGACAAAGGCCACCTGGAGCAAGATCATGGCGCTCCATCCCGACGGAGATCGGCTGTATGTCTCCAACTGGGTCAGCAGCGACATCACCGAGCTGGATCTGGCCACCGGGGAGGTCCTCCGGGAGATCGAGACTGTGGACACCCCCCGGGGTCTGTGGATGGATCCAACCGGGGCGTGGCTGTATGTCGTCTCGTTTGGCGAGGGCGAGCTGGTCCGAATCAACATCGAGACCGGTCGACAGGAGCCGCTGTTCTCTGGCGGCGCAGTGCTGCGGCATGTGGTCGCTGATGCGGAGCGGGAGCGCATGTACATCTCCGACATGCGCAAGGGCGTCGTCTGGCTGCTCGACATGAAGACCTGGCAGGCCACCGCCCTCGCCCGCACCGATGCCAATCCCAACACCATCGACCTCACCCCGGACGGGCGGCTGCTGTTCGTCTCCTGCCGGGGGGCGAACAACCGGGAGTCCTACTACAAGCCCGGCCCGAAGTGGGGCTCAGTGCTGGTGTTTGACGCCCTGACCGGCGAGATGCTCGATGCGATCGTCGCCGGAAACCAGCCCACTGCGCTGGATGTCTCCGACGATGGTCGCTTCCTGGCCTACTCCGACATGCTCGACGATCGCATCAGTGTCTATGCGATCCCACCGCTGGATACGCTGCTGTCCGGCGGCGGAGGACGGGCGGATGTCTACCGCCGGGAGCTGCGGAAGTAGGGCGCTCAGTTCGAGCGGATCAGCTCACGGTCCAGCGCGAGGCCGATCTCATCGAGGGCAGTGTTGGCGACGGTGTTGGAGCCGTCGCTGATGTTCACTGCGTTGAGGCGCTCGGTGATGGTCGCGAGGATGCTGGCGTCGAGGTGGCCGGCTTCTTTGTCGACCTCCGCGAGCTTGAGCTTCGCCACTTCGAGGTGCTTGCGCGCATTGCCGAGGTTCTGTGCCTCCAGCTCTGTCTCTGTGGCGGCAACCGCGGCACGGGCCTGGAGCGCGCTGTCGCGATCGTTGGCAGAGGCTGCGGAGGCTTCGAGGGTCTCGATGGTGCCAGAGGCGTCGAGGTAGACCTTGCCGGCTCCGGCGCCGCCGCCGATCAGGCCGACGAGCAGGCCGATGGCCATGAACTTCGACTTGACCTTCCAGCCCGCCGGAGCTTTCGTGGCCTCAATTTTCTCGGTGGGGGTATCAGACATCTGTGGTTCCTCCTCAGGGAGTTGTATGCACCAGAAGCGGCGGTTCTCTTACCTTTCGATAACGGTCGGACCCTGAGGGTGTCGTCTGGTTCGGGAAATTCCGAGGCGAGCGGTGATCAGAAGCGGATCAGATCAGAAGTTGCCGAACATCACCACGATCTCTGCGCCGATGGTCATGAACACACCGGGACCAGCATCTTCTTCAACCCCTGCGGCGTCGGTGTAGATGCTGTTGGAGGGGATGTTGTACTGGGCGTAGAGCAGGATCTGCTCGGCGAGGAAGCCCTGGTTGAGCATCGGGCCGGCCTCGACGCGCAGCGGGTAGTACGACGCATCAAACCGCTCCTCGTCCGTGCCGGTGAACGACGCCTTGCCGACTCCGATGCCGCCACCGATCACAACCTCTGCGGAGTCGAGGTCGATGATGTAGGCGTACTTCAGCTTGAAGTTGCGGTCGAAGTAGTTGCTGCCGAAGCCGAGACCGCCGCTGGCGCCGATCCGGTGGTTGTCGCTCATGTAGTACACGCCCTCAAGGCCCACAGTCGCATCGCCACGGACCTTGGAGATCCCGGTGGCGTCGTTGTTGCGGACCTGCTTGGGGAAGCTGAGCGGGTACTGATTGGGGACCACCATGGTGCCGAGGGACAAGCCGCCTCCGCCTCGTGGGGCAGCCTCAGCAGCCAGTGGTGCAAGGGAGGCCGCGGTGAGCAGGGCGATTGTTCGGTACATGGAATCTCCATCGTGGTCTGTTCTGTTGAGCTAACCCTCTACGCCCCCACTTCGTCCAGCCAGACGGCCAGCCTTAACAGGAGTGAAAGAATCCCAGCGAACGGAGCGGACCGCCTGTGCCGCACGGGAGTCGGTCGGAACAGATAGGGTTTGTCCCATGAGGACAATACTATTCACCATCATCGGTCTGGGGGTTCCAGCAGCCTATGCCCAGGAAACCACCGCTGAAGCGCCTGACCCGCAGCTGGCGACGCTGACGGCTGAGCTGGAGGCTGCGCGTGTCGAGATCGCCGGGTACGCCGAGGCCTCAGTACAGCTCGACGCCCTCATCGCCGCCGCCTCGATCCTCACCGATGCTGCCGCGACGGAGGTCGACAAGCTCGCTGCAGTCGGACAGCTCGCGGACATCGGCGATGCCAGGGCAGCTCCGTTCCTCGCTCTGGCCGCCGAGCGGGAGAGCCCGGCGGTCAAGCGCGCCCTGCTCGCGGCTGCCCCCCTCTTCTCGGACGACTCCCGGATTCACCTCATGGTGGTTGGTCTGCTGGACCCCACCCAGCCCGAAGCGGTCCGCCTCGATGCGCTCATCGCCCTCGACGATGCGCGCATCCCTCAGGCGCCTGAGATCCTCATGGACCTCGCCGGGAGCCGCAGCGAGTCGGAGACCATCAAGGCTGCTGCGGCCGCACAGCTCGCCTCCAATCACGCCGAGTTCCTCGCCGCACAGGGCGGGATCCTGGAAGAGGCTGCGCCGCTCAGCGCTGCGGCGTCGGGTCTGTTCGCGGTGACCAGCGGGGTGACCGGCACGCTCCTGCTCTCCAGCGTGGGGAAGCTGGGCCAGACCGACGCCGGGCCGGTCATCGGCGGACTGGGCGGTGCGCTGATCGGCACTGGTGTGGGCCTGGTCTACGCCCGCTCCAACGCCATCACCCTGGAGCAGGCCCTCCAATACGCCACCGCGACTGGCACGGGCATGATCTACGGCGGCCAGATCGCTGCCATCGCCAACGTCAACACCCCCCTCTACCTCCTGACCGCCGGCAGCACGGTCGGTGCGGCCACCGGACTGATCGCGATGTCGCGGCTCTCGCCCACCCAGGCAGACATCTCGGAGACGGTCGGGGCGATGACGCTGGGCAACATGGCGTTCTCTGGTGCCGCACGGTGGGGCGGGGCCTCGAACGAGGCACGGATCGGCCTCGGCATGGCTGGGCAGAGCCTCGGCATCGCCAGCGGCCTGTTTCTGCGCGATGCGGTGGACTTCGACGGCCACGACGGCACCCTCATCGCCAGCGCAGGCATGGTCGGCGGCTGGCTCGGTTCGGTCGCCCCGGTCGCGCTGGAGCGCACCGACAACATCGGCGGCATCGTCCAGACCGCCATCCCCACCGCCATGCTCGCCGCCAGCGCGGTCAGCCAGACGGTCGAGATCCCCGCCGGACGCATCCTCGCGGCGGACTTCGGCTTCGGTGCGGGCAACCTCCTGGGCGTGGGGTTGCCCCTGCTCCTGGTCGAGTCTCCAGACGGCACCCTGGTCACCCAGGGCGTGCTCGCTGGCGGGCTGGTCGGGCTGGTCGCGGGCGGGGCGCTGTCGAGTGAGGTCGCATTCAGCGGCGGAGACGCCAGTCTCACCGGAGTCGGCACCGCCCTGCTCACTGCGGAGTCCGCCGCGCTGTCCTATGTGCTCTCCGAGAAGACCGGCTTCGACCGCGAGGGCGGACTCATCCTCACCACCGCCGGGGCCAGCCTCGCGGGTCTGGGGCTGGCGAGTCAGTTCGTCGATGTCGAGCCCTCCGAGCCTCTTCTGGTTGCCTCTGCGGCCGGGTGGGGGGTGTTCTACGGCGGACTCATCCCGGTGGCGCTGGGCCTGGAGGGGCAGCCAGAAGACCTCGTCCTCGCGGTGACCGTGACCAGCGACCTCTTCATGGCCGCCGCCGCCATCTCGCAGACCGACGCCATCGACCTCAGCCCCCGGGCCACCATCCTGCCGCAGCTGGGCGGAGTCGGTGGTGCGGTCATCGGCACACTGGGCACCGCGCTGTTCGTGCCTGATCCGCAGTCTGTCACCGCAGGTGCCCTGGTCGGCAGCATGGCGGGGGTCGCGGTTGGCATCGGGCTGGAGCGGCGCTATGGCTCGGAGTGGCTGCCCCGCGCAGAGCGTCTCCCGACCGTGCGACTGGCCTCGCAGCCCGCGGTTATTGATAGCGAGGAAGCTGGAATGACCTTTGGATTTGCAGTGGAGGGTTGGTGATGCTTTTCGGACTCCTCATCGCAGGCACGGCTCAGGCCGGATCTGGGCCATGGGTCATCGGCTCAGGCAGCCGAGACGCCTTCTTCGCGCTCGAGTCTCAGCGCCTCACGAAGCTCTCGATCCAGACCGCCGCGGACAAGACCGAGGAGGTCGACGTCGGCGAGGGGCTGACCACGATCGGGGCGAAGGGGATCTTCACCTACGGCGTCCGCCCCCGGATGGACCTGACCGTCGCGGTGCCGTGGTATCGGGTCCAGGCCAACCGCACCGACCACGAGCTGTGCGACGCCCTCGGGCTGGGGGCCTGTCAGACCACCCAGGGCATCGGGATCATCTCGGTCTCTGGCAAGGGGCTGCTGCTCGACGAGCTGTACGGCAGCCCGGTGAGCCTCTCCGTTGGGGGTGAGGCCCGGTATGGTGCGTTCACTGCTGCGGACCGGGAGCGAATCACCAACATTGGCGAGGGCACCTTCGATATCGGGCCCATCGTCGCCATCGGGCGCAGCATCGGCACCGGCACCGGCTACAGCAGCGCGCTGATCCAGGGCGGCTACCGCTATCGGTTCGTCAACACCGACGGCTACCCGGGCGCCTCAAGTGGGGTGCCGGGTGGAGAGGTGTTTGGAGACTCCTCCGTCCTCTGGGCGCCGTCGTCCTGGCTGGCGGTCGGTCCGACGGTCAGCGGGTTGTGGCGTCCTGGCGGACTGGACTGGTACGAGCTGGATCTCACCGACACCGATCGGTTCTCCGCGCTTCGGATCTACAATGTCCGAGCCGGCGGGATGGTGATCGTGCGGACTGCCAGTCCCGACAACAGCAACCACCTCGCCTTTACCTTCGGCGCACTGAGGACCATCGCGTCGATGAACAATCCCACTGATGTCACGCTCGTCTCGATTGGGCTGAGCATCAACCAGCCAGCAGGGAGCTGAGAGACTGTGCTGAAGCCTGGGGAGATCATCGACGACCGCTACATCGTCGAAGTGCGTTTGGGTCAGGGGGGGCTCGCGGAGGTGTTTCGGGTGCGGCACCGGGAGCTGAACAGCGTGCATGCGCTGAAGCTCCTGGTCTGGCGCCGCCAGAGCCTCATCGAGCGCATCCTGCTTGAGGGGAGGATCCAGGCTCAGATCCGCCACCCCAACGTCGTGGCGGTCACCGACGTCATCCGACACGACGGCCGCTGCGGTCTGCTGATGGAGTACATCGACGGGCTGACCCTGGAGGACTACCTCCGCCAGCGCGGCGCCCTCCCCATCGACGACGCCCTCTCCCTCATCGCTCCGGTCATCGCTGCCATCACCGCCGCCCACGACGCCGGGGTGCTGCACCGGGACCTCAAGCCGGCCAACGTCCTGCTCGCCCGGATGTCCGGCGGGCTGTTCCCCAAGGTCGCTGACTTCGGGATCGCCAAGGTCGTCGTCGAGGACATGGCCCGCAACGCCACCGTGGTCGGCTCGCTGATGGGCAGCCCCGGCTACCTTGCGCCAGAGCAGGTGATCGACTCCGGCTCCGTCGACCAGCGCACCGACATCTACGCCCTCGGTGTGATGCTCTACGAAGTCCTCGCCGGGGTTCGGGCGTTTCCCGAGGTCATCGACGCCGCCAGTGCCCGAGAGGGCATCAACATCACCCCGCCCGCTCTCGCCACGCTCCGTCCGGACTGCCCGGACTACCTCTGCGCGGCGATCGAAAAAGCGATGGCCCAAGACCGCGACGACCGCTTCCCAGACTGCCGCAGCCTCGCCCGGGCGCTGTTCGAGGCCCACCCCCGGCTGCTGTCCCTGGTGGATCGCCAGCAGCTGTCCAGCAAGTTCTCCCTCGACCTCCTGCCCGCGCCCCCGCCCGCTACCGATCCGACCCTCCTGCCGATGACCAATTCCGGTCTCCCAGCCTCAATCACCGCACAGCCCGCCAGTCCAACAACGACCGAGACCGGCCTCAAGGCGCTGGTCATCGCTCCGCTCGTCCTCGCAGCGCTTCTGAGCGCCGGAGTGATCGGCGGGGGCGTGGTCTGGTATCTCAACCACCAGCCCGTCGCGGTGCCCGCTGTGGTGGCGGTTGAGCCGGAGGTGGTCCTTGTTCCGGCGACGCCCGAGCCGGTCGAGCCTCCGCCAGTCGGGGCGGTGGTGGAGCTTGAGGAGCCGGAGGTCGTCGAGCCGGAGCCTGAGGTTGTGGAGCCCGAGGTGACGACGGCGCCTGTGATCACCCGGCCCCCGCCTGAGGTCGTTGAGCCGGAGCCTGAGGTCGTGGCGCCGGAGCCGGAGCCTGAGGAGCCGGAGCCTGAGGTCGTTGAGCCGGAGCCTGAGGAGCCGGAGCCGGAAGCGGTGGCGGTCATTGAGCCGGAGCCGGAGCCGGAGGTGCTCTCGATCGACCTGTCTGGTCAGTGGAGCGGGACCGCCGATCTGCGTCCCCTTCAGCTTCGCATCACCGACAATGATGGCAGCGTCCGGGCCGAATTCTCCTTCCTGATCGGAAACACCCAGCGCACCATCGTCGCCAACGGAACCTTTGATTCCGCCTCCGGGGTCTTTCAGGCCACCAGCAGTGCGGAGGGGCTCACCTTCCTGGGCAAGCTCTCTGGCAGCACCCTCTCTGGCACGTATCGGAAGGGACGCAAGGGCAAGGCGTTCGACTGGCGTGCCTCACGCTGAGGTGGGTTGCAGTCTCGGTCTCTGACTGTGGGCGCCATCTGGTTGGCTGGTGAGGTTGTAGTGGGAGAGGTACGGAGTCCTACGAAGCCGGTCGGGTGGCTGCCTTCTCTCGTACTGACCCTGAAGTTCGACAAGTGCCGGTCGCAGACGGGCTGATTGTCGATTCGTGACCCGGCACGGGGAGAGTCCTACGAAGCCGGTCAGGTGGCTGGCTCACGGACTTCCCGCTGAGTCACGGCAGTAGCCGGCCTTTAGGCGGGGTAAACTGCCGATTCGGGGAGAGGCACGGGGACGGGGTGAGGCATCCGAAGCCGGTCAGGTGACTGCCTAACCCCCTAATTTTGTTGATTGTATTGTTTTGGATCGCCTGATCTGGAGTCTCAGTCCGCCCGGGCGCGCGCAAGGGGACACCGGAGTGGGCCGTGTCGGAGGGCCGGGGGACGCCCTCAGTC
>JBLHNG010000155.1:0-12424 GCA_047621685.1 Myxococcota bacterium | reverse complement strand
CCCGGCCCTCCGACACGGCCCACTCCGGTGTCCCCTTGCGCGCGCCCGGGCGGACTGAGACTCCAGATCAGGCGATCCAAAACAATACAATCAACAAAAAAGGAGAGGAAGGCAGCCACCTGACCGGCTTCGTCGGACTCACCCCGTCCCCGCACCGTGTCCCGAATCAGCAATCAGCCCGTCTTCGACCGGCACTTGCTGAACTCACCGGCGGGTCCGTGAGGCAGCCACCTGACCGGCTTCGTCGGACTCACCCCGTCCCCGTGCCGTGTCCCCAATCGGCAGCTCGCCCGCCTCTGGCCAGCACCAGCCGAAGCTCATGGGTGGGCGGATCAAAGTAGAGAATGCCAGCCAACGAGGCTCGCCCTGGATAGTCTACACCCATGCTCGCTCTCCTCCTCGCCGCCTGCCACATCTTCGAATCCCCGGAGATCAAGTTCACCTGCGACGAGATCCCGGACTGCAGCGAGGCCGACGCGGACACCGACGCCGATGCGGACGCCGACGCCGATGCGGACACCGACACCGACACCGACACCACCCCACCAGACCCGGAGTCAGGCCTCCCAGACTGCAACGACGGCACCGACAACGACCTCGACGGACTCATCGACTGCGAGGACGACGGCTGCCTGGACGTCTGCATTGAGGACTGCACCGACGGCACAGACAACGACCAGGACGCCTTCACCGACTGCGACGACGACGAGTGCTACGGCATCGAAGACTGCGGCGGCCCATACCATCTGATGATGTACACCGCCTTCGATCAGGTGGCCTTCGCAACAGGCAGCGACCTCTACCAGCTCGGCAGCAGCTTCAACACCAACATCGCCCTGTTCAGCTCCGGCGAGGTCGAGGTCTCGGGCACCCCATATGGCTGGGACGGCGGCGAAGACTTCACCTGTGTTGGCCTCTTCCAGGGCGGCTACGATGTCTCGGGGTACAACGACGCCTTCACCTACATCGGTCCGCTGTCCGATGTCGACTACGCGATGGGCTTCCAGCCGTCAGAAGCCACCAAGACCCTGACCTGGAACACCGACTGCCCCTTGACCGCCATGCCCTACAGCATTCTCGGATTTGTAGTCGGAAAATACAGCATCTTCCGAGACAACGCGGGCACCTGGAGCCCGCAGTACTACTCGGAGTACTACAGCGTTCAGACCTACACCGGCTACGACCTGCAGATCACCTACCTCTACGACGTCGGGCCCTACGAGCTGGTGGAGTGGACCGGGCATTACTGAGCTAGTGGATGCCCTGGATCGGCTGGGGTAGGCTTATTGTCATGTTGACACTTGCCCCCTACCTCCAACAAAACGCCGCCTGGCCCACCAGCGGACGCCACATCCTTGCCCAGCACGACGAAGAGACCGTCATCGTCTATCAGGCCTACAACAAGGCCATCGCGGACTGGGCAGTGAGCCACCAGCAGCTCGGTGGCCCGTGGTCGTTTGGGCGCATGAGCTGGATCAAGCCGAACTTTCTGTGGATGATGTATCGCAGCGGGTGGGCGGGCAAGCCCAACCAGGAGCGCATCCTGGCGCTGCGCATCACCCGTGAAGGCTTCGACACCATCCTCTCTCAGGTCGTCGAGAGCAGCTACCACTCCGAGGTCGACGGGCCGGATCGAGACGCCTGGCGGGCGCGGGGCAAGGTCGCGCCGGTTCGCATGCAGTGGGACCCCGACCACGCCCCGGGCGGCAGCAAGGAGGAGCGCCGGGCCATCCAGCTCGGGCTGCGCGGCGAGACCCTGCGCCGGTTCGCCGTGGAGTGGACCCGTGAGATCGCCGACATCACCCCCCTCGTTCGCCAGCAGCACGACCACCGGCAGTCCGGTGAACACAAGCACCTGATGACTCCGGCGGAGCGGGTGTACGTCCCGGAAGATGCGGCGATCTGCACGCGCATTCGGCTGACCCTCCCTTGAGGATCACCTACCTCCTGCCCGCCTCGGGGATCCCGGTGCAGGGTCCGTCAGGGGCCTCTGCACACGCCCGGGGCATCGTCAGGGCACTTCGCCGTGACCACGAGGTGCGGCTGCTGGCCGCGAAGATCACCGACCGTCGGGGCACCTTCGGCGAGCCGACCCGGGCGCGTGCGGTGGGGGTGCCGGGCTGGCCGTCGTGGCTGAAGACCTACCGGGATCTCACCGAGGTCATCGCCGCGCGGCGGATCAGCCGACGCATCATCGAGCAGGCCCATGCCGGGTGGCGTCCGGACCTGATCATCGAGCGCCACAGCCTGTTCTCTGACGCCGGCTGGCGCGTCCACGACCGGCTCGGGGTGCCGTGGGTGCTCGAAGTCAACGCCCCGCTGTGGGAGGAGCGCCGCCGGTTTGAGGTGCTTCGACGCCCGGGCTGGGCGCTGAGGTGGCAGCAGGAGGTCCTCCAGGCCGCCCCCTGCATTGTGGCAGTGAGCCGGTGGCTGGTGGACTGGCTGCAAGACGACATGGGCTGCGACAACGTGCACTGGCTGCCCAACGGGGTCGACCTGCGGCTCGGGGATCGTGTGGCGGGGCGGGCGCGGCTGGGCGTGGCGCCCGGCGAGAAGGTCATCGGGTTTGTCGGCTCGATGAAGCCCTGGCACGGCCTGGATCGGCTGGTGGGGGTCGCAAAAGCGACCGGGGCGCGGCTCGCACTGGTCGGACGCCTCGCCCCGGGCATGATCGCACCACAGGGGGCGCTGGTCACCGGCCACCTGGAGCCAGACGCCCTCGCAGACACGGTCGCCGCCCTCGATGTCGGGCTCGCCCCCTACCCTGCGGACGCCCCGCCGTGGTTCTGTCCGCTGAAGATCCTCGACTACCGCGCCCAGGGCACCCCGGTGGTCGCCACCGACGTCGGGGAGTGCAGAGCGCTGGTCGGTGATGCCGGCAGCGTGGTCCCCGCCGATGACGATGCGGCATTGACCCGTGAGGTGGCCCGCTGGCTGTCCCGTCCCCGACCAGCCCCCGCTGCCCGGACGTGGCAGGAGGTCTCCGAGAAGCTGCTGGCGCTGAGCGGTGTGCCGCCTCAGTGACACCGCTGCCCCCGGTGTGGCCCGCGCGTTAGTCCGCTCACAATGTCAGAACTCCCCGCTCCAAGCGCTCCCAGCGCTCCCGCTCCAAGCGCCCCGGCCCCCGGCGACAGCGCCCAGCTGTTCCGCTCCGGCATGATCCGCCGCTTCGGCCCACTGTTTCACCTCAGCGGGCTCTCCATCCTGCTGCGTCGGGCGGGGCTGGAGGAGTCCTCGGCGGAGAACATCCGGAAGGCCGCGGAGGCCGGACCGGTGGTCTACGTGCTGCACACCACCTCAGCGGTGGACTGGCTGGCGCTCAACCGGGCCCTCAACGCCCGCCGCCTGCCGCTGGCGACCCTGACCGCCGGGGTCCGTGGCATCTGGTTCCGG
Organism: Myxococcota bacterium; assembly: GCA_047621685.1. Classification (GTDB taxonomy): domain Bacteria; phylum Myxococcota_A; class UBA796; order UBA796; family UBA796; genus JAQXDW01. Next base: position 9,031 of record JBLHNG010000155.1, on the reverse strand, counting down.
CCGGTCTACGAGGCGCTGTATGGGGCGTTTCTGGGCATCAAGCGTCGACTGTCGCTGTCAGGCTTCCCCGACCCGGTCTCATCGGGTGCGCTGGTAGACGCCATCCAGCACGGTCGCCCCACCGCAGTGTTCCTCGTCGCGGACCACAAGCCAGCCCCCGGGGTCGTCGAGGCCCTGATCGCTGCCCAGGCGGCGACGGACCGGCCGGTTCAGATCGTGCCAGTGGTGGTCCGATGGCGGCGGGAGCCCGTCGCCGCCCGCACCGAGTCGGGTCGAATGCTGCACGGATCCGCCGACGATCCCGGTGCAGTCTCGAAGATGCTCACGGTGCTGGCTGCCGACAGCGCGGTCCACATCCAGGCCGGCGCCCCGGTCGATCTCACCGAGCTGATCGGGCGATACGCCGACGAGCCCCCGGAGCGCGTCAGCCGCCGACTGCGCATCCTGCTGCGGCGCTATCTGTACCGGGAGTCCCGGGTCGCCCATGGACCGCGAATCCGCTCGTACCGGTGGATGCAGCGCCTGGTCCTGCGCAGCCCGGAGGTCCGCCGGCTGGTGCTGGAGGAGTCTCTGGCGACGGGTCGGTCTGAGGAGAAGATCCGCGCGGAGATCCGCAAGACCTTCTCCCACATCGCCGCCCGGCTGTCGTTTTCAGTCGTCCGGGCGGGTCGACTGATCTTCAACCTGCTCTCCAGCCGAATCTTCTCGGGCATCGACATCCGGGAGGAGGATCTGGAGCGGCTGCGAGAAGCGCTGAGGGCTGGGACTCCGGTGCTGCTGCCCTGCCACCGCAGCCACTTCGACTACATCCTGCTCTCCAGCGTCTGCTACGAGAACAACCTGATCATCCCCCACATCGTCGCCGGAGAGAACCTCGCGTTCTGGCCGCTGGGGGCCATCTTCCGGCGCGCCGGGGCGTTCTTCATCAAGCGCAGCTTTGGCGAGGACCGCATCTTCCCGGTCGTGTTCGCCCGATACCTCCAGCAGCTCATCCGGGATGGCTTCCCGGTGGAGTTCTTCATCGAGGGCGGACGCAGTCGCACCGGCAAGCTCCTGCCAGCCCGCCTCGGGGTGCTCTCGATGGTGCTCGACGCCGCCGAGACCACCCGCCCCGATCACACCGTCTCCCTGCTGCCGATCGCCATCACCTATGAGCAGGTCGCCGAGGGCGGGGCCTATGCCCGGGAGCTGTCCGGCGAGAAGAAGCAGGCCGAGGACATCGCGGCGGTCGTCAAGGCCCGGCGGGTGTTCGGCAAGCGCTATGGACGGGTCTACATCCGGGTCGGCGAGCCGATCACGACCGACGAGGCCACATCCGGTCAGGACGCGCCCTGGAGTGCCCTGCCCCGGGAGCGTCGCTCGGAGATCCTCCAGCGCACCGGCGAGCACATCCTCTACCGCATCGCCCGCAACGAGGTCATCCTGCCCTCCGGCCTGGTCGCGATGGCCCTGCTCTGTCAGCCCCGTCGTGGCGTCCGCCAGAGTGTGCTGCTGGCCCGGGTCACCCGGCTGGACACCCTCCTCCGTGGCATCGGCGCGAAGCCCGCGGCCTCACTGACCTATGGGGGCTGGGCGGTTCGCTCCGCGCTGGAGAAGTTCCGCCGCGCAGGGCTCATCGCCCGCCTACCAGACGAGTCCGACGACATCATCCAGATCATCGAGGAGAAGCGGATCGAGCTGGACTACTACAAGAATGGCCTCATCCACTTCCTCGCCCCGATGAGCCTGCTCGCCGGTGCCGCTCAGGCCTCTGCAGACGAAGACGGCCTGCTCGATGAGGCCGAGCTGTTCCGGCTGTTCCGCACCCAGGTCTTCCTGATGCGCTACGAATTCACCCTCGATCCGGATCAGCCCCTGGAGGTCCTGGAGGTGGAGAGCCTCGCGAGGTTGGTGGACTACGGGGCGCTGTCGAAGGACGAGGCCGGCTATCACATCGCCGACCGCGCGCTGCTCATGGAGCTGGCCGGGCTGACCTGCAACTTCCTGGAGTCCTACCGCCTCGTGCTGCTTGGTGCGCACGCCACCCGGTCCCGCAGCGTGCCGATCAAGGAGCTTCCGGAGAAGATCCTGGAGTTTGGACGCGGTCGGCTGGCGGTCGATGAGCTGTCTCGCTCAGAAGCGCTGTCTGTGGTCAACCTCAACAACGCCCTGCGTGCCTACCGGGAGGAGGGCGTCATCCAGCTGCGCACTGGTGGGGGGCTGCAGTTCGACGATGCCGGACTGGAGCAGTACCTCTCGGACTTCGCCGCCCTGCTTGAGTAGCGCCCACGGTTCAGCTACCAATAGGAGCATGGAGAAGGTCGACGCACTGTTCGCCGGAGAGCCGCCGCCGCCACCGATCGAGGCTGCGCCGCGTCTGCGACTGATCCGCTCGATCCTCATCGTCGCCGCCCCGCTGGACCTGCTGGGGGTGCTCTGCTGGACCGGGGTGCCCGGCGCGGCGCTGACCCTGTGGGCGTGGCTGCAGGCCGACGGCGAGATGGCCCGCATTGAGGCTGGTGAGTACGAATCCGACGACGCAGCCGCGATGATGCGGCTGCGTATGGTGTCGGGGTGGCTGCTGGGCTTCTGCGTGCTGTCGCTGCTGCTGCAGTCCTGGCTGCTCACCACTTCGTTCTACAACCACCTGTGGGGCCGGTTCCTCAGCTGAGGCCTCGGTCATCGTTCCGCCCACTGGGCAGACCGATGACCTCAGCGCCATTTTTTTGAGGGGAAAGACAGATTCTTCCCCCCTCCCTCGTCCCTCCGGGACGACCCCATCTTCGGCGTTTTTTAAACGCCGGGCACCAGAGGTGCCTGGGCGGATCTCAATTTGGTGCCGTGTTTTGAAGCATGACCAAGGCCGAGGCCGACCCTCACGGGGTGGCTTACTCGTTCTCGACCGGGACCGGCTGGGGCTCAGGGATCTCGATGTTGACCAGCAGGGCGTAGCCGGGGGAATAGACCCCGAGCTGGCCGGCACGCCGGAGCATGTCTTCACCACGGGCGATGTCACCGGAGCGCACGTAGATGTTGCCCAGCGCCAGCCAGGCGAGGGTGGCATCAGGGTCGGAGATCAGCGCCGTCTCGGCGGCTTCCTGACCGGCAGCCAGTCGATTGGTCTCGACCAGGAACAGCGCCCGGTTGGCGGCGAGGTCGCCGTTGGTCGGGAACAGCGCCATCCGCTGCTCGTAGAAGGCATCCCCGCGACGGCTGAGTGGCTTGAGCTTGGCATCCTCACCCGCCATCCGAAGCGCCCGAGCATGGGCGGTGTAGGCCGCGCCGCTGTCGGGGTTGTTGGTGAGGAAGCGCTCGGTGGCCCGGACGGTGGCCGCTGCAGACCCCGCGCGGATGGAGGAGTCCACCCACAGTTGCGCGTTCATCACACCGTAGGGGTTCAGCTCAAGGGCCTTGCGGTAGAGGATCTCCGCGTGCTTCCAGTCTCCGGCGTTGTCATGCACGAGGGCCTGACCGAGTCGGCTGATGGCATCCGGGGGCCCTTCCAGCATCGCGGCCTGGTAGTAGGCGGCACGAGCGAGGCTGAGGTTTCCGTCGAGCAGCGCGGCGTTGCCCTGGACGACAGCGAGGCCATCGTCGAGGTCGAGGTGCTCAGCGTAGATCTCGCTGACCTTCTCGGTGTCGCCCTGAGCGAGCCAGGCCATCGCCAGGAAGCCATCCACAACGTGACAGTGGCCGGACTGAACGACGACATCAGCGTGTTCAGAGGCCGCCTTCTCCTCATCGTTCTCGTACTCTTGCAGGGCCTCTTCAAGCTTTTTGCGGGTCTCAATGTCCTGGTCCCACCAGCCATGGTAGAGGTTCGAGGAAGTGGTCAGCGAGGTGATAGCGTCATCGATTAGACCAGCTCGAAGCTGGGTTGTTCCAATGTTGCGATAAGGTACGCAGGACTTGTCAGTGTCGTCATACTCCAAGCGCATCTGATAAGAGGCGATGGCTCCGGTCAAATCACCACTGGCAATCTGGAGATCTGCCAGTCGGGTCCAGGCCCTGTCGCTTCCAGGCTTTGTGTCTGGATCGGTATCTTCTCCCTCAGCAACCTCTGGCATCTCCTCAGTGTCTGCTGTGGCGTCTGCGAGGAGGAATGCCAGGGGGCTCTCACGCTTCTGCTCAGTGGCAGTCCGGAAGACAATGGTCTTGCTGGTCGGGTCTGCAGCGATGTCGAGTTGGGAGAGCACCCGGTTGCCGACCACGCCGTCTGCGTAATCCTGGGTAAATGCAGCACGTCCGAGCAGTTGGAGGGTTCCAGAAATGGCGCCCTGGGTCTCGACCCAGGAGTCCTGTGCTGGCAGGGAACCGATCTGGACGGGGAGCCAGGAGTGCTTCCGGTCGCCGTAGAAGCGGGTCGCGTCAGCCTCTGAGAGCTCCGTCTTGGAGCTGACCAAACTGTTCCACCAGCCAAACGAGGGAATCACCTCAACATCCGCACCGCCGACCTTTGCCGGGATGATCATCTGTTGGGCGGTGACCCCGACCTTGTGCTTCTTGTGCAGCCAGGGAGCCCAGCTGACCGGCTCGATTCCGTAGACTTCAGTGACCGTCTCGGTGTCGCGCCAGGTGAAGACCTCACCACCATCCTTGAGGCTGTTGACCAGCTCCGGCCCCTCGGAGAGGGGCGCGAAGATGACCTGCCCGGTGCTGGGCTGAATCGACCATGCGACTTCGGTGAGAGTGGAGAGTCCGATCCAGCCGTCCAGGATCACACCGCTGTTGCTGGAAGTGCTGTAGAACGGCTTGTAGCTGGAGACCTTGGCCTCGGGTGCCTGCGTCATGACCACAACGTTGTTCAGCACCAGATCACCGATCGCCATCGACTCAAGCTCGGTGGTCTTGACCTTGGCGAAGTGCTTGAACTCCTCGTCTTCCGGCTCCAGTCCCTGCTCTACAACAACCCGGGGTTCGAGGAAGATGCCATGACCGGTGTCGAGGCCGAAGAGGTAGACGTCCTCCCCGATCATCACCTGCACGCACGGAGCAATGCCGCCCGTCGGGGTGGTGTACAGCGGCACGGTGACGGCGCTGTCCAGAGTGATGGACTCGACCGAGCCGAAGTCTTCAGTAGTCGTGCCTGCAAGAGCGGTGCTGGTGGCACCGAGTCCGGCGGCAAAGAAAATAAGGAGAGCGGTGTTCCGCATGGGGCCTCCACGTTCGTCGGCGAGTATCCCTCACCCGGGGGGGTTGCAAACGGCGGCGCTGCCAGATACCACCGTCGATATTCCTTCCCGGGAGAGTGCCATGTCCGCGATCTTTGAGGTGTTTGGTCGAATGATCCTCGACTCCAGGGGAAACCCTACAGTCGAGGTAGAGGTCACTACAGAAGATGGAGTCGTGGGGCGTGCTGCGGTGCCGAGTGGGGCCAGCACAGGAGAGCATGAGGCCGTCGAGCTGCGCGACAAGGTCGACAGCGCGTGGCTAGGCAAAGGTGTGGATACAGCAATCCGTCATGTTAACGAGGTCATCGCACAGCACCTGATCGGCGTTGAGGTCGGTGACCAGCGTCAGATCGACCAGATGATGATCGAGCTGGACGGCACAAAGAACAAGGGCCGCCTCGGGGCAAATGCGATCCTCGGGGTCTCACTGGCCACCGCCCGCGCCGCCGCCGCCAGCCTGGACCTCCCGCTGCACCGCTATATTGGTGGTCTGACGGGCGGAACCCTGCCGGTGCCGTTCATGAACGTGCTCAACGGCGGCTCCCATGCCGACAACAACGTCGACATCCAGGAGTTCATGATCGCCCCGGTCGGCGCCCCCACCTTCTCCGACGCCATGCGCAGCGGGGTGGAGATCTACCACCACCTCAAGGCGCTGCTCAAGAGCCGCGGGCTTGCGACTGGCGTGGGCGACGAGGGTGGCTTTGCCCCCAACGTCGAGTCCAACGAGGCCGCCCTCGCCCTGGTCGCAGAAGCCGTCGGAAAGGCCGGCTACACGCTCGGCAAGGACGTGGTCCTCGCCCTCGATGTCGCAGCGACCGAGTTCTACCGGAACGGCGCCTACCACATCGACGGCAAGGAGATGGATGCCGACGGCCTGATCGACTACTACGCCGACCTCGCCAGTCGCTACCCTCTCGCCAGCATCGAGGACGGCCTCGACGAGAACGACTGGGCGGGCTGGAGTCGGCTCAACGCCCGGCTCGGCGGCAAGATCCAGCTCGTCGGCGACGACCTGTTCGTCACCAACGTCGAGCGGCTGCGTCGCGGCATCACAGAGTCATCGGCCAACGCCATCCTCATCAAGGTCAACCAGATCGGCACCCTGTCGGAGACCCTGGACACCATCAACCTCGCTCACCGCAGCGGGTATCGGTGCATGATCTCCCACCGGTCTGGCGAGACGGAGGACACCTTCATCGCCGATCTTGCGGTGGCGACCTCTGCGGGTCAGCTGAAGACGGGTGCGCCCTGTCGGAGCGAGCGGGTGGCGAAGTACAACCAGCTGCTTCGGATTGAGGAGGAGCTGGAAGGGGCTGCGACGTATGCAGGGAATATCTTTGGATGAGGGGAGGATGAGGGGTGGATGAGGGGTGGATGAGGGGTGGATGAGGGGTGGATGAGGGGTGGTGGGGGATGAGGCTTGAGGTGATGCCCGCGACGTCTCCGTCCTTGGGTGCTGGTGGCTACGGGTCCCCTCCGCTGGCCGCGCTGCACTCCCTGTCGGCCAGCATTCTCAGTGTTTGGACCATCTCTCAAGCCTCGGGTCGCTTGCTGTCTCCGGGGCCGCCAGAGAATCTGGCGTGGACTGAGGGCGTCCCCCGGCCCTCCGACACGGCCCTCTACGGGTTCCCCTTGCCCGCACCCGGGCGAACTGCGACTGGAGGGAGCCCGTCCGAAGGTCTGCCCCGCCCTTTTGGGTGTACGTAGGCAGCCACCCGACCGGCTCCGGCGGCCTCCGTGATTCGTGGCTGTCGGCGCGGGTCAACCGCGCCTGGTGTTTGGAGTGTCCTTCGGCAGCAGCCGGCCTTCAGGCGGGCGAGCTGCCGTGCCGGGGAGAGGCACGGAGACGGGCGGAGGCATCCGGAGCCGGTCGGTGGGTGGGTGACTGTTTCGATCTTTCGCGAAGTTCGGCAAGTGCCGGTCGCAGACGGGCTGATTGCCGATTCGAGGAGAGACACGGAGACGGGCGGAGGCAGCCGGAGCCGGTCGGGTGGCTGCCTACGTACACCCAAAAGGGGGGGGAATGTGCCCCCGTTCGGAGAGCCTCAAGTCGCAGGCCGCCCGGGTGCGGGCAAGGGAAACCCGCAGAGGGCCGTGTCGGAGGGCCGGGGGACGCCCTCAGTCCACGCCAGATTCTCTGGCGGCCCCGGAGACAGCAAGTGAGCCGAGGCCGGCAACAAAGTCCAAACACTGACAATGCCGGCCGACAGCGAGTGCAGCGCGGCCAGCGGAGGGGACCCGTAGCCATCAGCACCGGGGGCGCCCTTCAGCCCAAGGACGGAGACGTTGCGGGAATTCCCATCGTCCTCAATCAGCCTCAAACCAATCAGCCTCAAGCCTCAATCAATCCTCAAACTCCTCAATCAAAACAAACAAATCCGCAAAATGATACCCGCGTTCAATCAGCGCTTCCGCAATCGAATGCGAGATCATGTTCCCCGGCGGCCGACACAACCCCTCAACCGTCATGTCCTCATACCCAACCAGCCGGTCGATCTCCTTCGATGTACGAACCATCACCCGGATCTCCCGACCCAACGTGTCGCTGGGCGCCATCAGCGGGAAGAGGTTGTACTCGCCCTGCTTGATGCGAAACTCATGGTGAGCAGTGCCCGCGATCCGGACCCCGCGGTGGTTGCGGTTGATCTCCTCGACCGTGACATCGGTCACCGACGGACGGAACCCCGGGGGAGCGCCCCGATCCCACCAGATGATGCCCACTGTGGTGGCACCAACAAGGAAGAACGGACCCAGAATCGTCAGCAGCAGCTTCTTCATGGCGACCTCATAATGGTATCGACCATCAGTGTCGGAGAGAGTTCGCGGTATGATGCCGCTCTGGACGTTCGAGGAGAAGAGTCACCCATGTCTATTCGCATGATCCCCCTGGCAGGACTGCTGCTCACTGGCTGTAACGGCACCGACAACGGTGGTTTTTCTAACGGCGGCACCTACAACGTCAACGACTACCTCTCCGAGACCGACACCGGCACTGCGGACGACGACACCGAGGACACCGTGCCAGAGGGCACCCCGGACATCGGCAGCTTCGTCGCCACCATCGACAATGACTACCCGGGCTACGACTTCGTGTTTGCCCTGGAGGTCGCCTACACCGACGACGATGACAACGTCGATGGCGGCTACCTCTGGTGCCAGTTCGAGGTCGACGGCGGCAACGCGCAAGACTGCTCGGAGCAGGACGCCGACGGCAACGACATCGTCGACGGCAAGCTGCCCATCTCGCTGAACCCCTACGACGACAACAGCACCATCTACGCCTACCTCGATCCAGGCATCTACGACGAAGACCAGTCGTTCTACTTCGAGGTCGCGCTCGTCGACACCGACGGCAACACCTCAACCACCATGGGTGTCGCGGTCCAGTAGCGCGCAGTGAGCCGCGTCTGGATGGATCAAGGCGGCACGTTCACCGACGTGGTGACCCTGTGCGATGGGCGCCTCACCGTCGACAAGGTGCTCACCGACCAGGCGGACCTCCTCGCGCTGGGTGGAGACGCTGCGGTCCGACGGGGGACCACGGTGGCGACCAATGCACTGCTGGAGCGCCAGGGCGCGCCGACCGTGCTGCTGACCACCCGCGGCCTGACCGACCTCTCGGCCATCGGCGATCAGACCCGCCCCGCACTGTTCGACCTCCAGATCCGCCGCCCCCCACCCCTGGAGCGCGCGGTGGTGGCTGTGGATGGGCGCATCGCGGCGGACGGCACGGTGCTGGAGTCTGCCCACGTCGATGAGGCAGTGCTGCGGCGGTGGCGGGACGCGGGGGTGGTCGCAGCGGCGGTGGTGCTGCTGCACGGTCCGCTGGCCCCCGACGAGGAGCGGCGCATCGGAGCGATCTGTGAGGCGGTCGGGTT
>JBLHNG010000154.1:0-12433 GCA_047621685.1 Myxococcota bacterium | reverse complement strand
CCGGGAGAACAACATCGATCTGACCGGCATGGAAGTCGTCGAGGTGGGGGACAAGGACAACGAGGAGTTCGAGGCGTTCGCCACTGAGCTGTGGGAGCTTCGTCAGCGCAAGGGGCTGACCATGCAGGCCGCCCGCCAGCTCCTCCGCAACCCCACGGTGTACGGCTGCATGATGCTGCGAAATGGCAGCGCCCACGGGCTGCTCGGCGGCCTCGCGATCCCCTACGCCGACACCATTCGGCCTGCGCTACAGATCCTGGAGCGCGCCGAAGGAGTGAAGGTCATCAGCGGGGCCTATGCGATGCTGTTTGAGGAGCGGCGGGTCTTCTTCGGAGACTGCACCGTCAACATCCGCCCCGATGCGGCGACCCTCGCCCAGATCGCCATCAACACCGCCAATGTCGCCCGCACCTTCGGTGAGGAGCCCCGGGTGGCGATGCTGTCCTACTCGGACTTCGGTGAGAGTCGCAGCGAGGCCGATGTGGCCCGGGTCCGCGAGGCCCTCGCCATCGTGCGCAGGCTGGAGCCGGATCTCCAGATCGACGGCGAGATGCAGGCCGACACCGCGATCAACCCGGAGAAGGCCGCCTCGGACTTCCCGTTCTCTGCGATCGCTGGAAAGGCCAACGTGCTGATCTTCCCTGACCTCTCCAGCGGCAACATCGCCTACAAGCTGCTGCGGGATCTCGGCGGTGCCATTGCGCTCGGGCCGATCATCACTGGCCTCGCCCAGCCGGTCAACGCCCTGCCCCTGGGCAGCAAGGTCGCCGACATCGTCAACATGGCGACCATCACGGTCAACCAGATCCTCGATCAGGAGACCACCGGCGAGCTTAGTCTCGGATGATATAGGAGGGCTCCACACAGGAGCCCTCTAATGGCGAAGATGAAATTTGATGCAGCCACCGTAGAGGCCATCCTCTCCGGTGAGCATTCGGCGGCGGCATGGCTCTCCACCGGCACCGGCCTCGATGACCTCGATCTCTCCGATGCGATCTCAGCCATCGAGGCCGCCCGGCGCTCCGAGAACAGCACCCGTCTCCAGGAAGCCCGCAAGGGTGCGGGCCACAAGCTGGTCCGCAAGGCTGCTGGGACCGCCATCCACCGCCTCAAGGCCAGCGGCGTGACGGTCGCTGCAGCGGCGACCCAGCAGTGGGTTCCCCGGGCAGGTCTCGACGAGATCCCGCCCCCGGTCGCCCTGCTGGGCATGCCTGATCCCCACGGCTACTTCCCGTTCGTCATGATCGCGTTTGGCAAGGAGGAGGGCTGCGCGAGCGCCGGACTTGCCGGCGGTGGTCAGGGCTTCACCGACACCGACCATGCCCACGTCGGTCGGAAGTCCGCTCGGGAGGTCCTCCATCACGGCCGCACCCAGCAGGGGCTCGAGGAGGTTCCCTTCCACGTCGCCCTGCACTTCATCCAGCGTGCCTTCGAGGAGGCCAGCTCTGGCAAGCCCCACGGCTTCGACCACATGCTCAACTCCGTGCCCGAGGGCATCCAGAACTCCGCGCGGCTGCTCGACCCGCTCGAAGGTCAGCCCACGGAGCTGGACCGCGACGCCCTGCACGAGGTCGAGGCCCTGATGGATCCCCGCGGCGGCGTCTACCTCGCGCTGGGCGAGACCGACATGGAGGCCGGCTTTGTCGGGGTCATGGATGCCCTGACCAGCAAGCTGGAGATCGACGACGAGAGTCGCAAGGAGCGAATCGGCGTGGTCATTGATGATGTGGCTGATGCGCTGCTCAACGAGGTCACCCGACGCTCCTGGGCGCTGGCAATGGACGTGGTGACCTACCTCGCACACTGTCGCGAGGACGATGCGGTGGAGAAGTGCGCTCGACACACCGCCCTGGCGCTGCGTGCGGGCATGGCGGGTCGCGACGTCCCGTTCATCCGGGGCTGGGTCGACACACAGCTCCACCACGCCGCAGAGAACATGGCCCAGATGGGCGCGCTCTCCCCGGACGGCAAGCCCGGCGAGAGCCCGATCATCCTGCCGGGTCAGTAGCCCTCAGTAGAAGACGCCCCGCTGTCCCAGGGCAAGCTCCAGGCCCCGGATGGCGTGGGCGGAATCTCCGACGATGTCGAGGTAGAGCTGCTCGTCCTCGGCACGAATGGCCGCCAGATCGTTGAGGACGCCGGACTTCTCAAGCCCCTGGACGACCAGGGCGACCTGCTTGGCTGTGCCCTCCAGCAGCACCACCTGCTCTGGAGTCGGGGTGTAGTACCCCATCGCCGCCAGCTTGTGCATGCTCTCCAGGAAGTGTCCGGTGAACTTGAGGCGCTGCACCATCAGCTTGGTGGCATACCGGGGGCCGAGGCGCTTGATTGCGGCGTCGTAGATCGCCAGCTCCCTGGGCAGCCGGTAGAACATCAGGTCGACCTGCTTTGTGACCGTGGCCTTCAGCGCAGGGGGGCTGTCGAACCGTGCGGCTCCCATCGCCGCGCCCTGGAGCAGGTGCGCACCACCGCATGTGTACTGGAAGATCGCCTGACCCTGCCGATCGAAGTCCGCGCCAGAGCGCATCGCCTCCGCGAGGAACTTCGTCTCCGAGTCGAGCACCGCGACGTTGAAGCCAACCAGCGCGGTCAGCTTCATCGCGGTGCCGTCCAGCGCGAGCCAGGTGAGGTCGCCGGGTGCCCATGCGGTCAGCGCCTGAACTGACCAGGGCACGTCGTTGGGGTTGTCGAACGAGGAGTGGTTCTTGTACGGGTCGAGGTAGGTGGACAGAAGGCTGGAGCGGTAGAGGTCGGCGACCGGGTGGGGGTTGCCCCCGACGGTGACGATGCGCTGTGGATCGACCCGGGCCTCGGTGAGCGCCTTGAGGATGAGGTCGGTGTGGGGCTCGATCCGGATGTCGCCCCGGGCGCGGGGAAAGCGGATGAGGGTGGTCCCCCCGGCGTCGTACTCCTCGGCGTACTCCGAGAACAGCCAGTCGACAGCGTCCTGGTCGCCGCTCAGCTTCATGCCCGCGCCGCGTGCCAGCATCCCATGGCCGATCGCCCAGGGGTTGCCCGGGTCGGTGGCTTCGGCGTCGACGATGGCGCCGAGGATAGCGAGGGTGGTGGTGTAGATCTCAGACGGTGCGAGCACAGCCGGGGTCTTGCTCTCTCGGGAGGCGGGCTCCGGGTTGAGCTGGGCGATGTTCTGTGCGGACCAGACCTGCGCCACTGCTGAGGGTGGCGTGGGCTCGGGAGCGGGCTGGGTGGCCTCAGGAGACTCTGGAGCCTCTGGGGCCTCACCATCACTGCAGGACAGCAGCAGGAGGGGCAGCAGCATCACTCTCCGCTCTCCGCTGCGTCCTTCTCGGCCTCAGCCCGGTCCAGCAGCATCTGGAGCACGTCGACGCGCTGGATGACGTTGTTGTTGGTCAGGTAGAGGATGCCGTCGTACACCGCGATCCGGGGATTGGTGAGGGGACGGTCGGTGATGCGGATGGAGAACTCCAGCTTGCCGGGCTTCTTGAACTTGTAGACCCAGCCGGTGTCGGTGATGACCCACAGCCGGCGGTTCTCATCGAGCGTCATGTCCATGCTCTCGAAGCCGCTGGTGTACTCGCCCATGTCGATGACGGTGCCGAACCGGAAGCCGTCGGTGTTGTAGAGCACGATCTCGTCGCTGTACGCCATCATCAGCTGCTTGCCCTTCTTGTCCAGCACCAGCGCGCCCGGGGTGCCATCAGACAGCTCGAACCGGCCGACTTCCTCGGAGTCCAGGGTGTAGGCGATGGCTTCGTCACCGATGATGCCGATGAGGATCTCCTGCTTTGGCATCCAGGTGAGGTGTCCCTGACCGCCGAGCTTGGGCTCTGCCGGCCAGCGCACGTCCATGGTCCAGCCGATGGTGAGTTGCCCGTCCATGTCAAAGATCTGGATCCGCCCTGCAGAGTCGAGGACCGCGAAGCCGTCGCCCTCTTTCTCCGGGATGATCTCAATGTCGAGGGGGTTGTGGAACCGCCCAGCCTCGGTGCCTGCTGCCGCGCCGCTGACATACCAGGGCCGACCGTTCTCGAACCAGATGTCGGTGATGTCCGCGCCGGGACCCCACTGACGGTCGGCCTGCCCCTGGTCGGTGTATCGCTGGACGCGGTTGTTGCCGGTGTCGGCGACGTAGAGGTTGGTGTCGCGGTCGGCGACGATGGCCAGCGGCTCGCCGAAGCCCTGGAGTGCACCGGGCGCCCAGCCCTCCACCCCCCAATAGGGCACGTTGAGGTTGGCACCGCCGATCAGCTCCTGGTAGGCGTAGAAGATCTCGACCTCTTCCTCACGGGCAGCCTGTTCCTTGCCGAACGATCGCAGCGCAGCCATCTCCAGGGCGGGAATGGCGTTGGAGTCACCGAGCTTGCGCAGGGCCTCTCTTGCCTTGTCTGAGGAGCGGATCGCCTGGACCCGGTAGCCCATCGGCACCAGCGACCGGGCCTTGCTGGCGAGGTAGGCAGGACCATCAGAGGCGGCATCGGAGAGCCGGGTGAAGGCCTCTTCGTCACCAAACTCCGCTTCCTTGTGGGCGAAGTAGTCGGCCTCGACCGAGGCGATGTGCTTGTCGAGCTTCTTGGCGGCGTCTGCGCTGCCGAGCCACGTCTCCATCCGGGTGAGGGGAGCGGCGTCGGGGAAGTTGACCGCCATTTCAGCGATGTAGAGGTCGCTGTAGACGAAGCCCTCGAAGACCTCGTCGATCACGATTCGGATGGTGCGCCCTTCCACACCGCCCAGCGGGATGTCGATGCGCTTCAGCTCATCCTGGAGCCGGTGGGGCTCGCCGACCTGGGTGCCATCGATCAGGATTCGCACGAGCTTGGGGCGAGAGTGTTCCCGGTGGCTCCGTGCGCCCTGAGACAGATCGCCGGGCCAGATGCTGATCGAATTCAGCGGGGTCTTTCTATCCAGGCTCAGCTCCAGCCAGGAGCCCTCGCCATAGCCGCCATCACCTTCAGCCCAGCCGGTCTTCATCAGACCGTCAAAGGCGAGATCCGCGGTGTGGCGGACGCCGTCAGTGTCGCGGAGCGTGCTGGAGCCACGGGGAGTCGCGGCCAGGCTGGCCGCCATCAGCAGAAGCGGTGTCATGAAACCTCCGATCACAGGGCACAGGCAGTCAACCCCGGTGCCCTCTTTAAGACTCCGGTTTTACTTGATGCCACCTCCAATCGCCATACCAGAGGGGTCAAGGTCCTGTTGGAAGTCGCGATTCGGCGGTGAGGCTCAGACTGTAGCGTCGAGCCAGCGGAGCACAGTGTGGTCCCGCTCGCGACGATCCGGGGCCATGCGTCGGATGTTCAGCGCCTCAGCCGGCAGCGAGGTCTCGCTCCAGGGGTTGAGGTAGGCGCGGGCGGTGGGCACGGTGCTGTCGAGGGCCCGATCAATCAGCAGCGCGCCGCTGATTGCCCGGTAGAGCGGGTCGCGGAAGATGCCCGGGTCGCTCTTCTCGTCGAAGGCGGCCTCAAACGCTGGCGGGGTACCCATGGTGCCTGCCCATCCCGGCTTGCCATACAGGAGCTGACGGATCCAGCCCCGGGAGAGCTGCCAGGGCTGCTCGGTGACGCATGCCAGCAGGACCGGCTGGCGGCTGAGCGGACCGAGGCGGTAGGCGTCGAGCGCGGTGAGGACGCGAGACTCGATCAGCTCCATGGTGCGCTGGCCGGTGCAGGGGGCGATGGTGAACGCCACCACGCTCTGTCCAGAGCGGGCACGCTCGGCAGTCAGAGCGAATTCGAGGGAGACGTTTGCGTCGGAGTAGACCGCGTAGCGATCCTGGCTGCCGTGGCGATCGACATCGCGCAGCCACAGCTCGACCGCCCGACGGATCGGCTCCGGGTCGAGGTCATGGGGCAGCCAGCGCTGGATGTGGACCGCGATGCGGGTGCGGGAGCTGACCCGGTTGAGCGAGCGGATGAGGCGCTCGACGGTCTGCCGATCCGGACCGAGGCGGACCTGCCGGATGAAGGCGAGCACGATGATGTTGTGCAGCACGCCGTCTGGAGAGCGGGCGGAGAGCATCGGACCGGGCCAGGAGAGGTCCGGCACGCTCCAGCCCGACGACAGCAGCACGTCGCTGACAGACAGCTCGGAGAAGCCCTGAAAGAACCGGCGGTTGTCCAGGGAGTTCAGCAGGTCGGAGGCCCGCCGGGCGACCGGCACGCCGACGGTGGTGCCGATGCCCTCAAGCCACGCGCGGGTGGGCTCGCCCTTCGGGGCGGACAGCTGCTTGAGAAAGCTGTACTCCGCTCCCTTCAGGCGCGACAATTCAGCGAGTGAGGCGTCGAAGAGTGTGGGCATCAGTAATCTCTGGGTCGGCAAAGCGCCGCGTTATCCGATCCGACCGTTGCACGCAAGGATTCGCTACCACGAGCGGACCTCCCATTCGGCGTGTGGGGGACGCAGCGGAGTGTCCAGGTTGAGCCGAACGACCTCACCCCGGCTGACCTCCAGCACCTCCATCGGACACACCTGCACGCAGATTCCGCACTGGATGCAGGAGGAGTTCTGGTTGTCCATCAGCGTCTGGGTCTGGGCGAACTGCTGCACGTCGATGCCCATCTGGCAGTACCGGGTGCACTCCCCGCAGCCGATACAGCGATCATCGGCCTTGATCGCGATCGTCGAGAAGCGACGTGCAAGCTCCTCCATGTAGGCCCGCAGCGGACAGAAGAATCGACACCACACCCGGTTGCCGAGGTAGGGATACAGCGCGACACCCACCACACTCGCCAGCCAGAAGTCGACCATCATCCCGTACCACTGCTGCGCGAAGCTCTTGGTGCTGTAGAGGGCGTCGGTGGCGAAGAAGCCCCAGGCATCGTTGAGGATGAGCAGGGTCACCGGGACGGCGAGCAGCATGATGATGCGCCCGAAGGACTCCGACTTCTTGGCGGTGATGCCTCTGGGTGCGAGGTGCCGCCAGAAGTCGCCCAGGGTCTCCGCCAGCCCACCACAGCCGCAGAGGTAGGAGCAAAAGCGCTGGCCGTTTCGGCGAATGTAGAGCGGCAGGGCAATGAACGAGACCGCCGCAGCGAGCAGCAGCCAGAGCACGACGGTGGTGGTGCTGCCGGTGGCGGCCCAGGAGGGCGCATCGATGAGCGCCCAGATGTTGAGGGGCCAGGGCACAGACAGGGCATAGAACTTCCACGCCCGGTCGCCACCGAACAGGGTCCAGAACAGCCCGCCCTCTCCGCCTGCCGAGATGACCAGCGGGGCGATGACCTCAGGGATGCCAAACAGGAAGATCCACTGAAAGATGATGAGGGAGCGGTAGCGCTTCTTCTGCTCGGGGGCAGGGTACTTCGCCATGGCCCGGATGCCGAAGACGAGGATGAGCAGGGCATAGATGCTCGTCCCCCAGAACGCACCATCGATGACTCGAAAGCCGAGGTCGATCTTCAGCATGCCGGGGATCATCGACAGGGGATCGTCCGCACCGAACGGGAAGAAGCCCTTCTTCGCCACCCACTGCCCACCCTCACAGACCGCCCGGTTCGCAGTCCCGCCCAGACACTCCACCCCGGACTTGAGGATGTAGAACAGGTAGGTGATCAGGGAAAAACTGAGGATCCAGGCCACCCTCAGTCGGGTCATCTCCCCCTTCATGCGCACCCCGATGCGCTTGAGGAAGCCCGTGGGCAGCTTCGTGCCGATGCAGATGAACACCGTGTCGACGGTCAGGGTCGTGCCATCACTGAGGGTGGCGGAGTCGGCGGTGAATTCGGTGGGGGCGGTCTCAAAGTAGGCGGTGATCTTCCCGGCCTCGATGAGGGCGTCGATGCGCTGCTGGTTCTTCTTCTTGACCCGGTGGAAGCCGTCCTTGCGGTAGCTGATCGCGACCTCGCCGCCGGCCTTTGCCACCGCTATCGCAGTCTCAACGGCGCTGTCTCCGCCGCCGACCACCAGGACCCGCTGCTCGGCGTGGATGGCGGGGTCCTTGAGGGCGTACTGGACGTGGTCGAGGTCCTCTCCAGGAATCCCCAGGCGACGAACCTGGCCGCGCTTGCCGGTCGCGAGGATGATGCGCCGGGCCCGCCAGACGTTCTCCGCCCCGGCTTCCGTGGCGCCACCTTCGAGGTGGGTCTGGGTCAGTCCGCCCTCGCCGACCTTCGTCTTCACCTCAAAGACGCCGCCCTTCTTGTCGATGCTGACCACCTCTTCGGGTTGCTGGATCGGCAGGGAGTGCTCTGAGAGCGCCTCGTCCCAGCGCTGGACGAGGTCCTCTTTGGCGGCGTCCTCAAACCAGAGGTTTGCCGGGCTGGCCATCTCCCGGGGCTCGCTGAAGATGAGCTTGCCCTTGGGGAAGTTCTGGATGGTGGCGAACGGTCGCTCCCGCTCCAGGATCGCGAAGCTGCAGTCGGTCTCTTTGAGCGCGAGTGCCGCACCGATGCCCGCTGGACCGGCCCCGATGATGAGGATGTCGAGCACGCCCTCGGGAGCGGATCCCTTCAGGGTCGCCGCGACCTTGGTGGCGATGTCGTGGCCCTGACTGAGGGCGACCTTGATGATCGGCGCATCAGCGAGATCTCCGACGACATAGAGCCCGCTGATGTTGGACTCATGACTGCCGTCGATGTCGGGAAGCTCCCTGACACCGAGCTTGGAGGAGAACTCAAGGGAGATGTTGAGGAGCGCAGGCTTTGGCATGGCTCCTGTTATGCCAGAAGCGCCGCTTTGGTTTGCGCCCGGGGGCTATCGGTGACCCTTTCCAGAGGAACCGGGCTTTCCAGAGGGACCGGGCTTTCCGGAGGGGCTGTGCTTGTTAGAGGGACTGTGCTTCCTGCCCATCTTCTTTCGAGACAGCGGGTTGCCGGTGCGCTTGGGCTTGGGACGGGCGTGACCCTTGGCGTAGCGAGAGGCATGGCCGGCGTTGGTGGGCTCCTTGCCGGCGGCGATGTCCCTCAGGCGCTGGATCTCATCGCCAGACAGCGAGCGGACCTGACCGGGCTCCATTCCACGCACCGAGATGGTCGCGAAGCTCTCCCGACGCAGCTTGCTGACCGGGTGGTTGACCGTCTCGAACATCCGCCGGATGAGCCGGTTTCGCCCCTCAGTGACCGTGATCTCGATCCAGGCGTTCGAGCCCTCGGTCTGATCGGAGAGCCGCACCTTGCAGGGCGCGGTCCGGCCATCTTCGAGGTTGATGCCACGCCGGATGCGGTTGAGGGTCCGGTCGGAAGGGGTCTTCCAGACCTTTGCCATGTAGCGCTTGGGGATGCGGCCCTTGGGGTGGGTGAGCTGGTTGGCCAGCTCGCCGTCGTTGGTCAGCAGCAGCGCACCGGTGGTGTTGATGTCGAGCCTGCCGACGGTCTCCACCCGCACATTGAGGTGCGCGACCAGGGAGAGGACCTCCTTGCGGCCCTCCGGATCCCGTCGCGAGGTGATGTAGCCCCGAGGCTTGAACAACAACAGGTAGACTGGCTTCGGCGCGCCGGGGAGCGCCTCGCCGTCGACCTTGACGAGGTCTTTCTCCGGATCGACTGGGAAGCCGGGCTGGTAGATGGTCTCGCCGTTGACCTTGACTCGTCCGTCTTGGACAAGCTGCTCGGCCTCACGGCGACTGGCCAGCCCGCTGCGGGCAATGATCTTCTGGATACGCTCTGTGCTCATCGGTCTCTCACGCTGAGGTCGCTGCTGACAGCCAGCCGAGTCTCATAACCGGACATGGGGCGCGACCAGGATCGCCGTTCTATTCCGAATTCGCTGTAGAGGCCACAATGGCTCTATGAGCTGTGGGGATGGAGCCCGCTCACTCTTCCCCGAGACTCCTCAGCCTCAGCTCCGGCGGGCGCCGCTTCGGCTTGGGCGTCGGTGCGCTTCCGGCTGCGGGACCTTCCCGGGTGTCGCGCTGAAGCGCGCGGAGGTCGCGGAGGGTCGGGAGGTCGGAGAGGTCGCGGAGACCGAACATGGAGAGGAAGCCCGGGGTGGTCCCGTAGATGAGGGGACGACCGGGGACCTCCGCGCGGCCGATGACGTGACAGAGCTGCCGCTCGCAGAGCATTCGCATGACGCCGCCGGAGTCGACTCCCCGAAGCTCCTCGATCTCGGAGCGGGTGACCGGCTGGCGGTAGGCAACCACCGAGAGGGTCTCCAGGGCGGCTTTAGAGAGGCGCATGGGCTTGCCGCCGCGCATGGTGGCGACCCAGCGGGCGAACCGCACGTCGGTGCGAAGCTGCCAGCCCCGGGCGACCTGGACGAGGGTGATCCCGCGGTTCTCGCGCTTCCAGCGGGTCTGGAGGTTGTGGAGCGCGGTGCGGACCCGGCGCTTCCCGGGATCCTCCAGCCACAGGTTGAGCTGATCAATGGTGGAGGGACCGTCGGAGGCCAGGAGCATGGCCTCCAGGGCCGCCTCGATGAGGTGATCGGCGGGCGGGCCGGTCTGCTCGATGTGCTCCAGGCCCTCTGAGGGCGGGGGAGCGACGATGCGCTGTGGCGGACGGGAGGGGCCTGTTCGCTGCTTGGGACGGGCGAACCCGGGCAGGAGGATGACGTTGCCGAGGTTGCCGCGGCCATCTCCGCGGTCGTCGTCGTCGCTGTCGTCAGTGCCGCTGCCGTCAGTGCCGCCCATCAGTTCTCTCCGGCGAGCGCCCGGAGGTCGGGGGTGAGGTCGGTGTTGAGGGACTCCAGGATGACCGGGCCGAGGTGGTAGCGCTGCTCGAGCTGGAGATACTGAAGACGGGCCAGCTCCAGGGCGGCGAGGAAGGCCACCACCCGGTCGATTCGGTAGTCCAGCCCGCTGAGCAGCTCCGTCAGCTCTCGGGGACCCGCACGGATCTGATCGAGCACCCAGCCGGCCATCTCCTTGAGTGAGTAGCGCTCCCGGTGGACCTCATGGACTGGATCCGGGGCCGCATGAGCGGAGAGGATGCCCTGGAAGATCTCCAGCAGGCCCAGCGGACCGACTCGTGGGTCGATCGGGCGCTCCTCGGGGGCTATCGGGCGGAACGGTGATGCGAAGACATCGCGGCCGAGCCAGGCACGGTTGCCGAGGTTGATGCTTGCTTCCTGGTAGCGCTGGTACTCGATGAGCCGCCGGGCGAGGGCCTCACGCAGGGCATCGGGATCCTGATAGTCCTCATTGTCCTCCAGGTCTGCGGCCCGGGGCAGCAGCTCCCGGCTCTTGAGGAAGCAGAGGGTCGCGGCGAGCACCAGGAAGTCTCCGGCGATGTCGAGATCGAGGATCTCCAGCAGCTCCAGGTGGCGGAGGTATGCGTCGGTGATCGGCGCGATCCGCACCTCGGTGATGTCTACCCCTTCCTTGCGGACGAGGTAGAGCAGCAGCTCCAGCGGCCCATCAAAGGTCTCTGTGTGTACGGAGTTTGATGGTGCGTCGTATGCGTGCAAGAGAATTGCCGGGTCGGAGCGCTGATGGATCTGGACGCAGGACGCGGCAGGTTCCATGAGAGGAAGGTCGACCCGAATAATTACACCTCGACCCGATCGGGGCAAGCAGTCGATTAGAATCCGCTCCATGGACATCCGCAGGCGCGCGAAGATCCCGGCATGGCCGATCCTCGGCGGGCTCCAGATCCTGACCTTCGGTGTGCTGATTGTGGCGGGCCTCCGCACGCTTCCTCCCCGGCTTCCACCGCTGGCTCAGCGCCTGTCCGATCTGGATGAGGTCCAGGCTGTCGCAGATGTCGCCGCAGCGATCAAGGAGGCCGACAGTGGGCGGGCGCTCCAGCCCGACGACGAGAAGCGCGCCGAGCTGTTTCTGCGCCTCCTGAGCCAGGCCGCGGAGCTTCAGCTTCTCTCCATCAGCCTCTCCCCCAGCCTCATCGCGCCCACCATGGAGGCCCTCCACCCCATCGATGCCACCCTCTCCCTCGTCGGGGATCCATACAATCTGCCCATCTTTCTCGATGGACTCCAGCGCCAGCGGGTGGTCAACCATGTGGTGAGCGTGGAGGGGAAGGGCGGGGTGATCGGGCGCTTCACCGTGCGGATCCGCTACTACCGGCCCATCGCCCCACAGACAGACTGGATCGCCACCCGGCTCGCGGAGGAGGAGCCTGAGCACGCCGAGGCTGCCGCGCTGCTTGAGCAGGCCGCGTGGCTGAGCGTCTGGCGGCGGTTTCAGTGGGAGGAGCGTGGTCTGGTCGAGCAGGCCGCTGAGATCCGGAGTCGGGTCTCCCGAGAGCTTGCCGCCCCGCTCATTGAGGTGCGGTCAGGTGGTGGGAGCCTGTCCTGGACCGCTGAGTGAGTTGATGTGTGGTGAGTGCTGGGTGTCTGGGTGGCAGGGGAGCTGCCGCGATGCGGGCACTCTCGAAGGTGAGCCGGCTCCGGCGGCCGCTGGAGCCGGCACTCAACGCAAGGAGTGCAGCCCCCTCGAACGAGCCCCGTGAGCCAGACCAGAGCGAAGCGAAAGGCGCTGGAGCGGGGGGCGAAGTGGCCAGAAAAAGAATGGCGCAGACGATGGCGGACCTCAACTCATGGGTGAGGAGAACCCTTCGGTATC
>JBLHNG010000153.1:0-12472 GCA_047621685.1 Myxococcota bacterium | reverse complement strand
TTCGGCTCGCGCTGGCTGCGGTGGTCGACAGTGAAGCGTTCGAGGCGCTCGATGACTGGCAAACGCGCTACGCCACCGATTCGCTCGCTGTTACGTTCCATTCCGAGGCGGCTGCGGCATATGGTCCGCTGTTGATGGCGCAGCCATTCGACCTCCCGCAGCTCGATGCTTTCGCTGTGTGGGCTCCAGAGGAGGCATGGGCTGAGCCGTTAACGCTGCGCATCGCAGAGGAATGTCTGGACCTGCTTCTGGCATCCAGATCGGGCTGGGAGTCGTCGGACTGGGGGGGCTGCGGACCAACTCTGCCCCAGCGGGACCTGGTCTCTCAGCAGGCGCTCACTCGGCTGTCGTCGCTGCAGCGGGCCGCGGGAGCGGTTGACTCGCTGGAGGCATGGTGGCGGCTGTCCGCGCTTCTCGGCACCGACAGCACTCAGGGGCTGTCGGTGAGTCGGAAGGTGTCCGCGAAATGGTGGGCTGGAGTTGAAGCGGGGCATATTTCCCCAGACGACTTCATCGTTCACTTTCCAACCGATGCCCGGCTGCCCGAGGCTGAGCAACGCTGGCTCGCCCTGGAGCTGGCCCGAGGTGCATCGAGTCGGTGGCCGCAGGCCGCCATCTCCTACACACGCACCCTCTCCAGCACGCGCACCGAGATCATCTTCGACGTGGTTAACTGTGGCAACGAGCGCATCCCTGGGCTGCCCCGAGAGGCCTTCACCGTGGTCTCTGAGGGGGCCACACATGAGATCATGGAGTTCGAGTCTCTGGAGTCCGAGCGCCCGCTGAAGATGATGATCGGCATCGATCTATCTGGAAGCATGGAGACAGAGCAGCGTGCGGTGAAGCTTGCAGTGGCCGAGTTTGCCGAGATCATGCGCTTCCGCGGACGCGAGCTGCAGGTGGGTCTCATCGGCTTCACCGAGGACTTGCCTGCCGTTCACTCCCCAACAGGCCGGTCTGGCGACCTTCAGGGCTGGCTCATCGCATTGCCGAGCGCTCAGGCAGGCGGCTTCGGCGAAGACAGCGCTGGAGCGGTGGCAGAAAGCGCGCGCATTCTCTCGAAGCTCTCTGGAGAGCGAGCGTTGGTGATGCTCACCGATGAGCCTCTGCAGGTCCACCGAAAGGGGCGTCAGCTGCTCGGACTCCCCCGGACGGACTGTGATGTGATGCGCAGTGTCGGGCGCTGCCTGACCCAGTGCACTTCTGATCAAGACTGCTCCTATCGCTGCTTTGCCTCCGGCGAGAGCCATCTGGGGCAGGCGATGAGCCACTGTGTCAGCAACAACCGACACTACCGGAACCCGAAGCAGTATTGTGCACGCGAAGCGATCAATGTCCTGAACCAGGATCTGCAACGGTGCGGTTCAGCTCTGGATCATCCAGAGCTCCCAACGAAGCTGAGTCAGTGGCTTCATTCGCGCAGGGTGCGCTCCTTCTTCCTGGTCTCAGATGACAAGAATGGGGCCTTTGCCTCTCTGGCCAACACAACAGGCGGCCGCCGCATTTCTGTGCCTGGTGACAGCGCGGATGTCGCGCCATACCGGGAGGCGCTGCTGGATGTCGCAGATCAACTCTCCAAGCAGTATCGGGTCGTGGTCAAAGGCCAGCCCAGGGCAGCGGTGATTGGAGTCCAGGATGCCTGGCACTGGCTAGAGCGTCCCGTTCCCGTTGACTCGACGACCTTGCCCCAGCCCACTCCTGAGGTCCTGCCAGAGGCGATGTGGAGTGGTAGTCCGCTGGTCGCACAGCAGATCTTATTTTCATCCCCCTACACACTGCGGATTCGGGTCAGCGAGACCAGCGCTGTAGAGCGTCAGCTTTTGGAGGGGGCATGGCGTGAGGTATTACCAGCACAGGACGCTGCACGCAGCCTGTATGGCATCGATCTGGGTGGGCCATGGCCACGACTGTGCACAGCCTCGGAGGAGGCAGTGTTGTGCTCTGACGACGGTGGGGTGCGCTGGTTTGCTGCCGGTGCATCGGGGCAGGTTCCCACCGCACAGCTCAGCAGTACGGCCCAGGGAACCCTCGTGGCAATGGATGGGGAGCGGCAACTTGAGCTCGCCCGCATCGTGACGCGCGACATCCCCTCCAGCACGCTCTACTTCCCGCACGACAGCGCGCAGCCTCAAGGCAGTCTGGAGTCCTTCCTCGCTGTCATTGCCGTGCAGTTGGCTGCCAATCCTGCGTTGTTTGTTCGTGTTGAGGGGCACACAGACTCCACCGGAGAGACTGCGTACAACGACGACTTGGCCACACGCCGGGCGGCGGCAGTGCATCAGCAACTCATCGAGGCTGGCGTGGATGCTGCGCGCATCAACGCCATCGGATTTGGGGAGCATTTCCCGGTCCGAGAAGGGCGCAGCAATGCTGCATTGGCCCGAAACCGTCGCGTGGAGTTGGTTGTCCTTGAGCCTGTCGACCTCACCGCACCCCGGCGATGTGAGTGATCAGTCGATTCCTGAGGTCAAGCTCACAGCGTCGGAGTGTGGCCGTCAGGAAAGAGGAGAGGTTTTGCAAAACATATGACCAAAGACATGTCATCAGCCCCGAGAAGAGGCAACACAAGAAAGCCTAATTCAGGCCATACCTCAACAATGAGAAAAACATGATTGAGAAAGAACACAACCGGTCGTTGTGGGACATCACCCTCCAGACACTGGGATTTTGCTTCGGTGTGGTGTTCCTCAGCCTGTCAGGCTGTGGCTCTTGTCTCGGGTCTTTCGATCGGCTCCATGATGGAGACTATGTCGTCCTGCTGGCTTTCAACATCGCAGCCGCGGTAATTCTAACTCTCCCGATTGCTGCGATCCGGATTTCAGGAGAGCTGTCTCGTCGACGTCGGAACAACCAATAATCAGTGCTGGGATTCATTCGTCCCGAGCGGGCAATCACAGCTCGGTCTCAGCAAAGACCTCCCATCCAGCATTGTGGCGAGCAATAAGCTGAGGGTTCAGAGAAGTGGCACAGCCAGCCTCCCATTCCGCGATGATCGCCATCTTGATTTCCGCCTGCCATTCCTCATACACTTCGCTCTCCTCCAGTAGCCGCATGCAATAGACCTTGCGGTTCTCCGGCTTGATGGAGAGGTCTTCGACTTGCCCAGACCGGGACTGAGGGCCAACAGGATCGGTCCGGGGCCCAGACCTGTCCACCCTTTCGAAGCTTTGTTACCGATGAAGGTGGTGTAGTGGAGCCATCCATCTCCACTGAGCGGGTCTCGTTGCCACAGCCCCTCTGACTTCATCTCCTCCAGGGGAAGGGCACTTGATCATTGCTCAGACAAGTTCGCCCCATAGCTCCACCATAAGGCGTCCCCTCCGCATGCCTGGCATCGCTCAACGAAGAAGTCTGAAGCCTGTTTACCCACATTACTGAACAAAGACCCAGCCCCTCTGCGGGCACACCACGGGCACACCGCCAACGCAAAACTGCACAAAAACACACAACTCCACACTCTACAATAGACTCCCCCGCCCCGACTATCCTTCACCCCACCACCGCGAAATCACGCCTTCCGCCTGCATTCCCATCGGGCAGTAGTCATCGCGCTCCCGGCTCCCATCGTCCGTAAACCACTTCCACCAGTACTCGCCCGGGTTGGGATGTCATGCTTTGTCGGCTATTTGTCGGCTGATAACGCAAAGCTACGGGCACACCACGGGCACATTGGATCGGCTACCCCTCAGGCTTGCGTTTCTCCGAAGAGGGTCACCGAACTCCTTCAACACAGACGTTGACGGCGACATTCACCCTCATCTGGCTCCCCACTTCGAACGCCTCGACATCACCTCAGGGTGCTCCGTAGCCCAGAGCGGCACGCTGATACCCATGAGAGAAGAGGGCATGTCATACTCAAGCGCGAGGTACCAGATGAAGACGTCGCCCACTTCCCCCCCTCCTCGCTCTCACGAAGCCCTGCTCGCGCTCATCCTCCTGGGAATCGGGGCGGTGGCCACAGCAGCTCAGGCCGACCTCTCTACCGCAGAGCCGGCTGCCGCGGTCTGGCCGGGTCCTGGCGCGATCGTGCTCAGCCTCGCGGGCTGCGGAGACAAGGAAGGGCGTCCGTTCACTGTGGCGGCGGAGGTGCGGACCACAGTCCCGACTGCGCGCACAGACTGGCGCACAGACTGCTCAGTCGATCCCTCCAGCCTGACGCCCGGGTGTCGCAGCGCGCTGGCCGCCCACTACCTTCGGATCGCGGCGGCAGAGCACGCCAGCGTGGCCAGCTTCCATCGCTTCGCGCTGGAGCTGCTGCACCTGGGCGCTCCTCCAGAGCTGCTCCTGGCAACACACCAGGCTGCATCCGACGAAGTCCGCCATGCCCAGGTCGCCTATGGATTGGCCTGCAGCTTCGGGGCTCCGCCGACCGGCCCAGCCCCGCTGGATGTACGCGGCGCGCTGGATGTGGACCTCAGGCCAGCCGGGGTGATGCAGCGGCTCATCGATGAGGCCTGCGTGGGCGAGACCATCAGCGCCCTCCGCCTGCGCCACATCGCCGCTCAGGTCACCGACCCGGCGCTGGCCGGTATCATCCACGGGATCGCAGCGGATGAGGAGCGGCACGCAGCTCTCGGCTGGCGCACGCTGCGGTGGCTGCTGGAGGCTCATCCCGAGCTGCGGACCGAGGCCCAGAGTCGTCTCACTGAGGTCACCCCGCCCTCTACCGCGGCCGCTTCCGTCCCCGCCGGACTGGAGGCGTGGGGTCTGCTATCGGTAGAGTCCCGTGCCGACATCGCACAGCAGGCCCTCGAGCGCGTCATCCAGCCCGCGGCCGCAGCGTTGGGACACGGCCCGAGCGCTGCGGGATGACGCGCCGGCAGAGAAGCGCGTGATCAGCGCTGCGACGGCTTCCTCAGAGAACGCACACCCTCCATCTTCGCTGCGCACGTTCCGAGGAAAACAGTCCGGCGGCTCAGAGGCCATGTTCGCAGTGTCTGCGGTATCCGTCGCATCACTGGATGCGGCTGGGGTGATTGGGGATACGGCGTTGGTCGGGTGGCTGGCCGGAGGCACCCCCAGCTGAGGACGTCCGGCTGCGGTGCCCGGAGTCTCACCAGGCGTCTTCGTTGATGCAGTCCGCTGTCGGGGCAGCGACCTCGAAGTCCGTCCCGGAGTCATCGGCGTCCAGCAGAACCCCATCGGCGCTCACCCGGCGAACGGCTTCGCCGGTGTAGGTCCCGGAGACGTGGATGAAGCCGGCATCGATGGTTGAGGGGAGCCGCTTGAAGTCCCCGCTGTCTTCGTCCATCACGGCCTCCATCGTGTCGATCACGGTGTCTGCGGGGACCTGCAGGACGTCAGTCCAGCCTGCGTCCACCTCCTCCATCGCCTCGAAGGCCTCCGGGGAGACCACCACGATGGTGGGGCCGAACACGGTGACCAGCCAGTCGTAGCCGGCGGTATAGAAGACCGACTCCAGGTTCTCGACCACCGGATCGTCGTGGTCTTCGCCGCTGTCGACGTAGGTCTCATAGTGGGCGTCGAGGTGGTTGAGGTCGGAGTAGGGCTGGTGATCGGCGGCGTCCTGGGCGATGCGGATGCAGCTGCCGGGCTCGATGAGGGTGTCCTCGGCGGTGCCTGGGATGCGCCAGAGGTTCCCAAAGTAGACGTGCGCGTCGTCCTCGGCGAATTCACTGGGTGCGTTGCCCTGGTTGATCTCTCCTGCGAGACCGTACAGGTCGCCGAGACCCACTCCACCGATCTCGATGGGGTGGTCGCTGGTGTTGCTCAGCTGGATGAACTGGTCCGCGTAGTACCGCTCGATGCCATCGGTGGGCGGGCTTCCGGCGTAGTAGACCTGCTCGATCTTGAGCCGACCCATGGCCGGGAGTGGCGTCCTGGTGTCGGCTTCGGTTGGGGACTGACAGGCGAGGAGAGTGATGGCAGGAAGCATGGTATCAAACCATACCGCACGCACCGGATCACCGGTTGGGTGGATGGTGTCTGGCCTCCTTCGGGTGCCGCACTCGCACGCCGGGTTTGGCGAGGATCTCGACATAAACCGCCTCGGCACCGGCCTGGGCAATGGCGTCGATTCGCTTGATTATGTTGCGGACATCCTCGGTCGAGGCGCTCTCTTCATCGGGCCCTGTGGTGCCCGAATCAGGTTGGTCGCCAGGACGCATGGGCATCGATCGCTCATGGAGCGGACACAGCCACCACATGGCCCCGGCAGCAGCCTTCCTGATCGCTGCGGTCATCCAGGGCGGCGGTCGCCTAATGCGCCTGATCACCGGCTTCACACCGCAGACCCCGGTGTGGGTGCATCCGGTGTGGTCGCTGGTGCGGGATCTGCCCGACAGCGCCGTGCCCATCGCCTCCAAAGACGCCAGCATCGCCATCTCCAACCACGCCCGCGCCTACACCTACGACGAGAGTCTGCGAACGAAGGCCCCCGCCACGGCCTCGCTGCCGGCACCCACCTCATCGCCGACACCCGCAAGGAGGAGCTCATCGCCTGGGCGATGGCGATGCAGGGGGCGGAGGTCATCAAGGAGGCCGAGCCGTTCGTGCTGATGACCTGGAACGCCGGGGTGTGGGATGCCTTCGCCAACCAGCGCATCGAGCTCAAGCACGGCCAGCCCTGGACGGGGCCGTACAACAAAGACACCGACATCCCCGCACGAGAAGCGGCTCAACATCCTGCAAGGCAGCTTCCCGGTGCTCCAGCTCCCCTGATTCTTTGAGAATGGTGGTTGTATCTGGTTGAAAACGGAGTTTCGCCTTTCCATCACCACCGCGAGAGCACAACCAGAGGACACACTGCGCGATCCGATGAGTTCGACAAATCGAATGAGCATCAGTCGACAGGCCGTCGCACCAACAGGTAGCCCTCACCGTGCACCGACTGCGGCCAGGCCGTACAAGAGTGCTGTCATCCGGTTGTGGGTCGTGAGAGCCCGTCGTGCAGGGCGTCGTCGAGCTGTTTTTTTGCCCCCGCAGTTGAGCGGTCGTCCGGGGCCGCTCTCAGGCAGGGCCGCTCAACGAGCTCTACGCTCTCAGGCAGGGCCGCTCAGGGCAACAGCAGCGGCTCCGGCGAAGACCGCGCTGTGGATACCCACGGGCACACCACCAGCACCAAACGGCACAACTCCGAACTCCACTCCCCCGCCTGACTATCCCCCACCACCGCGATATCACCCCTTCCGCCGGCAGGCCCAGGCGCTGTGCAGCAGCGGGTAGTAGTCATCGCGCTCCCGGCTGCTGTCATCGGACAATGACTTCCACCAGTGGTTTGCGGTATTCAATCACCGTGTTTTGAGGCTGGTTTTAGAAGGACAACGCAATTCTACGGGCACACCACGTGTCATTGAGGATCGGGAGGCTTGAAGAGGGCGCCATCGACCAACAAGACACCCAAAGGGTCATGACCAGCCAAGCCTGCGCGGCCCGGCCTGAATCCACCGGAGCCCTGAACAAAAGGGGTTAGAATCAACTCATGACGCACACCGACCCCATCGCCCGGACCCGTGCCTGGCTGGCAGAGCACGAGCCGGATGTGCTCGCCGCGGTCGCGGATGTGGATCGCTCCCTCATCCAGGCGTCCCTCAAGCAGTCTCCGCTGGAGCGTCTGGCTCAGTCTGCAGCTCAGGCCCGGGTCTACGACCGGCTCCGCGAGCGAATGCGACAGAAGCACGCCTCGCGCTGATGGACCGCCCTGAGGATCCGATCATCCGCCTGCTGATGGCGCTCCATACACATGGGGTGGACTACATCATTGTCGGTGGTGCTGCCGCTGTGCTCGCGGGAGCGCCGGTGGTCACCCGCGATCTGGACATCGTGCATCGGCAGACGCCGGAGAACATCGCACAGCTGATGGCGGTCCTCAGCAAGCTAGGCGCGTACTTTCGACCCGATCCGGGAAGACGGCGGATCCCACCCAGGGCTAGCGATCTAGCGGGTACCGGTCAGCTCAACCTCGCGACCAACACTGGCGAGCTGGACATCCTCTGTCGGCTCTCTGGTGGTCATGACTACGATGACCTTCTCCCCCACACCGTCGAGCTGCAGGACTTCGACCTGACGCTCAGGGTCCTCGACCTGCCGATGCTGATTCAGGTGAAGACGGAGACCAACCGCCCGAAGGACCGGCTGATGCTTCCGATTCTTATTGCGGCGTTGGAGGAGCGTGGAAAGGAGTGACACCTCGCTGGCACAGCAGCCTCCACAATACACTCCCCCCCGTGCCTACCCCCTACCCCACCACCGCGAAATCACACCTTCCGCCGGCATTCCCAGCGGGTAGTAGTCGTCCCGCTCCCGACCGCTGTCATCGGAGAATGACTTCCACCAATACACCCCCTCAATCCACCGCTTCCCCGAAGTCGCCGCCAGCAGCGCCTCATACGCCCGCGCCTGCAGCATCGGGTCACTCCCCCCACCGCCCGACTGCTCCCACGGCTTCGCCGCCGCTCCCCTCACCGCCCGATAGCCCGCCTCCAGGAACAGCACCGGGCGGTCATGCTTCACCGACAGCGCCTCCAGCACACCCAGCGGCTCCGCCCAGCCCGCCACCAGCTCCGTGGTGCTCGGATCCTCCACCTCACTCAGCGGGTAGTAGGCGTTTACACCGATGAAGTCGAAGATGCGCCAGTCCGGCATCGCCTCGACTTCCTTCCACCAGTTCGCCGCATACGACAGCTTCCCACCAAACACCGCCCGGCACCGCTCTGCGACCATCGCCCAGCCCTCCGGATGCTGCTGGGTGGCCTGCAGGTACTCCAGCCCGACCACCATCAGCTCGGCACCGATCTCCTCAGACAGCCGCGCGTAGTGCTCCGCGAAAGCAGCGTACTGCTCAAACCACGCCGCCCACCCGCCGTCGGACTTCCGAGGGTTGATGTCCTGACGGGACTTGCCCGACGTCCAGAACGACCGGCTCCAGATGTGCGGCTTCATGCAGACCGCGAGACCCTCAGCCCGGGCATTGGCGGCCTCGCGGCGGATGGCATCGTCGGTCAGCGTGCGGTCGAGGTCGCTGCCAAACCGGATGTCCACCCCCTCCAGATCGCCGGTGTAGCCGAACGGGGTGAGCGCAACGTGGGTGACGCCGAGGGCACGAAGACGCCGGAGCTGCACCCGGGAGGCCTCAGAGCCGTAGCCGATGTCACCGCGGTGGAGGTGGGCGTGGTTGAAGCCAGCGTGGAAGCCGGGCGGCGGCTGGATCGGGGTGAGGTTGGGGGCCGCACCGACCAGAGCGGGACGACGCGCCCAGGTCCAGCCCCCGGCGGAGAGCAGGCCGAGGGCAGTGGTGCCGAGCAGGAGGTCGCGACGAGAAGGCATCTGAGGATTATCGTAGCCCGATGATGCCGCTGGGCCTGCAGGCTACAGCCCAGGTATGGAGACCTTCAGCCAGCATGCGCTGACGCGACTGTCAGAATTCTGGCACCAGTCACCGGGCCGGAGAGTGTCCGGCCCGGTGACTGGTGTCCGAATCTCCAGCTCGAACAGGCCGCCGCCGGGGCTCTCGCTGCGCTCGATTCGCCAGGGCATGGTCAATACAGCCTCGGGTCATCAGTGGTCGCCAGGACCTCCTCGATCGTGGTCTGTCCCTGGGCGATCTTCTTGATCCCATACTCCCGCAGGGTCAGCATCCCGTCGTTGAGGGCCTCCCGCTTGATGTCCTGGGTGCTCGCCCGATCGTTGATGAGCCGCTGGAGGCGGGGGGTGATCGGCATGACCTCGAACAGCCCGGTCCGACCGAGGTAGCCGGTGTACCGACACTTCACGCAGCCCTTGCCCTCCTTGATCTTCAGCCGCCGGCCCCGGGTTCCAGGGATGCGAAGTGCGAAGGCCTGCTCCTCGGTCAGCTCGACATCCGCTGCACAGTGCGGACAGACCCGACGGACGAGGCGCTGGGCGATGACCCCGATGAGCACGCTGGAGATGAGGAACGGCAGCACCCCGAGGTCCATCAGCCGACCGACCGCGCTGGAGGCCTCGCCGGTGTGGATGGTGGAGAGGACCATGTGACCGGTCAGGGCGGACTGGATGACGTTGGTGGCGGTCTCTTCGTCCCGGATCTCACCGACCATGATGATGTCGGGGTCCTGTCGCAGCACGCTCTTCAGGGCGCTGCCAAACGTCATCCCGATGCGGGGCTGCATCGCGATCTGGTTGAAGTCCTCGTGGACCATCTCAATGGGATCTTCCAGCGTGATGACGTTGACCCGGGGGTTGCAGAGGTGGTGCAGCGAGGAGTACAGGGTGGTGGTCTTTCCCGAGCCGGTGGGGCCGACGACCAGGACGAGGCCGGTGTGGGACTCGATCATTCGGCGGTACTGAGCGTGCTCTCGGGGGAAGAAGCCGAGCTTCTCGATGTCCTGGAGCAGGATGCCGGGGTCGAACACCCGGATGACCACCTTCTCGCCAAACGCAGTGGGCACCGTCGAGACGCGAAGCTCGACCTCGTACTGCTGATAGCGGGTCTTGAACCGACCATCCTGGGGGCGACGACGCTCGGCGATGTCGAGGCGGGCGAGCATCTTGAGCCGGGAGAGCACTGCGCCGTGGACCACTTTGGGCAGCCGGTGGATGCGGTGGAGCACCCCGTCGATGCGCATGCGCACCCAGCTCTCTTCGCGCTTGGGTTCGATGTGGATGTCGCTGGCCCGGTGCTCCAGGGCGTAGTGGATGAGGAACCAGACCGCTCGCACAACCGGCTGATCGGTGCCATCGACGTTGGAGATGCCCTCCAGGGCGTAGAGCTGCTCCAGGTTGGAGAGGTCTGGGGCGAGGGAGCCTCCGAACTCTGCCTCAGCGGCCCGCATCGAGCGGCGGAACCCATGGAACTCCACGATGACCCGGATGATCTGCGACTTGGTCGCCAGGACCGGGTGGATCGGCTTGTTCTTGACCCGGGCGATGCTGCCGAGAAGCTCCCGATCCCATGGATCAGCGACGGCGAGGGTGAGGTATTCGGGGGTGTCCTCGACAGCGATGACCTGATGACGCTCGGCGAACGGGCCGCCGAAGGTCGAGGTGACGACCTGATAGTCGAGCTTGAGCGGGTCGAGGATGACGAACGGGATGCCCAGCTTCTCCGCGACCATCCGGGTGATCAGCTCCTCGTCGATGGGCTGCTCCTCGTCCTGGCGGTGCTTGAAGCGGAAGCTGGCGATCAGCTCGATGGCCGAGAGCTTGTAGCTGACACGCTGGCGGCCCATGAGGCGGCGCATGTCTGCGCGCTTGTCGAGGAGGATGTGTCGGGCCTGCTCTCCGCCGCGGTTGATGACGTCTTGTCGCTGGCCGGAGTGGATGGCGTTTTTGGCGACGAGATAGTCGAGGATCTCGATGAGGCGTCGGGTGTCGATCATTGTGGGTGACGATACCGCGTGCGGCTGCGGTGCTGGGAGCATGCGATGTACGGTGAAGCTGCTGGCGTGAGGTGAGGTGAAAGTGTCAGGCTGGGGGGTCGCAGGGGGAGCGACGACTGGAGAGAGACGCTGTAAAGCGGCGAACGCAAGAAGTGTAGCCCCCCTTGAGCGAGCGTCCCGGTCCAGACCGAAGGGATATGGAACAGGATGCGAAGCGGACAGAAAAAAGAAGGGCTCGGACGATGGAGAGTCCTCAGCTAAAACGGGAGAGGAGGACCCTTCGGGATCCTGGGCCTCGACGCTGAGGAGCCGAAGGCGGAGCAGTGCGCGGAAACTAACTTAAACCAACCTTACGAGGAAGGCCGAGCCTCGACATATGATGATTCCCGCACCGTCTCCGTCCTTGGGTGCTGGTCGCTACGGGGTCCCTCCGCTGGCCGCGCTGCACTCACTATCGGCGTCCGATCTTGAGCCACTGCCCCCCTCGCCTGCCTCTGCTCGCTTGCTGCCTCCGGGGGCCGCCAGAGAATCTGGCGTGGACTAGGGGCGTCCCCGACTGAGGGCGTCCCCCGGCCCTCCAGCACGACCATCTCCAGGAGCCCCTTGCTCGCACCCGGGCGGACTGAGACTACTGGCAAGGCGAACAAGACAAACACAACAAACAAAATTGGAGAGAAGATAGCCCCCGACCGCCTCTCGGCCGTCTCCGTGTCTCTCCTCGACACGGCCGGCAACTGCCGAGCTTCATGGGAAACATCATCTCTGAAACTTCCCGACCCCGGAGCTGCGCCGCAGACACGCAACCAGCACCACCAACGCCTGATGCTCCCCCCAACGGTTCCTCACCAGTCCTCACCGCTTCCACGTCAAGGCGACTCAACATCTACACCCTAAAAGTGTGGCACAGTCAGCGTCTCGCTAAAAGCCGACCCCCAACACTCTACAGATTCAATATCTTCGTCAAAAGCACACGAATGAGAGAACCCTGTGCCTATCGAAGTAAACGGCCCATCAGGAGCGGAGTGCATCGCTCCCCAGTCGGTAACGTCATCGGAGGGAGGAAGCTGCCGGGTGTGCTCGCCAACGCCGGGCAGAGAGGTTTCGTTGCCCATAGTCCAGCCACAGAGGCTCTGGTGGAGATGCTCATTGCCATC
>JBLHNG010000152.1:0-12511 GCA_047621685.1 Myxococcota bacterium | reverse complement strand
CCTCCCCACCATCCCCGACACCATCGCCTGACTCCGCCCCACCCTCCGCGAAATCTCCCGCTGACTCAACCCATCCCGCACACCCATGACCACCATGTCATGCACCCTCGGCCGCCACGCCTCCAGCCGCGCCAGCCCCGCCCCAATCGTCGCCACCGTCGCCAACACCTCCTCCACACCCACCCCGCCGCCTTCACGTCACCGAACCGCCGGGTCACCGTCACCCCGCCCGCATCGATGGCAGCCTGGGTGAGAGCGTGGGGAGGACGAGGGACCAGACCGAGGCCTCCAGGGTGCCGACCCTGAGCGAGCTGTTCGCCGGGATGACGGACCTGGCCTGGAGGCGCTGCCGGAGCTCGCCGGGGTCGAGGTGGCTGCAGAGACGAGCGTCTGGCATCGGGGACGGCGGCTGAAGATGGGGTGAAGTGACGCAGACACCGCAGTCGCTCTGGCCGCTACTCGCCCCCGGCCGCGCGCGCTGCCTGGAAGTCCTCCCAGGACCGGCTCTGATACGACCGGCTGCCGATGTAGTCCAGGATCAGCGCGAATGCATCAGCCTCGTGGAAGCCCGGCAGCCTCTGGATCACGTTGAAGCCCTCGTCGAGGAACACCGTGCAGGGGAAGGACACCTTGTGGTCCAGCAGAGAGAGGGCCAGCTCATGGTACGAGCGGCGCCCAGAGAGCTGGCTCTGGAACGTGTGCCCTCGGAAGTTGACCGGCTGCGTCATCTCGGCGTTGAGCTTGACTGCGTGAAAGTGCTCGCGCATGAGCTGGATCACCCGCGGGTCTGTGAACGTGGTCGTGCTCATGCGCGCGCCCCAGGTTTCACCGTCGAGGTACACATCGACAAAGAACAACTTGTCGTTCTTCTCGGCACCGTCGAGGATGCCGATCGCCTCCTCGATGCTCTGCCACTCAATGGGTGCCTGATGGCCAGCTGAAGAGGGGACGTCCGCAGCGCTGTCCTGCTGGATGAAGAGCAGCGCCGTGAAGAACAGGAAGAAGGGAATGATGGCTCTCAAGTAAGCTCCCGATCAGGAGACGCGGGCGACCGGATCCAGTCAGCCGACGGTCAGGTGTCAGCGAGCATGCTCAGGTGTCATCCTCGCCATCACAGCAGGAGTCTACTCCGTCGCCCGGGATCTCCAGCAGCAGAGGGTCCGCTCCAGCGGCCACACCCGCCACCGCTCCGGCCCCCTCGGATCACGCCGCCGCTCGCCCGCCGGTCTGGCCTTCCGTCTTCTCCCCGCCCCGACCACCACCGCGCAAGTTCTTTCCACAGCCACACCCAGGGAGCCGTTGAGGGCTTGAACCAAAGCAAGCGTGGTGAACAAAGCGACAGCCAGGCATTGCCTCTCAGCTGGCTGGAAGTTCTCCTGGATCTACGACGTGGCTGTGCATCCCGACCTGAGGGGGAAGGGGGTGGGTGGCGCGATGATGCGGATCCTGCTCGATCATCCCGCAGTGCGGGGCACGGTCCGCTTCCTGCGAGCCCGGAATGATCAGGAATTCTGTGCCTCAATGGGCTTCATCCCCGACCCGCCTGTCCCCATGACTCACAGGAGCTTGTGCGTCCGGCAGGATAAGCAGAGGCGCATGTTCACTGCGACCCCACAGACCCTCCACCTTGGGGTGCTCGACGACGCACCGCCCGGCGGGATCCAGCGTCGGGATCTCGACGGAGACGCGGTGCTGGAGATCCAGCGGCTGCTGCGCCCCCGGGAGTGCACGGCCCTCATTGCGGCGGCGGAGGGGCTGGGGTTTGCCCCGGCTGGTCTGGCGATGGGAAACGGGGTGTATCGGGTCAACGACAAGGCGCGGAACAACCAGCGGGTCATCGTGGATGATCGGCAGACCGCGGCGCTGCTGTGGGGGCGCATGGGCTCGCTCTTGCCGCGCATGGATCGGCGAGATCCGACGGGAGTGAACTGGCGGTTTCGCATCTACCGCTACCAGGCCGGGCAGTACTTTCGGCCTCATGTCGACGTGCGGATGGACCTCCCGGGTGGGGGCGTCACCCTGATGTCGATGATGATCTACCTCAACGACGACTTCCAGGGTGGTGAGACCGGCTTCCTGGAGAAGAAGCCGCGGACCTCAGGACGCAGCCGCAAGCGCAACAACCGCACCCGCTTCCAGGTCGCTCCGGTGACCGGCTCGGCGGTGGTGTTCGACCACCTCGTCCTGCACGAAGGCGTGGAGGTGAGCGAGGGGGTGAAGTACGCGGTGCGCACCGATGTGATCTTCGGTGCGCGATGAGGACGGTGATCATCGGAGCAGGGCTGGCTGGCTGCAGCGTGGGCTGGCACCTCAGGGGTGAGGACGTCCTGGTGCTGGAGCAGGCGGAGCAGCCCGGTGCGGAGGCGTCGTCTCAGAACGCCGGCATGATCCGTCGGCTCGGCGAGGACCCCTACGAGCGCGCCCTGGCGATTCGAACCGCAGCGTTCCTGGCGGATCCCGGGGACGACTGGGACGGACTGACCCCCTCCACGGTCACTGGCGCGCTGCTCAGCCTCGCCCACGACCCTGATCACCTCAGCGATGCGGTGGCGCACCTGAGGGCGAGCGGGGTGGTGGTGGAGCGCTGCGAGAACCCGGCTCAGCTTGCCCCGGCGCTGGCGGGCAGTGCGCTGATTCGATCCTGGTACGTGCCCGACGAGCGGCTGGCGGACGCCTGGCAGATCCTCACCGGGCTGCTGCGGGGAATCCGCCGACGTGGCGGGGAGGTCCGCTGTGGGGTGTATGTGCAGCGGATCGTGGTCGAGGGGGGCCGTGTGGTCGGGGTGGAGACGAGCGCAGGACGCATCGGGGCTGATCGGGTGGTCCTGGCGGCGGGGGCATGGAGCGGTCGGCTGGCGGCAGACCTCGGGCTGATCCGGCCGCTGATCCCGCTGCGTCGGACCCTGCTGCACATCCCGACCCACCCCCTGTCGAGACCCGACCACCCCTGGTGCTGGATCGACGATGTCGGCATCTACATCCGACCGGAGGGGCGCGGCTGGCTGACCTCGGGGTGTGATGAAGCCGTCGATCCACCACAGCCGGGGCCGGGATCGCGGGGACCGGTGGAGGCGATGCCTCGGGCGCTGGCGATGGACAAGCTCGCCCGACACTTCCCGGCGCTCGGTCCGGTTCGCCTGTCCACGGGCTGGACCGGACTGCGGACCTTCGCCCCGGATCGACGCCCGGTGCTGGGGAGTGATGGGGAGGTCGCGGGGCTGTGGTGGGCGGCGGGGCTGGGTGGCTTCGGGGTGACCTGCGGGATCGCGGCGGGGGAAGCGGTCGCAGGTTGGATGCAGGGACAGCGCATTGACTGGCTGGATGCGGAGGGGGTGAGCCCCAACCGGCGCTACCTGTCGCGCTGGCCGATCCGCCCCGTCGGCTCGCTGTCCCGTCCGCGACTCATCTCGGGGACCGATCAGAGGTTGTTCGCGCCCGGGGTGGGCTCGTCGAGGTAGGTCCACTCTGGTCCGCCGTCGGGGAGTCGTCCCCAGGACTGATCCTCGGCCAGCTTGGGGAAGTCGACCGCATCGACCGGCTCGCCAGTGTGATCGCGGAGGAGGAGGGACTCTCCGTCCCGGCTGAGCTTGAAGTCGGCGTGCAGCTCGGTGAGGTCTTCGTCGTCCTCGTCGTCACACCAGATGAGCAGGAGCTGCCCTGCATCGAGCGTGAGGGGGGTGTCGATGCTCCAGGGCTCACCGTCATCGTCGGACAGGCTCCAGCCGGTGAGGTCCACTGCATCGCTGCCGGCGTTGAACAGCTCGATCCAGTCCTCGTGATCGCCCAGCTCGTTGGTTGCGCCCTTCTGGTTGTCGGCGAGCACCTCGTTGAGCATGACCAGGTACATCGTGCCGCCGGTGTTGGTGCCCGAGTCGTCGGTGCCCGAGTCGTTGGTGTCGGTGTCGAGCGGGCCGGTGTCGGGTCGCCAGGTGTCGTCGGCGGGCGCGGTGGCGTTGCTGCAGGCGAGCAGGAGGGGCAGCATCACGGTGTGAGGACCACGGAGCCGCCCTGTCGGACGTGGAGCAGGACGTAGAGGGTGGTCTGCTCTTCGAAAGCGCCGGCACCGGCGACGGTCACGGCTTGATCGTCAGCGTCGGTGTGCTCTACGCCGAGGATCACATCGACCGGCTCGGCCCCCCAGGTCACCCCGCCGCGGAGGATGCGGGTGGTGCTCTCGTCGACGTCCTCGGTGGTCTGGTCGAAGCGGGCAAACACCGTCAGGCTCAGGGGCAGGGTGCCCTCCGCCCAGGTGGACAGCCCCACCGGGGTGCGCTCGATGTCGCCGCCGACCCCCCACGCGGTGAGGACCTCGCCGCCGAGACGGACCGGGGGCAGCGCGGCGGTGATGCGTCCGCCGGCCCGGTGATCCCGGGCGCTGTCGAGCCCACGGGAGCCGTCCCGACCCATCAGCGAGACGGTGAGCAGCTCGGGGCGGTCGGGGACGGGGCGGGCGATGAGCATGGCGGTGGTGTTCTTGCCGTTGTTGCGCTCGGCGAAGTTGGCCCCCTCGCCGGAGGTGAAGGTGGCGATGGCAGAGACGAAGCTGTCGGGCGCCCCCCAGGCGGCCGAGATGCCGAGGTCCGAGCGGTCCATCCAGCCCACAGACTCGCCCAGGCTCGGCGCGGCGGCGCGCAGTCCCCAGTCGTCGTTGCCCAGCACCACCCAGGGATCGTCGATCAGTCCGGCGGCGATGGTGAGGTTTGGCCCGATCCAGGCTGCCTCCGCGATCTGGAGCACCGGCACGATGGCCTCTCCGCTGACCCCGGTGGAGCTGCCGAGTCCGCCGGTTCGTGCAGCAATTGCGGCGACCCGTGCCCGGTGCTGCCCCGAGGTGAGGCCCAGCTCCAGCCGGGACCGGGGCAGGGTGAGCGCAGTGGAGACGCCGTCATCGGGCCAGCTCTGCTCCAGGCGTCCGGCCACGTCGAGGTCGAGGACGAGGCAGGTGGGGGCGTCGCTGGTGTGCTTGGTGGGTAGGAGGACCAGCGGGAGGCAGAGGGGGATCATGGCACGTCCTCCGCCCGCTGCTCTGCGCCGAGCAGGGGACCGTGGGTGTCCAGGAGGTCGCGGAAGATCGCGTGGTCTTGCCGGTGGTCGAGCCAGTCGGACTCCGACGCCTCCAGGATCTCAATCAGCAGATCGTCCTCGCGCCCGTCGAGGCCCTCCTCCAGCACCGGGACCGCCGAGCCACCCGAGGCGGTCTCTCCCCGGCGGTGGCTGCTGCCGAGGGTGTAGCCAAGCATGCCGGCCATCGAGGCGAAGTCTCCGGCGTCGATGTCGCCGTCCTCCCAGTCTTCGATCACGTCGGTGTGGTCGGCGTCCTGGAACCAGGAGGACCAGGTGAGGACCTTGAACGCCAGCTCTCCATCGGTCATTCCCGCGGCGGCGGCGTCGGCTTCTGGGTCGGACCACAGCAGGGCACTGACCGCCTCGATGCGCTGGGCGTTGTCGGGGTAGCGGTCGCCGGTCTCTGCGAACAGGCCGGGGATGATCGGTGGATCGATGGTCTCTCGGACGGTGAGGATGCCGTTGTCAGCGTCGGTGGTGTCGTCTCCGAGGTCCCACAGCACGAGGTAGCGCACCGCAGCCCGGGAGGAGATGCCAGTGCCAAACCGGCGCACGGCGTCGAGCACCCGGAAGCCCGCGGGGCCGTCGTACTGCGCCATCAGGCGATCGATCTGGGCCTGCTCCTCGCCGGTCAGCACCAGAACACCCACCCCGCTGTCGTCCAGCTCCAGGTCGTAGCGGAGCTTGAGGTCGGCGAAGATGGTGTCTGCAGTGTTCTCCCGGTACTTCTCCCGGGCCTGCCCCTCATCGATGGTCTCCGCGAGGAGGTTCTCGATGATGGAGCCGGGGACGATGGGTGGCGCATCGCCCAGAGCGCCGTCGATGTAGCCCGCCACCAGCTCCTCAATGGCATCCTCGATGCAGTCCGCTTCGCAGCTCGACAGCGGCGCGGCTTCGACCCGCAGTGAGGTCGCTGAGCGACGCAGGTCGAGCAGCCAGGGGCCGTAGATTGCGGCGTCGAGGTCGATGATCTCCAGGGTGATCTCGGGGATCGGGTCGGTGTGGGTGGGGGAGAGGAAGCGGCCGGGGATGGTGGTGGAGAGGTTCTCGGGGTGGGCGTCTCCGACCAGCAGGACAGGCTCGGTGTCATCGAGCATGTCGGTGGTGATGCGCTCTGAGGAGATCCGGCTGATGTCGGCGTACCAGGTCCCCGCACTGCCGCGCATGTAGTCGTACTGATCCTCTGCCATCGCGTCGTACTTATCGGCCAGTCCGACCGGGTTTCGGGCCAGCCAGTAGGTGTTCTCGTTGACGAGGGCTTGCCGCAACCAGAGCGCGCGGGGGCTTGCGGTCTGACTGCTGCAGCCGGTCAGCACCAGGAGCAGCATGTACTCAGGATTACCGCGGCTCGGTGACAAAGCGATGACGGCATCGCAAGAAATCGCGGCTCAGGGCTTGCTGAGCTTCGCGCCCTGGGTGTTCGCCAGATCCTTGAGCGCCTCGTGACCGGCCTTCTTCCAGGCCTGTGAATAGGCGAAGCTGGGGAAGCTGCCGTTGATCTCGGCCTGCCAGGTGTAGCGGACCTGGGTGCCTTCGCCCGATGGGCTGAGCTGCCACTCTCCGGCGAAGTTGGGCAGCCGCACGGCAGCGGGAGTCTCCGGGGCTCCGGGATGAACGACCGGGCTCCACTGGAAGATCCGGGTCTCGCCCTCGCTGGCGTAGGTGTACTTTGCCACGTAGTCGCGGTCGTCGAGCGGGGCGGGGTAGTCGAGCACGATGTGCATGGTGTCTTCGGCCAGCACCTCGATGCTCAGGACGGCCTCGAACAGGTTGGCGCTGGTGGACATGTTGCGCAGGGCGCCATCGACCTGGGCGATCGGGGCATGGATTAGGCCATACGAGCGGCACCAGGGCTGACCGGCCACTGTGGCGCACTCCACCTTGACGGGGCTCGACGCGAGGGTCTCCCAGGCGGCATCGTCCCCCGGGGGGGCTGCGGTGGCGGCGGCAATGATCAAGAGGGGTGTCATCATCGGAGGTCTCCTCGCAGGGTGGCATCTTGTAGCGCAGCAACGCCTCGCCTCGCCACTGGCTTCCCTTCCTGGCTACAATGCGACCCATGATCCTCACACTGATTTCCGTATCCCTCGCCGCTGACCTCAGCTTTGTCGTGGTGGGCGATACCCAGACCGATGGGGGCGATGTCTCGATCAATTGGGACGTGTTTCCGCAGATCGTGGAGGACATGAACACCCACAGCCCGGATGTGGGTCTGTTTGTGGGCGATCTGGTGGGTGGCTCGGGCAGCGTGTCGGGCACGGTGAGCCAGTGGGAGGACTTCGTCTCGGTGGTCTCCGGCTTCACCGGCTACCCGATGGTGGTGCCTGGCAACCACGATGTCTACGGCGGCGCGGGCACGTTTGCGGCCTTCCAGGAGACCTTCGACTGGATCCCGACCGACGACTCCCCCGAGGGTGAGGAGGGGGTCAGCTACTACTACGACCTCGGCGGCGTGCGGTTCATCTCGATCACGTCTGACCAGGAAGTCTCCAACCCCTACGACGTCTCTGCGCAGGGCATGGTCTGGCTGGACCGGGTGCTCTCGGAGAGCGACGGCTTCGACCACGTCTTCGTGATGACCCACCACCCGGTCACGTTCTCCGACGAGGGCGGCCTGGGCAACACCAGCGGCGACTTCTGGCAGACCCTGGTGGGCTACGGCGTGGTCGGGATGTTCTCCGGGCACTGGCACCGCTACCAGCCCAGCCAGCCGGGTGCAGGGGGCACAACCTGGGAGACCATCATCGGCACCGGCGGCGGCGCGATCACCTTCTCCCCGAGCCGTCCCTACCAGCAGCGCCATGGCTTCCTGCTCGTCGAGGTCACCGGGGGGCAGGTCGAGGCCACCTTCTACGGCGACGAGGACGGAGACGGGCACTACGACGACGCTCTCGATCAGTTCACGATGGCTGGCGAGGTGCCCCACGGCCTCATCGCGCGGTACGCGTTTGAGGGAGACGGCGAGGACACCGCACCCGAGCCACCAGGACGGGGCCTCGATGCGGATCTGGTCGGTGCTGAGATCACCGCCGACGGTGCCTCGGGCAGCGCGCTGAAGCTCGACGGAAGCAATGACTATGCGGTCGCCGGTGCGATCGATGACTACGTGCTCAACATCAAGGAGCCGCTGACCCTGTCGCTGTGGGCGCGCATTGACAGCGTGGACAGCAGCGAGTGGGCCAACGTCCTGCTGTGCTACGCGACGAACGACTACTACACCGAGGACGAGGAGACGAACTACGCCTACTGGCTCAACATGGAGCCTGATGGCCGGCTGCGGATGTTCTGGGAGCACGGCAGCGGCAGCAACGTCAGCGTGTTCTCTGAGGATGCCGGGCTCGCAGACGGTGCGTGGCATCACGTCGCGGTGGTCCGGGCAGACGGTGCGGTGCAGTTCTACGTCGACGGGGTCGCCCTCGGAGAGGCGCAGGCCTACAGCGAGGCCCCGACCGGCGGCGGGCGCGGCATGCTCTACTTTGGCGCGGACACTGAGGGGAGCGGGAGTCTGGAGCTGACCGGTGCGCTGGATGAGGTCTGCATCTTTGATGTCGCACTGGATGGCGAGGCGATTGCACAGCTCGCTGAGCCGGTGAGCTGTGAGGTGGTGGTCGCGGGGGAGGAGGAGCCGGGGGACACCGGGGAGCCGGACACGGACGAGCCGGAAGACACGGATGAGCCGGACGACACGGATGAGCCGGACGACACGGATGAGCCGGACACTGAGCTGGAGCCGGAGACTGGCGATGACAAGTCTGGATGTGGGTGTGCTGCGGCGCCTGTTCCCGGGTTGTTGGCGCTGTTGCCGCTGCTCGTTGCGATTCGCCGACGGTCTGAGGGGAGGGACCTCAAGGTTTGAGTTTCTCCGCCCTGGGGCGAGGTGGGAGGCGGGCGGGCTGGTGTACCCGACGTTGAGTTCGGCAGCAGCCGGCTGAAGGTGACGAGCTGACCTCCGGGACACGGCACGGAGACGGGCGGAGGCATCCGGAGCCGGTCGGATGGCTACCTGATGTACCCGCCTGAAGTTCGACAAGTGCCGGTCGCAGACGGGCTGATTGTCGATTCGGGACACGGCACGGGGACGGGGTGAGTCCGACGAAGCCGGTCAGGTGGCTAACTTCCCCCCTGATTTTGTTGATTGTATTGTTTTGGACCGCCAGTTCAGGAGTCTCAGTTCGCCCGGGCGCGCGCAAGGGGACACCGGAGCGGGCCGTGTCGGAGGGCCGGGGGGCGCCCTCAGTCGGGGACGCCCCTAGTCCACGCCAGATTCTCTGGCGGCCCCGGAGGCAGCAAGCGACCCGAGGCCGGCAAGGTCGGCAGTCGCTCCACAGTGGACGCCGACAGGGAGTGAGAGGCGTAGCGCAGCGGAGACGGAGCGGAGTTGCGACCGCGTAGGGGACCCGTGGCGATCAGCGCCGGGGGCGCCCTCAGCCCAAGGACGGAGACGTCGCTGGAATCACCGCCGTCCTTCAAGGCTTCGCCCATCTCTGCTTTTGATATTGCCGACCCATCCTGCTCGCCCTTCAGTCCTCTCCGCCTCGTGGCGCTCGATTCCGAAGGGTCCTCCCTTCTCAGAGGATCCCGGGAATAAGAGCCTTCCGCTCCACGGGATAGTCCGGGAACTTCTCCTGATACCACCGGTGATTCGTCAGCGCTCGGGGCAGCAGATTCGCAATCGTATACAGCGCAAACGCCAGCCCTGGCAGCGACCATGTGGCAATGGCCCAGCCGATCCACTCCAGAATCTCACCAAGATAGTTCGGCGCAGAGACATACCGGAACAGCCCACCTCGGGGAATCTTGTACTCCCGGCTTCCCGGCTCCCGAAGCGCGAGCAGGATGTTGTCGGACTGCCGATTGATTCGCATCCCGACCACGAAGACCACCGCGCCAATCACAAACCGCGGATCCGTCAGCCAGCTCGTCGGGTAGTCCCCAAGCTCGGCCAGCCACCATGCCTGGAGGGTGGCGTTGATCGACTGCACCACAAACGCGATCAGCCCGATGAGCAGCGGCATCGTCTTGCCTCGGGTCTCCAGGCGTCGGGGGAACAGGAACGTGCGGTAGATGTAGTGGTGGTACCACAGCCCCGCCAGCACCATCGAGGCCAACGACAGCCGGTTCGAGCCGCTGAGGTAGACCGCCGCGAACACCACGATCGTCGGGATCTCCATCAGCAGCCAGCCGGTCCGGACCCCCACCGCCGGTCCCCAGCCATCCCGGCGGTGTCGGCCATAGGGCGCGGAGATCAGCAGCAGCACGCCCAGGGTGACCGGGGCGAGGAGAAGGTAGATCCACAGCAGGTTTTGAAACAACGCATCCATCGGGGACCTGTTGGGATAGGCTGCCGGACAATGGAGGCAGCCGTGATCCTGTGGCTCGTGATGATGGCCTGTAAGACGACGGACCCGGGTTCGTCACCCACCAATGAGGCGTCCCTGTCCGCAGACGGTCTGGAGGCCGCAGTGCTGGAGACGATGGGCTCGGTGGTCGCACTGCGCTGGCGTCAGTCGGTGGCGGGCACTGCCCAGGCGACGTTCTCGGTCACAGGCGAGGCAGATCGAGCCACGCCGGTGGTGGATGCTGTCGTGGTCGTGGGCGAAAACGAGCTGCTGCTGCTCGGGCTGCCGTTTGATGCGGATGTCACCTGGAGCCTCACCCTGATCGCCGAGGATGGCACCACACTCACGGAGTCGGGGAGTCTCACCACCGATGCACTCCCCGAGGGCCTGCCGGAAGCAGAGGTCCTGCTCAGCGATGAGGCGGGCTGGGATGCCGGGTCTCCGTTTGTGCTCACCGCGATGAATGGCGTCGGGAGTGGTGCGAATCGGGCCTGGACCTTCATCATCGACCGGCTCGGTCGGGTGGTCTGGGCACAGGAGACCCCGAACCAGCGCACGACCCTTCACGCCCGGCTCTCCTACGACGGCACTCAGATCCTCATCGATCACAA
Organism: Myxococcota bacterium; assembly: GCA_047621685.1. Lineage (GTDB taxonomy): Bacteria > Myxococcota_A > UBA796 > UBA796 > UBA796 > JAQXDW01. Next base: position 1,497 of record JBLHNG010000152.1, on the reverse strand, counting down.
CTCGTTCTGGGCAATCTTTGACGGCGGCGAGGTGTCGCAGGTGGCCCGGGTCGGCATCGACGGGGTGATCGTAGAGACGGTGGACACCCCCAACCTCCACCACCCGTTCACCGAGCTGGCCGACGGATCCCTGGTCTGGGGGGCCTCGACGGGCTTCTACGCCGACGAGGTCATCCGCAAGCGCACCCCGGACGGCACGGTGACCGACCTGTGGTCTTGCGAGGCGCTGCTGGACGCGCTCAACGTCGATGCCTACTGCGGCTCGAACACCCTGTTCTGGAACGAAGCCGACGACACCTTCCTGTTCTCGCTGTACTCGGTGGACACCATCATCGAGGTCGATCACGCCACCGGTGACACCCTGCGCACCTTCGGACACCTCCCGGACTCCTGGGCGTTTGATCCCGAAGAGTCGGCGTTCTGGTGGCAGCATGGGGTCCACTACACTGCCGAGGGCACCCTGCTGGTCTCGGCCAAGGCCGGCGAGAATGCCACCGAGACGGTCGTGCGGGAGTACACGCTCGATGCGGACAGCCAGACGCTGACCGAGGTGTGGAGCTTCGGCGAGGGAGAGGGGGTCTATGGCTCGGAGATGGGCGAGGCGCACCGGCTCTCCGGTGGCAACACCTTGCACAACTACGGCTCCACCGCCCGGATTCGCGAGGCCACCCCGGATGGCGTGGTGGTCTGGGATGTCGCCTGGGCGGGCGGGACCTACATCGGCCGCTCAGAGGTGATCGCCGACCTGTATGACCTCTGGGAGTAATGCGGATAGCTGTCGGGCATGAATGCGCCCCTCCAGACCCGTCTCCTGGACCGCCTCCTGGTCCCGCGTAAGACCCTCGCCACCTACATCCTGCTGTACATCCCGATCGGCTTTGTGATGAACGGCATCGGACAGGCCGCAGAGATCGCCGAGTTTGCCAATTGGTGGCAGGTGCTGACCTGCTACGGCCTCTACCTGATCCCCTGCTCGCTGGTCATCCGGCATCGGACCTGGTGGGATCAGTACCTGTTCGGGGTGTTCATGCTCGGCCTGCTGGAGACCCTCGGGTACGCCTTCGGCACCTCGATCGCGCACGAGGGCAACATCATCGACCAGATCCTCGGGCCGCGGAACTTCGCGCTGGCGATGTCGCTGTGGTTCGGGATCTACCTGCCCGCAGGCAATGCGGCGGTCGGCGCGATCCTCAAGAAGCTCGGGTAGTTGCGCAACGACATCAGCATCTACGACACCGTGGACCCCTGGTGGGATGACGATGATGGCCTGTTCGCCCCGCTGCGTGCCCTGGTCCCGGCTCGGATGGCCTACCTGAAGCGGGCCGGCCTGACGGTGGCAGGGAAGGCGGTGCTGGATGTCGGCTGCGGCGGCGGGTTCATGAGCGAGCCCCTGGCGGCAGCGGGCGGGGCGGTGATCGGGGTGGATGTTGCGGAAGGGGCGGTCGAGGCGGCGACGGCACGGCTGGCAGGTCGGGGGCTGACTGCGGACTTTCGGGT
>JBLHNG010000151.1:0-12540 GCA_047621685.1 Myxococcota bacterium | reverse complement strand
TCTGCCACCACGGAGGTCGTCGATGATGCCCTGGCGTGGCTTGAGGATCAGGACGACGCGCCGTGGATGATGTGGGTCTCCTTCAATGCCCCGCACGCCCCTCTGCACGCCCCCCCCTCAGACCTCCACAGCTACGAACTCGACGGGCTGGACATCAAGAGCGAGCCGCTGCCGTTCTTCCAGGCGATGATCGAGTCGATGGACACTGAGCTGGCCCGGCTCCTCAGTGAGGTGGATCAGGACAACACGATCATCATCTACCTGGGCGACAACGGCACCATGTCCACGGTCAACCAGGGGGCCTACCAGGAGGGACACGCCAAGGGCAGCCTGGGTCAGGGCGGGGTGCAGGTGCCGATGATCATCACCGGACCCGGCATTCCGACCGGTGACGTCGATGCGATGGTCCATGTCGTCGACCTCTACGCCACCATCCTCGACCTGCTCGGCGTCGAGATGTCCGACGACATCGAGCACGACAGCATCAGCATGCTGCCCTACCTCCTCGACCCCACTACTCCCCCCCTCCGTGGCCTCATGCTCACCGAGCTGTTCGGGGATCGGGTGCCGTCCATACAGGCCGGTCGGGCCGCCCGCACCACCGACCACAAGCTCATCCGTCTGTTCACTGGACAGGAGCACCTCTACAACCTCCGGTATGATCCCACTGGAGAGATGGACCTGATGCAGAAACCGCTGACGGAAGAGTCCCGGGCGGCCGCACTCTACCTGGGCGACTACCTCAGCGAGATCGAAATGCAGGCCGGTTTTTGAGCCAGAGACTGCGCTTTTTAAGCCCGCGACTCTGGGACATCGCCGCGCTGGCCGTGGTCGTGGCGGTCGTGGTTGCGCAGGTCTCCTTCCTGCTGGCCGACGGACGAATCCCCTCTGACCAGGGCCTGTACTACCGCGATCTCCCCCAGCGCTACGCCGACTGGCAGGCCCTCGACCTGTCCGCGATCATGACGAGCCTCGGGGAGTCCACCGGCTGGTACAACGCCCTGATCGCGCTGGCGATGGTGGTCTTCGGGGTCAGCCCGCAGCTGTTCGCGACGTTTGGTGCGGTCTGGGTCGGACTCATCCTTGTTGGGGTTGGTCTGATCGCCCGGAAGCTCCACAGCCCGGCGGCGGGGCTGGCTGCGGTGTGCCTCGCTGCGGCGATGCCGGCGGTCTTCCTGATGGGACGGACCGCCTGGATCCACACCCCGGAGACCGCGCTGATCCTCACCCTGGTGGCGGTCTGGGTGTGGGACCGCACCCTGGAGCACCGCCGGACTGTGGTGGCGCTGGCGCTGCTGGGCATGCTGACGGTCGCGCTGCGTCCCTCGGGGGTGATCTGGGTGGGCATGCTCACCCCGCTGCTCATGGTGCACGCTCCGCGGCGGTGGCTGCGCATCGGGGCGGTGGCGCTGTCCTGGCTGGTGTCTCTGGCGGTGCCCCTGGACAACGCCGAGCACTACATGCTCGCCAAGGCACAGGCCCGTGAGCGCTACGCTGATCAGCTCCCAGACCTCATGGTGCAGATCATCGCCCTGGTCGGTCACCTGCCGCTCGGGGTGGTGGCTGTGGGGCTTGTGGCGGGCATCATCTCGCTGCTGGTCCGCCGTCCGAAGACCTGGGAGTCCTTGATCGTCGTGCTGTTGCTGTGGCCGGGGGGTTCGCTGCTGCTGTGGTCGCTGTTCCAGGCTGGACTCGACAACTTCCCGCTCATCGCACCGGGTCTGGCGATCCTGGGGGGCTGGGGTCTGGCCCGGCTGGGCCGTCCGCTGGCACTGCTGGGTGTGCCGGTGTTCCTGCTCGTGTACATCCCCCAGTGGGTCCCCACCGCCTCCCTGATGTCGCTGCACCGCATCCCCGGTGCCGGGCTGTACCTCCACGGCAGCGACATCAAGAACCACTACCGGGTCTACCAGCGCTACGGGTGGGCGGACCTGCAAGCGCTCATCGCGGCGACCTGTGGCGAGGCGCAGTGCATCGTGGCGGTGGATCAGGGGCTGCTGGAGCCGTTCAGTGAGGACATCGGCGCCCTGGAGCTGTTCCTGACTGAGGCCGACGACACCGTCAAGCTCGTCTCCATCCGGAACGGAACGCCCCACTCCAGCCTCGACATCAACGCCCTGGTGGAGTTTCACTGTGACTCCGAGGCCGACCTCCAGTGGCGTCAGCGCTTTCCCCAGAGCATCGACAACCTCACCACCATCCTCTCTGACTACAAGCTCCAGCCGGTGTGGAGTCGACCGGTCCGCAATGGCTGCGAGGTGATCTGGATGACTCCGGAGGGCGCGCTGCTGGATGCGGATGCGATGCCCACTGATGGCCAGCGGATCCTCCCGATGAACCCGAGGCCAGCGGAGCTGGATGGCAGCGGGCCGATGCGGTAGTCAGCGCCCGGAGTGTCGCAGCCGTCCGGCGATCAGCGGGGTGGCATCCGGCACCACCAGCGACGCTGCGGCGGCCGGATCCCGGGCGGAGAGGATGCGGGCGGCGGTCCAGCGCACGACCTCCGGGGCGGTGCTGTCCTGGATGACCCGGGCGTAGAAGTCCGACGGCGGCGGACTCTTGAGGCGACCAGCAGCCTCCAGGATGGCGATCATGGCGTCGATGCGCGCATCGGGGTCGGTGGCCCGGCGGCTGTCTCCGGTGCAGTAGATCGCCGGGATGGTGTCCTCATGAGCGTGGTCTTCGGGCCAGAAGTCCGGGCGCTTTCGGGAGGTCGGTCGGTGGACCTTCCCAGTGGACTGAGGCGGATCCTGGCGGGCGAGGTTGGAATCGAGCGCGGCGAGCAGGTCGGCTAGGGAGGTGGACCAGTCGGTGCGGTCCTCCAGCATCCGGTAGGCCACCGCGAGCCGGATGTGGGGCTGTGCGGCCTCGGGGAGTGCCGGCACAAGCTGCCCGGTGACCGTCTCGGTGTGGAAGTACGCCTGCCAGACCCACGATGCCCACATTCGGTCTGCATACAGCGCTCCAAGCTCCCCACCACCGACCGCTGCGGAGAAGTCCGCTGCTGCCTGCGTTGCAGCCTCGATGTTCTCAGTGGAGAAGCCGTCCGCCGGGGGGATGTCGGGCATGGCGAGGGTGAGGGTGTGGTGGAGGCAGCCGTGCACGAAGGACTCGGTGGCGTTGCACAGCACCACTGCCTGGGACCACTGCGCGGATCGCTTCGTCCGGGAGAGCGACTCGGCGGTCTCGAACAGGCACTCCCAGTACACCTCCTCCATGCTCGATGCCCCCGACCGGCAGATCGTCCCGGCGGCGTTGAGATCGCCGGAGAGCGCGGTGTTGGTGGCCCGCTCGGTGACGCACTCGGCGTCCTTGCCGCAGTCTCCGAGGTCGATCCGGTCGCGGCTGAGCCAGGCGGCGGGCTCGGACTTCGGCGGCGGCAGGATGTTGCGAGACGGTCCACCGCCAGGACGGGGAGTGAAGGTGGTGATCTGGCGGTGCTTGCTCTGGGTGAGGTGCGGTCGAGCCTTGGCGCGCGCACAGTGCTTCCCGCCGGGACTCTCCGCTGGCAGCGCGGCGCAGATCTGCTGCTGCTGCTGGGGGTGATCGGTCAGCAGGAACTGCACCAGGGTCAGCTGCTCGACCGGATCGAGGGTGGGGATGGTCGCCAGGACGGCATCTGGTTCGGTCTGCCAGGACTGCGCGAGGCCCTCATGGCGGCAGATGGGGTCGGGGCAGGCAGCCCAGCCAGTGGGAGCCTCAGGGGCAGGCGCGTCGGCACAGCCGAGGAGAAGCAGGAGCATAATGGCTCCATGGTGCCACACCCCGACGTCCTCGCCTGTCCGCAGACCCACGGCCCGCTCCAGTCACTCGACGACGCCCTTCTCGGACCCGCTGGCGCGCGCTACCTGATCACCGATGGGCTCATCGACTTCTGTCCCGACATCACCAGCAGGCCGGGCCTCGCACAGCGGGCGATGGAGTCACCGGGGGTGGCCCGCATCTACGAGGGGCGGTTTCGACCGGCGCTGACCCGGCTGGTGGGGGGGCCGAGCTATGCGGCGGAGTCTGACTACCTCTGGCGTCACCTTGGTCCGCCGGGCGGAGTGGTGCTGGATCTGGCCTGCGGGACGGGGCGGTACACCCGGATGCTGGCCGAGCGGCTCGGCGCGGATCGGGTGATCGGGCTCGACCTGAGTGGTGCGATGCTCGCCCATGCCCGCGCGGAGTCCCCGGGGCTGTCGTTTGTGCGCGGCTCCGCCCAGGCGCTGCCGATCCGGACCGGGTCGCTTGCTGCGGTGGTCAGCTTCGGGGCGCTGCACCTGTTCCCGGATCCCGCAGCGGCGCTCACGGAGGTCGGCCGGGTGCTTGAGCCTGGGGGGCGCTTCGTGTGCCTGACCGCCCATGCCCCGGATGCGGGCGCGGTTCGGGTCCTCCAGGATCGCGTCGGCGGGGCGATTCGGCTGCGGTTCCTGCCCCGATCGGTGATCGAGGCGGGGCTGTCGGGTGGCGGGGTGTCTCTGGTGGACCTGACGGCGACCGGGATGATGGCGCTGCTGTGCGGGGAGAAGGTACCGGAGGCTACTTCTTGATCCCCTCCAGGCTGACAGTCAGCTCAATGAGGCCGGGGATGCTGTCGGCCATATAGGTCATGCCGTAGTCAGTGCGGTCGACGGAGAACGTGGTGTGGAAGCCCGCCCGGTAGCCGCCCCAGGGGTCGCTGCCCTCGCCGGTCTGGGTGAGGTCCACCGTGACCTCGCGGCTCACGCCGTGCAGGGTGAGGGTGCCGGTGACCGCGTAGACGCCGTCGCCCTTGTCGGCAACGCTGGAGGAGACGAAGGTGATCTCCGGAAACTGCTCGGCGTCGAAGAAGTCTGGACCGCGGAGGTGCTGATCCCGCTTGTCCTGGTCGGTGTCGACGCTGGCGGTCTGGACGGCGACGGAGAGGCTCAGCGCGTCCGGTGCACCGCTGTCCCAGTCGACGGTGCCAGAGACCGTGTTGAACCGACCATAGGTGTAGGCAACACCGAGGTGGCTGGCCTTAAAGACCACCATGGAGTGGTCATCGTCGATGCTGTAGGGCGCAGCAACAGCAGCGCCGCTGCCCAGCAGGACGGCGGCGATCAGAGAGCAGGTGGTGGCGAGCATGGGTTCTTCCTCAGGAACGGGTGACTTGCTGCCATCCTATCCAGGAAGAGCCCGGTGCTGCGCTACTGAAGCTCCATCGTCCATGGTGCGGAGAGGTGACCATCATCATCGATGAGCGTGAACTCAACGATGTAGCCGGTGGAGGAATCACACCAGAGGTCGTAGTCCCGCTCCCGCCAGAAGGTCGTGCACTTTCCGGTGCCACAGTAGAGCGTCTCGGCGAACATAAACTCGCCATCTGGGGTGTAGACATTGATGCCTTCGAAGGCATTGTCAATGTTGGGATCACCCTGGGGGTCTTCAAATTCAACCGCTGCGACCCAGCGGTAACCGTTATCCCCTCAACAATCTACGTAGTCACACCAGGCCTCGGCAGACAGAATCTGCGGAGCGTCTGGGTGGTTATCTACAACCTCAGAGTAGTTGTCGTTGTCCATTCCGGACATGTTGCTAATGCTGATTGCGGTCTCGTCATCATCGTCTTCAAAATCGCTACCGCGATCACAACCGACGAGGAACAGACCACCCAGCAGGGCCAGCTTTTCCATGGGGGCACCTCCAGAGATACCCACTCAGCGTACCCTGGAAATACCCGGCAGTGATCCTTATTCCGTAAGGGAGGTGTCAGCGGTGTCAGCGGTGTCATCACAACCCAGCAGATCCTCCAGGAACCATGCCGACAGCTCCGCCCGACCGGCCAGTCCGGACTTCCGGTAGACCGCCCGCGCCTGCTTTCGGGTGGTGCGCTCGCTGGTGCCGCGGACTTCGGCGGTCTCCTTGAGCGACAGCCCCTTGAGCAGCAGCATGGCGACTTCGGACTCCGCCGGAGACAACGACCAGGCGATGAACTGGGCGTCGATGACTGCGGAGAGGCCGACGGTGGCGGCATTCAGGCGCGGCGGGGCGGATCTCAGCGCGGCGGTCTCCAGGCGCAGTGTGGCGGCCTCTGCCTCCAGCTTCGTCGCAGCCTCCTTCCACTGGGTGGCAGAGGCGCTGGCCTGTTCGGCAGAGGCGCTGGCCTGGGCGATGGTGGACTCGAGGCGGGCCTGGTGACGCTGCCATCCCCGACCGACCCAGGAGCCACCCCACAGCACTGCGGCCATGAGCACCACCTCGATCGCGAGGTGGGCCGGGCGGGCGCCACCGAGGGCGTCAGCGGTGATGTCCAGGAGCATCGCGGCTCCAAAGGCGGCACCGGTGAGGGTCCAGACGGCACGGCTGCTGCGGATCGGGTTGACTGTGGTGGAGAGCGTCATCGGGCACCTCGGCTGCTGTGTGCCCTTTCTTTATGCAAGGCCCGTGCCTTCGGTATGTAGGCTCCGACAATGGAGGTTGTACCAGTATGGTTGTGCTTGAGGGGAGACGGGTGCGTGTGAGGCGACCGCGAAGGTGCGGGCAGAACGCACGCAGCAAAAACCGGCACCCGTCATGTCGCCCCCTTCTGGCGGACAGTCTGTGTGAGAGGATGCCAGCGCGTAGCGGGGGGGTGGGGGTGAAACCCCCGTCTCAGACAAAGAGCACCAGTCAAGCGGGATAACGGTCCACCGCGATGACTGGTGCCCAAAAACCTCAATACAGCGCGAACGGCAGGACGATCTTCTCGTCGATCTCCGTCGGGAACCGCCAGGAGCGCGCCCGCAGCACAATGCACTGTCCGAGGGCATCGTCGCCGGTGGTGTCGTTGTTGATCTGAGCCATGACGACCTGACCAGAGAGGATGTCCATCTCCACCTCCAGGCGACCCGACAGGGTGGGATTCTCGCGGAGACGGCGCTCGTAGCAGGAGCGGATCTGGCGCTGGTAGTCGCGGACCTGATCGCGGATGGCGGCGGAGGGAGCGCCGCGTCGGGGGGCGCGCTGGATGGGCTCCGGCAGCCACTGCTCGGGCTCGGGCCGGGTCACCGGAGCCGCGGCGACCAGCACCTCGCCGACCTCCGCGCGGTCGATCTCGACGGTCAGATCGCCGATCCGGCTGCTGCTGCCCCGGGGGCCTTCCTCCTGGGTGAGGTCGACGTAGTCGTCGAAGTGCTCCAGTCGGGTCTGCTGGAGGAGCGCGATGATCTCGTTTGGAAGATCCGGATCCGCGAGTCCGCCCGGGTCAGGCTGGTCGGCGATCAGCTCCCGGAGGCGCTGGTCGAGGTTGCGCGGGGCCTCTCCAAACAGCCGGCCGTTCTCTCCGCCCGTCGGCTCCATCGCGTCGGCCACTGCGTCCAGCTCCGGCGGCGGCTGGTCGCCCTCGTCCTCGTCGGGGGCTGGCGGGGTGGCGTCCATGGGGATGGTCACGAACCGATCGGGGATGTCGGTGAGCTTGACCCGGTCGGGGATGGTGGTGCCCAGCGCGAACAGCACCAGCGCACCGATGAGGGTGCTGAACAGCGACAGCGAGGCCAGCAGCGGACCGGAGTCCGGCTCCAACAGCCGGGGGCGGAACCGACCGGGCAGCGGCAGCGCCTCAGGGGCCTCGGAGGCGAAGGTGACCGCGAGGGTCGCTCCCTGGATGCGCAGCTCCAGCCGATCAGACAGGGTGAGCGGAAGCCGCCCCTCTGGACGCCACAGGGTGCCCAGCTCCCGGCTGCCATCGCCCCGCCAGAGGGTGCCCTCCAGGGCTGCTGACAGCAGCAGGTGGTGCCCGGTGGCCTCGGAGGTGATGAGGGTGTGGGACTCGGAGAGGCTGGGGACCGAGAAGGTGTCGGTTGGTCGGGGTCCCAGGGTCACCCGCTCGGTCAGCGGAAGTCGGCGCACGCTCTCCGGCTCACCATCCAGTCGGAGGGTGAGCTTCAGGGATCGGGGCTGGTGAGGGGGGACCATTTCGACTCTATGTGACTCCGCATGCACCGGATCGGTTCAGGGAATTCTGGACTTGAATTCTCAAGGAACCGACGGCCGAGCGCAAGGACTCATTCACACCGAGCCGATCAGTTCGTCGGGGCATCCCGGTTGGCTTCCCAGTTCTGGAACAGCATCCGGGCGCGCTCCAGCTCTTCGGGGGGCATGGTGGCCTCGATGGACTCCTTGACCTTCTTGGCCCGCTCGTTCTCGACCGGGGTGCAGCTCTGCTGGGAGATGCAGAACCACATGTGGGCGACGGGGTAGTCCTGCTCGACCCCACGGCCATAGACGAAGCGCACGCCGAGGTTGAACCGAGCGCCGAAGTGCCCGCCCTCTGCGGCCTTACGGTACCACTCCAGGGAGGTGTCGTCGTTCTGCTCGACTCCGCGGCCCTGGGAGTACATGAAGCCGATGTTGTTCATCGCCCATGGGTCGCCCTTCTCGGCGGCCCACAGATACCTGCGCAGCGCCTCGGCGAAGTCCTGCTCCACCCCGCGACCGTGGTCGTAGAGCACGCCGATGTTGTAGTACGCCTCGGCCAGGCCCTGCTCGGCGGCAGCCTGATACCAGCGCATCGCCTCGGCGAAGTCCTGGGGGGCACCGATGCCGTTGTCGTAGTGCTGTCCGAGCTTGAACTGCGCCTCGGCGTTGCCTTCCTGCGCCATCGCCTTGATGTGATCGAGGGTGTCCATGGGTTCTCCGGGGGGATGCGGGGAGTCTTATCTTAGAGCGGCTCGACCTCGTGCAGCTCCAGACCTTTGGCGTTCTGGAGGGCGAAGTTCATCGGCCAGAGGCTGTCGGAGAGCAGGACCGGCTGGTCGTTGCGATCTCGGAGCACCGGATAGTCCCGGCGATCCTCCAGCCACTTCAGGGCCTCCTCAGAGCCGCCGATCCAGCGGGCGTACTGATAGGACAGCCGCTCCAGGATGCACTTCACCCGGTACTCATTGAGCAGCCGCTCCTTGAGGACCTCGAACTGCAGCACACCGACCGCGCCGAGGTAAGGGGCCTGTCGGCCAACGTCGGGGCGGTAGAACAGCTGGATGACGCCCTCGTGGGCGAGCTGAGTGAGCCCGGCGTCGAGCTGCTTGCGCTTCATCGGATCCTTGAGGATGACCCGGGCGAAGTGCTCGGGCGCAAACCGGGGGATCCCGTCGTACTGGAGCTGCCGGGTGGTCGACAGGGTGTCGCCGATGCGAAGCTTGCCCGGGTCATACAGACCGACGATGTCGCCAGGGTAGGCTTTCTCGACGATGCTGCGCTCCTGGGCCATGAAGGTGTGAGGATTGGAGAGGCGAAGCTGCTCGCCGGTGCGGCCGATGGTGACGTCGATGCCCCGCGTAAACAGCCCACTGACCACCCGCATGAACGCCACCCGGTCGCGGTGACGGGGGTTCATGTTGGCCTGGATCTTAAAGATGAAGCCGGTGAACTCTTCATCATTTGGGTAGATCTCCTCGCCCTCGCTCGTCAGGCGCATGCCCGGAGGGGCGGCCTCGGCGGCGACGAACTTCAGCAGCGGCTCGACGCCGAAGTTGGTCAGCGCGCTGCCCCAGAAGATCGGGGACAGCTCCCCGGCGAAGAACTCCTCCTCGGTGAACGGATCTCCCGCACCCTCCAGCAGCTCCAGCTCCTCCAGGACTTCGTTGTAGACCTTGCTGCCCAGCCGCTCCTCAGCGTCGTCGATGTGCATGGTCTCAGTGGTGAGCATGGTGGAGCCCTTGGCGCCGCCGGAGAACAGCAGCACCTGTCGGGTCCGCAGGTCGACGACCCCCTGGAACTCCTTGCCCATGCCGATCGGCCAGTTGATCGGGGCCACCCGGAGGTTGAGGGTCGAGGAGATGTCTTCGAGCAGGTCCAGGGGCTCAAGTCCGGGGCGGTCGAGCTTGTTTATGAACGTGATCATGGGCAGCTTGCGCATCCGGCAGACCTCGAACAGCTTGCGCGTCCGGGACTCCACACCCTTGGCATGGTCCACCAGCATGACCGCGCTGTCCACTGCGGCGAGCACCCGGTAGGTGTCCTCGGAGAAGTCGGCGTGGCCGGGGGTGTCCAGCAGGTTCAGCGCCGAGCCTCCGTACTCGAACTGGAGCACCGAGGAGGTGATCGAGATCCCGCGCTCCTGCTCCAGCTTCATCCAGTCGCTGACTGCATGGCGAGAGGACTTCCGGGACTTGACCGAGCCGGCAAGGTGGATGGCGCCGGAGTACAGCAGGAGCTTCTCGGTGAGGGTGGTCTTACCGGCATCGGGGTGCGAGATGATGCCGAACGTCCGTCGACGTCGGGCCTGCTCTGCGACGGACATGGCGCGCTCCTTGAACGGCGGGCTTAACTGCTTTTGCCCGCCATCGACGGCTCACTGCTTCCGGCGGCCCTTGCGAATGCCCTTCTCGGCTTCCTCCCGAATATACCGGCTGACTCCACCGGGCTGCTCCGCCATGATGGCCTCTACGGCGTCGGGGCAGGAGACCGCCCAGGTTCGCATCACCCGGGCGACCGCTTTGCGGACGTGGGGATCGCTGTCTTTCATCGCTCGGGGCAGCACGCCCTGGAGCAGCGCATCGATCGGCTCCTCGACAAACGCGACCCTCTTCTGCTTGAGCCGGGCCCGGAGCGCGGCGGCAGAGGGGCCCTCGATGGGGATGGGCAGGGCGGCCATCAGCGCGATGACTGCGGTCCGGCGTCGGATGGGAGACGCCTCGGAGAGCAGCTCGGTGAGGTGGGCGACGAACGGCTCTCCGCTCGCCAGCAGCCCGGGACCGAGGAGAAGCCAGCCGATGGCGTCGGCGGTGTCGAGGTCGTCGGCGACCTCCATCCATCCCTCCGCGAGATCCAGGGCGGCGTCGGGGGAATCGGGCAGCGCAGCGGCGGCCAGTCCGATGGCGACGAGCCCGTCCTCATGGGCAGTGCGGAACAACTGGATGAGGCCTTCGTTGTCCCGGGGCAGCTTCACGCCGTTGTTCTTCCAGGCGGACACCAGGACCGCGACCACATCGCGGGATGGCACCCCTCGGAGGCCCTTGAGCGGTGAGATGTGGCGTGAGACACGGCGGGCGTAGCCTTCATCGGCGACGGCCTCGAGCTGTTCGGAGATGGTCTGTGGGCTGAGCATCCCTGTGGCTTATCACGGCGGCCCCGGGCTATCCTCGAACCAGGAGGGACCATGCGTTTCTTTGTTTTTCTGGCCCTGCTTGCCTGCGACACCAAGACCCCCGATGTGAGCGACGGCACCCTGTCCACCGCGGACAGCGACGGCGACGGGTACACCGAGGCCACTGGCGACTGCGACGACAACAACGCTGCGCTCTCTCCCAGCGCCATCGAGGTCTGTGACGGCATCGACAACAACTGCGACGGCAGCATCGACGAGGGCGCCACCCAGACCCTCTACGCCGACACCGACGACGACGGCTACGGCAACGCCGATGTCACCGTCGAGGTGTGCAGCCAGCTGTCTGGCTACGTCGTCATCGGGACCGACTGCGACGACGGCAACCCCGACGCCTACCCCGGCGGCTCGGAGGTCTGCGACGAGATCGACAACGACTGCAACGGCGTGGTCGATGAGGGGGTCGGCACGGTCTACTACGCCGACGCCGACGCCGACGGTGCCGGGGACTCCCAGTCCACCGCTGTCGCCTGCCAGCCACCCGCTGGCTACGTCATCAACGACAGCGACTGCGACGGCGACGACGGGGCCATCTCCCCCAACGCCATCGAGCTGTGCGATGGGATCGACAACGACTGCGACGGAACCACCGACGAGGACGACGCCGCGGATGCCGCCACCTGGTACGCCGACGCCGACTCCGACGAGCACGGCGATCCGGACGCCACCCGCGTCTCCTGCGAGGCCGATGTCGGCTACGTCGCCGCCGCCGGGGACTGCGACGACTCCGACAATGACAGCCACCCCGGTGGCGAGGAGGTCTGCGACGAGGCGGACAACGACTGCGACGGCGAGGTCGACGAGGCCTCTGCTTCCGACGTCGAGACCTTCTACGCCGACAGCGACGGCGACGGCTACGGCACCCTGAACTACACCACCGCCGCCTGTTCTGCCCCCGCTGGCTACGTCTCAGACGACACCGACTGTGACGACACCGACGCCGACACCAGCCCGGACGCCTCCGAGGTGTGCGACGGCGCGGACAACGACTGCGACGGAACCATCGACGACGGCGTGCAGGCCACGTGGTACCTCGACTACGACAGCGACGGCTACGGCGATGCGGACATCACCACCGAGGCCTGCGAGGCGCCCAGCGCGCTCTACGTGGCCGACGCCGGGGACTGCGACGACCTCGACGACACCATCAACCCCGACGCCGCAGGGTCCTGCGACGACGCCGACAACAATTGCGACGGCAACATCGACAGCGACGACGACGGCGACGGCTACTCCGACATCGAGTGCGGCGGAACGGACTGCGACGACACCGACAGCACCCTGAGCCCCACTGCGGGCGGCGGCTGTCCGATGGGCACCTCCTGCAAGGACATCCTCGACGCCGGACTCGACAGCGGCGACGACGTCTACATGATCGACGTCGACGGCTACGGCGAGGGGCTGGACTCCTGGGAGGTCTACTGCGACATGAACACCGACGACGGCGGCTGGAC
>JBLHNG010000150.1:0-12549 GCA_047621685.1 Myxococcota bacterium | reverse complement strand
CGCACCTCACCCTGACCGGCGGCGAGCCGATGCTCCACCGCGACGCCCTGCCGATCATCTCCCATGCCTGCTCGCTGGCTCCGTCGGTCACCCTCATCACCAACGGCAGCCACATCACCGAGAATGTCGCCGCCCGGTTCGCGGAGTGGGGGGTGGCTCAGGTCCAGCTCACCCTGCTCGCCGGGGAGCGCACGCTGCACGACAAGCTCAAGGGCGCGGTCTGCTTCGACGACACGGTGCGGGCGGCGGTGCGGCTGTCACAGGCCGGAGTGCCCGTCCAGGTCTGCTATGTGGCGATGCGGGAGAACGCCGGGCAGCTTCGCGCGGTGATGGAGCTGTGCGCGGCGCTGTCGGTTCGCGGTCTGTCCTACAACCGCATGTCGCCCACCGGTCGGGCCATCCACCACATCGCCCGGCTCCTGCCCACGGCCGATGAGATGGAGGCTGACCTCGACGTGCTCGATGTGCTCGGTCGGCGGTGGGGGATCTCGGTGGGCACCGCGATGCCGATCCCACCCTGCCTCATCCGAACCGAGCGATACACCTGGATCCGGTTCGGCTACTGCTCCACCGGCTCCGCCTCTCCCAACATCGTCATCGACGGCAAGGGCGACGTGCGCAGCTGCAACCTCTCCAGCGGCATCCTCGGCAACATGGTCCGTCAGGACTGGCCGGAGATCCACGCCAACCCCTACCCGCGGACCTTCAAGCAGACCATCCCGGAGATCTGCCGGGGCTGTGCCCACGAGCGCACCTGCCAGGGCGGCTGCAAGGAGAGCGCGTTCGCCACGTTCGGCGACCACACCGCGCCCGACCCCCTCGTCTGGCTGGCCCGCAACCCCGACGCCCGCACTACCCTGCCCGCGATGGTCCCCCAGCATGTGAGCACCGGGAAGTGAGCGACAAGCCGGCTGTCCTGCTCATCTCGCCGGGCATCCTCAAGTGGACCGACATGGACTTCGGCCTGCCCCACCTCGTGAGCATGGGCGGCTACCTCCGCGAGCACACCGGGGTGCGGGTCGAGCTGCTGGACCTCAACTACGAGGGCGGCGACCACATCCAGCTGCTCAAGACCATCGAGAGCCTCGGGCCGCATCTGCTCATCGGGGTGAGCTGCTACTCCAGCTTCGACTACATGCGGGTCATGGCCCTCGCACGGTTCTTAAAGGACCGTCTGCCAGATGTGCCGATGGTCACCGGCGGCTACCACGCCAGCGCCCTGCCCGAAGATGTGGTGTTCGACGGCTCGCCGTTTGATGCGGTGGTGCTCGGCGAGGGCGAGATCCCGATGTGCGAGATCGTCGAGACCTTGCTCGGCGGCGGAAAGCTCACAAAGCAGCGCTATGGTCCGGCCCTCATCCAGGACCTCGACACCCTGCCGCCCTACGACTGGTCTCTGCTCGACCGCTACTGGCCCCGGGCGCATGCGCTGGGTCGGAAGTTTCAGATCTACCTGGCCCGGGGCTGTCCGTACCACTGCACCTTCTGCATGGAGCGCTCCAAGAGCGGCTACAGCTGGCGGAGCTACAGCCCCGGTCGGGCGGTCGAGGAGCTGGAGCGGCTGTCCAAGCGCACCGACCTCTCCCGGTGGGTCATCAACATCGCGGATCCGCTGTTTGGCTTCAACCGGGCGTGGCGTCGAGAGGTGCTGAGTGGGATCATCGAGAAGGGGCTGCTTCCCCGGCAGTACTGGACGCTGACCCGCTCCGACGATCTCAACGAAGAGGACATCTCTCTGCTCGCCCGGGCGCGGTTCTCCATCGGCATCGGCCTGGAGAGCGGCAGCCCGAAGATGCTGGCCCAGATGCAGAAGGGCAACACCGCGGAGCGCTACCTCGGCGCGGTCCGACGGCTCTCCCGGCTCTCCCACGAGCACGGGCTGACCTGGGCGGTCAACGTCATCGTCGGCCACCCCGGCGAGACGCCAGAGACCCTCCGGGAGACCGCGGCGTTCGTCACTGACCTCTTCCAGTCCACCGACACCACCCGGGGCTGGCTGTCCGTCGATCCGTTCCGGCTCTACCCTGGCAGCGCGATCCACGAGCAGCGCGCAGACTGGGAGGCGAAGTACGGGGCGAAGTTCTATGCACCGGAGTGGTGGAAGAGCTGGTATGACCTCGGCTTCCACGCTCAGCACCTCGACGCTGGCCGCGAGATGCCGTTTGAGACGCGGGTCCGGGCGATGCACGCCACCTACCGGCCGCTGCTGCTCGACATCGCCGACCGGTTCGTCGGTCAGGACCGCAGCGTGGACGCGGTGTACCGCAACAGCATTCGGGAGCAGGCCGAGGCGCTCTCCGATGCGCGCATGGCGCACACTCTGGCCCAGGCTGGCCGCAGCCACAGCACGGTGGACCCGAAGATCCGCATCCCGCTGGGCATGAACCTCAAGGACCCCTGGATCCGTCGCCGGGAGATGGCGGTGCGGCGGCTGCTGGCGCGTGGGGTTCTGCGCAGCGCGGACCTCATCGAGGCCCTGCTCCAGGTCGCTCCGGAGCGCATCATGGGGCCAGACGAAGCCGGCGCGGTGCTCGACGGGAAGACCCCGCCGGTGCTGGCGGAGGGGCTGCTGCCGGTGTCGGTCGGCATCGACGTGATCGCCACCGGGCTGGAGGCGCTGGAGCCGGAGCCGGGTCAGGTGGTGGCGGATGTCACCGGGCGCTCGGCCTATGTCGGCACGCTGCTCTCCCTGCTGGTCGGGCCTCTCGGGCGGGTCATCGTCAACCAGCCGCTGCCGGAGGACCCCGCAACCACGGCCGCCCTGGAGGCGCTGGGCAATGTCACGGTGCGCTGTGTGCCCCAGGACGCCCTGCTGACGCTGCCGGAGCCTGTTGATCGGCTGTGGATTGGCGCCGCACTGCCCCGACGCCCGGTGCTGAACACCCTGCTCAAGCCCGAGGGGCGGGCAGTGGTGGCGCTCGGGCCGCGGTTTCGTCGTCAGGATCTGGTGATGCTGCGGGTAGAGGATGGGGAGACCATTGAGCAGCGGGTTGCCCGAATGACCCTGCCGATCCTCGCTGGGCCGCATGGCTGGATCCGTCGGGCCGCGCCGCTGGTTCAGCCCGACAGCCGGGTGCGGTTCGCCAGGCGGGCGGCCCCCGCGCTGTGCTTCCACCTGCTCTCCCACCTCGACCTCGGGGCAGACGCGGCGAACCTGCACCGCCCCGGTCTGCCCTCGCCGGAGTGGATCGCACCCCTGGCGGCGGCGTATCAGGCGGCCCCGGGGCGACTGATGGCACAGGTCCATGCGCTGGCCTACGACGACATCGACGCCTGGACCGCGGACCTCTCCCTGGCCCCACCGAGTCCGCTGCGGGATGTAGCGGGTGCGGCGCTGATCGCGGCGCTGCTGGTGGCGGTGGAGGCTGAGAAGGGCGCCTTCCTGGTTGGCTGGCAGGATCCCGACGCCGCGACCCGGCTGGCGGGGGTTGGTGCGGCGCTGTCGGCTCCGCTGCAGCGTCTTCGGGAGCGGATGTGGGAGCAGACCGGCGCGGCGCCCCCGCTGACGGTGCTGGACTGCCCGGCGCTGGGGCTGTCGGGGCGGGCGACCGGTGCGGGGAGCGCGCGGCTGGTCGCGGTGTCGCTGAGCCAGCCTCGAGACCACATCCTCTGCCAGGTCCTCCACGAGGAGATGCACCCGCTGACCGATCCACTGGTCCGCGAGGATCGGTCGAGCCGGGACACCCGGGCGGGGACTCCGGGGGCGGCGCTGCATGCGGAGCTGGAGGGGGTGGCGGTGGCGGCAACGGATGCGTTCCTGTCTGCTCGCGCCCCGGAGCTGATGGCGGACTTTGTGCGGTGGAAGCGGCGGCTTGGGATTGGGGAGGCTCAGGGCGGGGTGTAGTGAGGTTCAGGAAGGTCCTGTGAGGGTGCGGGGGGTGGGGAGTAATTGGTGTCCGGGTGGGGGTCACAGGGGGCGGGGACTGGAGGTGAGCAGAGCGAAACGCAAGGAGTGCAGCCCCCTCGAACGCAGCGCCATGAGCCGGCCGTCAGGCCGGCGTTGGTGCGGAGTGGCCAGAAAAAGAATGGCGCGGACGATGGCGAACCTCAGCTCACACGGGGAGGGAGAACCCGCCGTCATCCATCGCCCCGACGCTGCGAAGCCGGAGGCGAGCAGAACAGGTAGGCAACATCAATACCCACGATTCTTACATCGTCGGAGTGTGGAGGAGCCCGCGTCGGAAGCGCCACCACACTCCGACGACTCTCCCATCGCAGTTCTAGATGTTGCCTACCTGCACTGCTCGCCTCCAGCTTCGCAGCGACGTGGCGATGGGATGACGGCGGATGCTCATCTCAAGGACTAGCTGAGGCTATTCGTCGTCTCACCGCGCTTTTCCTGGCCACTCCGCTCCAACGCAGGCCTGACGGCCCGCTCATGGCGCTGCGCTCAAGGGGGGCTGCACTCCCGCCGTTCGGCGCCTTACGGCTCCTCTCTCTGGTCCCCGCTCCCCCTGCGATCCCCCAGCATGACACCAATTACTCCCCACCCCACGCACCCTCACAGGACCTTCCTGTGCCGCAACGGGCGCCCCCGCTCAGTCCCCAACAATGCCGTCGTCCATGCTCGGCTGCCAGACGTGCTCATCAAGCTCATCGTGGGCGGCATCCACGAGCACGCCCTCAGTGACCGTGATGCCCGCCTCGACCAAGATGCGCACGCCCTTGCCGCGGTTGCGGGGGTGAGGATCAGGCATCGCGACCACGACCCGGCCCACGCCCCGGGCGACCAGCTCCCAGGCGCAGGAGGGGGTGCGGTTGTGGAACGAGCAGGGCTCCAGGGTGACGTAGGCGGTGACATCGGTGAGCACACCATCGAGCTGGCGCAGGGCCATGGGCTCGGCGTGGGGCTGGTAGGGGGGCTGGGTGTGGCCCCGAGCGACGATCTCCCCGCCGCGCACCAGCACGCAGCCGACCGGGGGGTTGGGGTGACAGGTGGGCAGGGCCTTGCGACCCTCCAGCAGTGCTGCCTGCATGAACCGCTCGTCTTCTGTCATCGATGCCTCCGCTCAGGTTCTTATCGTGCACCATCGGATCTCGGCGGGGCTTGATGGCGACGGCTGTAAGTCGAATGAATGAGGCGGCATCGGACTTCCGATAGAGTAGCTTCTACGATAGTATGAGCCCTCTTTCGCTGGCCTGATTTGAGCGGGGATCCCGCCTGTGGTCTCCGGCCCTGGCAACGATAACGCTGTCGCGGCGTAGAACTGACCGGACCACTGGAGTCAGATAGGCTCCTCTTTCTTCTCCCCGAGGGAGCCCCCGATGTCCGACACACCCGCCCCGCCTCCTGAGCCGTCTGCCCCCACGGAGGGCACCGCGAAGCGCAAGCGCGGCTGCCTCAACCTCGTTGGCGCAGGGCTTGTTGTCATCGGGCTGGTCGGCTCGGGCCTGTTTGCGATGAAGTGGTCCAGCGATCAGAAGGCACTGGAGACGCAGGAGGCCGCGGCAGAGGCTGCGTTTGCGCCCGCGAGGGACAAGCTGGCGGAGGGGATCTCAGCAGAGGTGGGGGAGGGGATGCCGGCCTACGACATCGACAAGACCATCCGGGTCATCCACGAGATCGATCAGGCCGTCGCCAACTCGGACAACCTCGAAGACTGGCTCGCCCAGATGTCCAAGCAGGACTACCGGGGGGTGGCCCCGGAGGTGCTGGAGGCTCGCCAGGAGCTGCTGAACGTCCTGATGAAGGTCTACGCCCGCCAGGTGGCCCTGGAGGATCAGGAGGCGCTGTGGAATTTCTCCAGCGGACTGGTCGTCCTGAGCGCCATGAGCATGGTGGAGATCGAGGGCGAGCTGGACATGGTCTCGCCCAACGGAAGCCTCTCTGTGGATCAGGAGAAGGCGGAGGAGCTGCTGGATCGGCTCCTCGCCAGCCAGGAGGAGCAGGCACAGCTGCAGAGGGAGCTGCGCCTGGTCGAGGCCGAGCTGACCCGGGCGATGGTGGGCTACTCGTCGGTCTACTACAAGTACGTCGAGGAGTGGGATCGGGTGAGCCTCGCGAGGGAGCGGGCCTACCTCGCGTCCTGGAATGGCCAGTGGGACATGGCGCTGGAGAGCGCAGACGAGGCCATCCGGCTCGCCCCCCTGGAGCGTGAGGCCCACCTGCTCAAGGCCATGGCGCTCATCGAGCAGGGCGGCGAGAGCGACCGCGAGGCCGAGCAGATCCTCGGCAAGTACCTCGACGACCACCCCGGCCAGAGCGCCCCGGCCCTGCTGCTGATGGGGGTCCTCAATGCTCGGAACGGCGACCGCGAGCGCGCCCAGCTCAGCTTCCAGCAGGCCGCCCTCAACTACCCCAAGCAGGCCGCGTCCCTCACCGACCTGCTCGATCCCTACCGCTCCCGGGTCTGGCTGCGTCACTCCGCTCAGGGCAGCCACATGCTGGAGCTGTACCAGTCCACCATGCTCGGCGCGGGCTACTTCAGCCCCGATCTCCAGCTCGCCCGCATGGCCTTTGAGGATGGTGACTTCGAGGGGGGCCGCGACAAGGTCCTCGATCACTTCCGCCGCCGCAGCAACCAGGGTCAGTGGGACTTCATCCTCAGCGATCTGGAGTTCTGCCACACCCTCCTCGGCGACGACTACCGCCGCATCTTCCCCGAGGATGCCTGGCTCGACCTGGTCGTGACCGAGGCGATGCTGAGCGACAAGCTCAACGTGAAGGTCAACAACCGCTCAGACATGGCGCTGCACAACGCCACGCTGGTGGTCGCGCTGTATCTGACGGACATGTTCCAGGGCGACTACCAGACCGTCAGCGCTGAGCGCACCCAGCCGGTGGTGTCTCCCCGGAAGGTGACCGACTTCGGCACGGTGGAGATCGTCTTCGATCGCTTCTTCACCGAGAAGGGCCCCGACGACATCATCGACGCCCGCGCCATCCTGGTCACCGACGAAGCGGTGGTGTGGGTGGACACCCAGGAGTTCAAGGCGGAGTCCCTCCAGGCGCTCACCCTCCAGGCCCGAACGAACGCCCCGAAGCCCGAAGTCGAGGATCCGATCCAGACCTGGACACGCTCGATGTCTGACCGGGTGCTCGAACAGACCCGGGGAGACTCCACCCTCAGCTTCAGCGATGACCTGTTCTCCGACGACCTGACCTTCCAGCTCCCCCGAGAGCTGTCCCTGCTGCGCCCGCTGTTCCGGCTCCGTCATGGGGGCACGCTGCACGAGGCCGAGGAGAACTTCCTGGTCGGCGACCACATCGAGCTGACCTTCAGCGATGTCGGCAACCTCAACGTCAAGGAAGGGGCCACCGACATCGAGCTGCTGGGTCGCACGCCGATCGGCGATGTGGTGATGACCTGGCGCATGAGCCCGGATGGCTCGACGCGGCTGGTGGATGTCGGGCTGGATGGCTTCACTGCGGAGTTTGAAGCAGCGGAGTGAGGGCAGCCCTCCTGCCGAACTTCAGGCAGGGACGGGGCTCTCCCCGCACTCCCCGCACTCCCCTACTGGTTGTCGTAGTCTTCCACAGAAGGGGGGCGTCCCAGCGTCCAGATCTCCCGACCGGTCTTGAGGTACTTCTTCGCGATCGGCATGTCGTCTACCTGCTCCATCTCCGCCATGGCGTGCAGCTCCTCTTCATCCTCGGCGGTTCCATCGCAGTAGCCCATGGGGCGGGTGTTGTTGGGCTGGTTGAGCTGGACCTTGAATTCGCTGCGGTTCCAGCGGTTGAGGTTGTCGATGTTGTAGGGGTAGATCATGAAGCCTCCTTGTCGGGGCCTGGGTCTGCTCCACCGTAGCCGGTTGCCTGTGCCGCTGAGAGCATCACAAGACAGGACACCGGCAGAGCCGACGCCGAACCACAAGCGGTTCAGCGCCGTTCTGTATGACAGCAGTCTGTCGATGGCTCCATGTGTCCCTGGTCGCGTGCAGGCTTTCATGCCCACATTGTCTCCACAGAGCTGCCGTTCCGTCACAGCGGAGATGCACTGACCGAGGTGGTGGCAGGGGTTGTCTGTACTGATTCGCAAAGGTGTCGTGGTCATCGACATTCCAAAAGACCGCAACTATATTGGCACCATGCTTCTGCTGCTCCTCGCCTGCCAGGACTCGACGAACACCCCCATCGACTCCGGCCAGCCCGATGTCGACATCGACTCCGGCGACCCGGTGGACACTGCCCCGACCGTCGCGCCGGTCGAGGCCGCGATCACCGCCACCGCGGCGTTTGACCCGATCCACAATGGGCGGGTGACGATCGACGTGGCGTTCACGGAGGGGGCACTGGCGCGGGTGTGGGTTTCGGACGCCGACGGTGCTGAGGTCGCGCTGCTGGTCGAGGACCTCTGGGTCAGCGACGACTTCACCTGGGGCGGAAAGGACGACAGCAACGACGCCGTTCCCGCGGGGACCTACACCATCAACGTAGAAGCCACCCTGGACGGGGAGGCCGCGGTGGCGTCTGTGGAGACCCGCTCGATCCGCATCGGTGCGATCTCTGGCAGCTTGACCGGCGACCGTCTGCCGCTCATCTGGCACCGGGCTGGCGCACAGGGCTCCCCCTGGACCGCGCCCATCGACGGAGACACCTTCGCGCTGAGCGCCCTGGAGGACAGCGGCTACGAGGTCGACATCCCCGAGCCATGGGACGAGCTGGCGTCCGCTCCGATCACCGAGACGGTCGGGGTCAACTGGCCGGCGGCGTTTGCCTGGGATGCACAGCCCGGTCTGTCGCTGACCCTCGATGGAGACCTCGTCGACCTCGACGCCACACTGTCGGTGGTTGTGGAGGGCTGGAGCCTGGGCGATGGGGTTGTGGCACCCGGTGAGGTGCTGTCGCTGACCCGGGACGGCGCCCTCAGCACCGGCCCCGGAGTGGTCGAGGAGACTGTCACCATCCAGCTCCTGCTCGACGACACGGTGGTCAGCAAGCAGGAGCTTCCGCTGCGCATGTACGCCCTCGCCGGGGAGCACACCTTCGCAGAGAATGGCCCGTCGTATGGGGCCTGGCTGAGTGCGATCGACCCCGCGCTGCGGTCGATTGAAGGGGTGGCACCCGACGACGATGCGGTGCTCTCCGGGCTCGTCGAGTTCATCTACCGCGACCTCGGACTGCGCTACGACACCGACTACGGCGCCAGCTCGTATGTCTCCTACCAGGGCGGCAGCTGGACCCGGGCGCACTTCAACTTCTCCGCGTTCCTCGCCAAAGCCAACGGCGAGGTGATCAACTGCACCGACGCCGCGGCCATCCTCGGGGGCTACGCCAACATGCTCGGCGTCGACCTGAGCTACCTCATCCTCAACCCCAGCTTCGACCTCAACTACATCCTCGCGGTCGGGGGCACGGAGTACACCCGCTGTCCATTCGGGCCGGGGGGCTGCGGGTTCAGCTACCACGCGGTGACCTCACCCGATGGCGGACAGAGCATCTTCGACGCCACCCTCGCCATCGACGGAGACGGCGATCCGCGCAATCTCCCATCGACGGAGCAGCTGGTGCAGGGGGTGACCGGCCAGGACTACTTCGACGCCATCGTCCGGGCGGGCTCACCGTCCTATCACTCTGAGTCCAAGGGAACGATCCAGTGAAGCTCGCATGGTCAGTGCTGTTTCTGCTCGCCGGGGTGGCCCATGCCGCCGATCCGCTGCATGCCGGAGTCCCGGTTGATGGGGTCGAGTCGCTTGGAGCGGCGGACTTCCTGACCCCGGAGCTGGGCTGGAGCGCGCCGATCCCCGGTGGCTTCGTGCGGGTGTTTGTCGGGGACTCGCAGGCCGCGGCGTCCGCCTGGGCGGTGCAGTCGCAGATGGCGATCACGGTCCCGCTGCCCGGTCTGACGGGCCTCGGCGACGAAGCCTGGGGCGACGGTGTGGGGCTGCTGATCGTGCGGGACCGCAACGTCGCGATCCAGGTGCGGGTCCATGATCGCAGCCAGGAGGATGCCCGGGTCGTCGCAGAGCGCATGCTCGCTGCGATCCCCGAGCAGACCGTCGACTGGCCGGAAGCCCCCACGCTGGTTCAGGGTCTGGAGGGGCACTGGCGGGTGGAGGCACCCGGCGCGGTCCGGATCCAGTACGCCGATGGCGGGGTGTTGATCCCGGATCCCACGGCGCTGATCTTCTCGCAGCCCCCCGGCACCGTCACTGCCTGGGATGTCTGGGGCCGCCCGGCTGTCCTCAGCACCGATCAGTAGTCCTGATACCCCTGCTCCCAGGCATACGAGAGCGCCCCGGTCTCCAGGCTCCAGTCGGCAAACGACACCGCCTCCCAGGCGCCGTCCTGGAACACCAGCAGTGCCTCGGCATGTCCCAGGTACTCCTCGGCGAACCCGCAGGACCGCTGACTTCCGGCGATGGCCGCGATGGTCGCGGCGTCGTAGCCGGCGGCCTCGCAGTGGGCACCCACGGTGACGGTCGGGGTTCCGAAGGTGAGGTCAAACGCCCAGAGACAGTCCGTGCAGTCCGTGCGCACGCTCACGCTGCTCAGCGGGACATCGATGACGCACAGCGGGTCCCCGCCGGTGGTCGGGGCGAAGCGGATCTGCTCGGTGCCCGCATAGGCCTCGCCCACAGTCGCGGTACCGATCAGGGCGAGCAGGCCGATGCCGGAGTCGCCGGTGCCCGAATCATCGGCGGTCGCGGTGTCTGCGATGCCCGAATCGCCCGTGCCCGAGTCATCGGTGGCTGGCGTGGTGCATGCGAGCAGGACGGGGAGCATCGTGAGACCATATCATCCCCCTGGAGGATGCGATGAGCTTGGAATTGTGGCTGCTGGTGGGGTGCAGCGGCTCGGAGCCAGAGGTGGTGAGAGACTCTGCCGAGGTGCCCCTCAGCCTGTCGCTGCTCGTCACCGACAACCCCTACAATCCGCTCAGCGCCGTCGCCACGGTGACCGCGAGCCAGGACGCGACGGTCGCCATCACCGCCTCATCGGGCAGCCGCAGCCACACCACCCCGATGGTTGTCCTGGAGGCCGGGATGCCCACAGAGGTGCTCATGCTCGGGCTGCGGGCAGACCAGACCTGGTCGCTGATGGCGAGCGGGGAGGGGGCGGCATCTGCGGTGGTGGAGGTGGCGATCGCAGCACTTCCGGCGGGCTACCCAGCCTGTGAAGTCACCGTTGATGCGGGTGCGGTGGTTCCCGAAGACGAGGTCGTCTGCACCAACGGCGACACCACCGACGGCGGCATCTACTTCTGCATGGACCGGACCGGCGAGATTGTCTGGGCAGTGTCTCAGATCGAGGCGGAGGGGGTCCATGCCTTCCGGATGCTCAGCGACGGCACCCTGGCGATGCTGTCAGACACCCGCTCGATGGTCTCCTTCCTGACCGATCGCGGCGAGCCCATCGTCTACTACACCCCCTCCTGGTTCAAAGATCGGACCCGCTTCTTCCACGAGTGGATTGACCTGCACGAGGTCATCGAGATCACCGAGGGGCCGTGGGCTGGTGCGGTGGCGATCCTGACGGCGACCTATGAGCATCCCGACAGCAAGGTCCCCGACACCCGGGGGCCGGGCATCATCGTGTTTGATCGAGAGACCGGTGAGGTGCTCTGGGACTGGCTCATCCTCGGGGAAGATCTGGAGGATGGCCTCGCGATTGATGACAAGATCGACCTGGAGCGCACCGGTCTCTACAGCTCCCCGGCCAATTTCTTCCATGGAAACGCCCTGCTGCACCGGGTCGAGGATGGTCGGGACATCTTCTGGATGAGCCTGCGTCACCAGGACTGGCTCATCAAGATCGATGCAGAGACCGACGCGGTCCTGTGGCGACTGGGGCGGGAGGGGGACTTCACCCTGGTGGATGACCTCGACGCGGCAACCCCCCAGCTTCTGCCCGACGACGACTGGATGTACCAGCAGCACGCCCCGGAGTGGCAGCACACCGACGGCGACCGGACCGCGCTGGTGCTGTTTGACAACGGGCTGCGGCGACCGGCTGAGCCCAAGGACTCCTACAGCCGGGTGCTGGGCTTCGAGATCGACGAATCCACCATGACCGCCGCACCCACCTTCGCCTTCGGCAGCGGGGATGTGGCCTCTGGGGACCACTTCTTCTCCACCGGGGTCGGAGATGCCGACGTCACCCTGGGTGGTGATCGGCTGTACTTCGTCAAGGGCTATGGACCGGATCCGTTCCTCGCTGAGGTCGGCTACCCCGACGGCGGGCTGTCCTGGAAGCTGGTCTGCCCCGACCAGGACGAGCTGTACCGGCTCAGTCACTACCCGTCACTGTACGAGATGACCTGGAAGACGGACTGACCCCATCGGATCGCCCCATCCACACCAGCAGGGCCAGCGGCACGAGGCTCCACAGAAGGGCGGAGACGGGTTGGGAGTACCGCCGCACTTCAAGGATTCGCCCATCTCTTCTTTTTCTGGCCACTCCGCTCCATCGCCAGCCTTGCGGCCGTGCCCGCTCCAGCCGCTTATGTCGCTGCGCTCAAGGGGGCTGTACTCTCCTCAAGGGACCGTCCTGAACCTCAACGAGCGCCGGGTGGATCCCCTCAAGGTATCATCGGGCCATGCTCAAGAAGTTCGTCTATGTCACCGGGTTCCTCGACTACCTCGTCGGGATCTCCACTGCCGCGCCGG
>JBLHNG010000149.1:0-12564 GCA_047621685.1 Myxococcota bacterium | reverse complement strand
CAGCAGCATGGTTTCACCTCTTTGGCAGAGGGTAGCGCATGACAGCCGTGTAGCGACAAACGGCGATCAGCGGCAGTCCCCGGCCTCCAGGCATGCGGCGTACCCGAGCACCTTCATCCCGTCGGCCATCGGCGAAGGTTGAGGATGCCAGCCCCACCTCAGTCGGGCACGGAGGAGGGTGAGGGCATCGGGCTGCTCGGTAAACACGGCGACCGCCGTGACCGCACCGAGTCACGTCGCTTCGTACACCAGGGTCAGCCCGTCGGGGGTGGGCATGATCACGTCGTGGGTGTACTCGTCCTGGGCGATGACATCCGCGACATCCACCGGCGGTGACTGACCCAGCCAGTGACGCAGCGCACGCTCCAGGGTGTGGTGGTCGCGGAGGCGTGTCTGGAGAGCCTGGAGTCGGGATGGATCGAGGCCGGCATAGTCTCGCAGCTTCATGTCTCGATCCTCACCGGATCCCGATCGATCCCGCAAGCCTCGATTGTGGGCAATCGTCGTCTCCATCGGTCCGTATGTTTTTCATTGACCCTGGAGAATTGACGTGACCACCACCCGCGCCGAAGCCACCCTCCAGGACCTGGAGCAGCTCCGCATCCTGGCGATCTTCCACTACGTGATCGCCGGTCTGGCCGCGTTGTTTGCCTGCTTCCCAATTATCCACCTCGCCATCGGCCTGAGCATCCTGTTTGGTGCCGGCCCATGGTCCTCGATGCCGGACAACGGCCCGCCGATCGCGCTGTTTGGCCTGATGTTCACGGTGATCCCGGCGGTGTTCATTGCGCTGGGCTGGGCCACGGCGTTCTTCATCGCCCGCGCCGGGAGCCGCCTCCGACAGCACCGCAGCCACACCTTCTGCCTGGTCATGGCCGCAGTTGCCTGTTGCTTCTTCCCGTTTGGGACCGCGCTGGGGGTGTTCACCATCCTGGTGCTCTCCCGCCCGGGTGTGCGCCGGCTGTTCGCGGACAATGACGGTCTGGCCGAGGTGTTCTGAGGACTTGGTGTACTCAATGAGAGTACGCTTACTACTTTGTGAATCGGATGATTGTGGCTATCTCAGGTCTGGAGGTAGCCCCCATGTTGTTCCCCCTCATGCTCTCCCAGGCCAACGCCTTCTGCGGATACTACGCCGGAGAAGCTGGCGCGAACCTGTACAACCAGCTCAGCCAGATCGCGATGGTCCGCCAGGATGGCCGAACCACCCTCACGCTGGCCAACGACGTCGCCGGAGACGCCACCGCGTTCGCCCTGATCATCCCGGTGCCCGAGGTCCTCTCCGAAGACGACGTGCGCATCGCGGACCCGGGCCTGTTCACGATGCTCGACGCCTACTCCGCTCCGCGACTGGTGGAGTACACCTGCGAGAGCCTGTACGGCGACGTGATGATGTCCGCAGACTCCAGCGGCGGCGGCGGGGGGAGCGTGCCGCCGACCGAGCCGGTGCCCCAGACCGAGAGCTCGGTCAGCGTGGAGGCGGAGTTCGCGGTCGGGGAGTACGAGATCGTGGTGCTGTCCGTCGAACAGACCGAGGACTCAGAGTCCGACGACCTGCTCACCTGGCTGGCGGACAACGACTACGCCATCGGCGACGACGCGGCGGCGCTGCTGGGCGAGTACATCGACAGCGGCAGCTACTTCATCGCCGCGAAGGTCCGCCTGGAGATGCTTCCTGGCGACGGGGTCACCCTCTCACCGCTCCAGTTCTCCTATGACTCTCCGGTCTTCTCGCTGCCGATCCGCCTGGGCACCCTCAACTCGACCGGCGCCCAGGACCTCATCCTCTACACCCTGACCCCCGCTGAGGATGGCGCGGTGGCCGTCGCGAACTACCCAGAGGCCGAGATCGAGGACGAGTGCCTGTGGGACGGCGATGACTTTTCGGCGTTCTACCCCGAAGCGTTTGCCGATGCGATCGACGATGCGGGCGGCTCGGCGTGGACGCAGGAGTACTCCTGGTCGCCGTACAAGTGTGACCCCTGCGTGGGGGAGCCTCCGACGGAGGCAGAGATCGCCGCGCTGGGCTTTATGGGGCCTCTGAAGGACGCTCACTTCACCCGGCTGCACCTGCGCTACGACCACACGGTGACGGCGGATCTGTCGCTGTATTCGACCCGAATCACGGACTGGGATCAGGTGCGCTTCGTGCGGTGGACGGCGGAGATCGAGTCGCTGTACCCGGTGTGTGGGGCGGGGTGGGTGGAGGATCCGGGGGAGTGCCCTGAAGGGTATTCGTGGGGAGGGGATGAGAGGTGGTGGGATGGAGGGTGTTCGACGGCTGGGGGAGGTGGGTGG
Source organism: Myxococcota bacterium (assembly GCA_047621685.1). Taxonomy (GTDB): domain Bacteria; phylum Myxococcota_A; class UBA796; order UBA796; family UBA796; genus JAQXDW01. The sequence continues at coordinate 10,266 of JBLHNG010000149.1, read as the reverse complement.
TTGGTGGTTTTTTGGGGGATGGTTGGGGTTTGGTGGCGGAGGGTTGAGGGTTGAGGGTTGAGGGTTGAGGGTTGAGGGTTGAGGGTTGAGGCGATGGCTGATTGAGGACGATGGCTGATTGAGGACGATGGTGATTCCGGCGACGTCTCCGTCCTTGGGTGCTGATGGCTACGGGTTCCCTCCGTGGTCCGCGCTTCACTCCCTGTCGGCCAGCATTGTCAGTGTCTGGACCATCTCTCAAGCCTCGGGTCGCTTGCTGTCTCCGACCCTGCCAGAGAATCTGGCGTGCAGGGTCTCCGACACGGCCCTCTACGGGCTCCCCTTGCCCGCACCCGGGCGGTCTACGACTTGAGGCTCTCCGGACCGGGGCAGGACTCCCCCCACACTTGGGGGTGTACGTAGGCAGCCACCGGCGGCCTTCGGCCGCCTCCGTGCTCCGACCCGGGCTGTCTTCGTCCGCCCCCGGCTGGCCCCGCCTCCGGCTGGCCCCACCTCCGGCTGGCCTCGCCTCCGGCTGGCCCCACCTCCGGCTGGCCCCGCCTCCGGCTGGCCTCGCCTCCGGCTGGCCCCACCTCCGGCTGGCCTCGCCTCCGGCTGGCCTCGCCTCCGGCTGGCCCCGCCTCCGGCTGGCCCCACCTCCGGCTGGCCCCACCCCCGGCTGGCCCCACCTCCGGCTGGCCCCGCCTCCGGCCCCGCCGCTTCCCGTTGGCGTCGGTTCACCTGGCGGCCAGTCCTGCCTGGCATTGAGTGTCCTCTGGCAGCCGGTCGTTCGGCGAACTGTCGGGCTGCCGCGTTCCCCCCTGACCTGAAGCTGCCGTGCTCGCCGCTTCCCTCCCTCCTTTCTTCTCTGCGGCAGCAGCCGGCCTTCAGGCGGGCGAGCTGCCGTACCGGGACATGGCACGGAGGCGGCCGAAGGCCGCCGGTGGCTGCCTACGTACACCCAAATAGTCGGGAGGATAGCGCACTTCGTTCGGAGAGTCTCAAGTCGTAGACCGCCCGGGTGCGGGCAAGGGGAGCCCGTAGAGGGCCGTGTCGCAGGCCCCGCACGCCAGATTCTCTGGCGGGGCCGGAGACAGCAAACGAGCCGAGGCTTGAGAGATGGTCCAGACACTGACAATGCTGGCCGACAGGGAGTGAGAGGCGAAGCGAAGCGGAGGCGGAGTGCAACGGAGCTGCGACCGCGGAGGGAACCCGTAGCCATCAGCACCCAAGGACGGAGACGTCGCCGGAATCACCAGTTCCCAAGATCAGCCTCCGTTCTCCTCCACCTCCATCCACCTCCATCCACCTCCACCTCCACCCACCTCCACCTCCATCCACAACCACCAACCTCACTTAAACCGAACCAACCCAATCCCGTATTTCCTCACCCTTGTCCCAACCTGTCGTTCCGTAATCTTCAACATCCGTGCAGCCTTCGCCATATTCCCGCGGCTCGTCTTCAACGCATCCAGCAAGATCTCCCGCTCCAGCGCATCCATCTGCAGCGTCAGCCCCTCCCGTGCCTGCGTCGTGTCTGAGGCTTCCGCCGTCTGCAGTGTCGGCGGCAGGTGGTGGCCGAGGATCACATCGTCGTGGGCCATCAGAACCGCGCGCTCGATGCAGTTCTCCAGCTCTCGGACGTTGCCCGGCCAGTGGTAGGCCATCAGCATGTCGATGGCTGAGGTCGAGATCCGGCGGACCCGGCGGCCGTGGAGGTGGTTGCAGGCCTCGATGAAGTGGTCGGCCAGCAGGAGGATGTCGGCCCGTCGCTCGCGCAGCGGCGGCAGCCAGATGGGGAAGACGTGCAGGCGGTAGTACAGGTCTGCCCGGAAGGTGCCCTCCGCGATCATCTCCTCCAGGTTGCGGCTGGTCGCGGTGATGATCCGGGCGTCGGTGCGCACGGTCTCCAGCCCGCCGACCCGCTCGAACTCCCCCTCCTGGAGCACCCGGAGCAGCTTGATCTGGGTGGCCGGGGAGAGATCGCCGATCTCATCGAGGAACAGGGTGCCGCCCCGGGCGCGCTCAAACCGACCCTTCCGCTGCCGCAGTGCCCCGGTGAAGCTGCCCTTCTCGTGGCCGAACAGCTCGCTCTCGATGACGCCCTCGGGCAGCGCGGCGCTGTTGACCTTGATGAACGGACCATCCGGGCGGGGACCGCTTCGGTGCAGTGCCTGGGCGACCAGCTCCTTGCCGGTGCCGCTCTCGCCAGTGACCAGCACGGTCGTGGTGCTGCCAGCGACCTGCTGGATGAGGTCGAAGACCACCCGCATCGCCTTGGAGCGGCCGATGATGTTGCTGGGACGGACCCGAACCCCGGGGGGGCTGGAGGGCTGGTGATGGTGGCGGAGGTGCTGGCGGGTGAGGGGAGCGAGGAGGCCGGAGACGATGGCGAGGAGGTGGAGGTCGGCGGCGAGGTCCTCGGGAGAGGCGTCGATGCGGTAGGCCCCCAGCGCGCCGATGCTGCGCTCCTCGCCCATCACCGGCACGCAGACATACGCCGGATCCAGCCCGCGCTCCGAGAGCCGGGTCCAGTCCACAAACCGAGGCTCCGCCGAGATCCGCAGGACCCCCGCCGGTCGTGCATTGCGCACCACACCCCCGGTGATGCTGGTGTCTGGGATGCGCTTCGCCCGACGGATCTCCGACGGGGTCAGCCCGTGGGCGGCCTCGATGCGGATCTGGTCGTGCTCCTCGTCGAGCAGCACGAGGGTGGCCCGGTGGAGCTGGAGGCGCTCAGACAGCCAGCGCAGTGCAGGGCCGAGCGCACCGTCCAGCTCATCAGAAGCGGTGCAGCGCGCGGCGATGTCGGCGAGGACCGGCAGGGCGTCGTTCATGGTGCCCCACGGTGTATCACCGCCACCGCATCCCCCGGACGGACGACCCCGCCCTCGACCACCACCAGCAGCACCCCCCGCAGCCGCCAGTCGTAGAACCGGGGATCCCCGTTGAGCTTTGCGGCCGTATTGCCGAACCGGTCCCGGAACTTCTTACAGCCGCTGTGCCGCTTCGGGGTCACCGCGAGGATGGCGGTGCCGACCCGGATGCGGCTGTGGGTGGGGAGGTTGTCGTAGGACAGGTCGAGATCGAGGTGGAGGTTGTCGCCGGTGAGGATGGGATCCTTGTCACCGGTGAGCACGTCAGCGACGTCGGCCCGCATGGCGGAGACCTGACGCAGGGCGTAGCGGGACGGATACAGTGCCGCCCGGTTTGCCCAGCGATCCCCCTCGATGCCGCGCTGGGGGGTGAGGATCGCTGCGGCGGGCTGGCGGCGCTCACCGATCGCGGGACGGACCACCAGGCGGACCAGGGTGCCGACATCCCGGGGTGGGCTCGGCAAGGCGAGGATGGAGTCGGCGAGGGGCATCCTCAGTCCGCGACCTCATCATAGAGCGCGGCGATGGTCTCCTCGGAGGGATCCTGCTCGCCGGGGGCGCAGATGCTGTAGCTGCCGTCGTTGGTCATGATCAGCCAGGTGTCTCCAGACTCGAAGACCATCCCGCACGATGTCGACTCGGCGCTGTGATGCAGGGTCACGCTCTCGTCCGCCGTTACTCCCTTGATCGGCTCGGAGACGACAAACGGGGTGTGGTGTTGCTCGCCGCAGCCCCCCGTCCCCCGATCCGCGACACCGACAAACACCTTGTCGAAGTCTTCCGACCCACCCTCCGTCCCGCAGACGCAGGCCCAGGTCAGTCCTGAGTAGCCCAGCTGTATGACAGCAAACATCAGCAGACAGCGCTTGAACATAACGATACCCCTCTTTGCCCTACAACATACCCGCCCGCTTGATCTCCAGATACCGGTTGACCAGGGCGATCGGGAGCTGGTCTGGCTCGACGTCGAGGGTCAGCAGACGGCGCTTGCGGAGGGCGGCGTGGGCGGCACGGCGCTGGTGGAGATAGTGGGCGGCGCCGACCGCGCGCAGGGCCTCGGAGAGGTCACCGATCGGTGCCTGGGCGGCAGCGAGCAGGGCGGACTCCCGCATCGAGGCGGTCAGCACGAGGTGACGGCGGCGCAGGGGCGCGAGGGCGAGGGGGAGGTCCGCAGCGTCGTCGTCTCTCAGGTTGGTCACCAGCACGATCAGCGCACGTCTACGCTGACGGGCAGCCAGCCTGGCGGCGGCGGCGGCATAGTCGGAGGGATCGGTGGTGGTCTGGAGGTCGAAGACGCTGGAGAGCACCGCGTTGATCCCGCCCCGACCCCGCACCGGGGGCAGCCAGCGATCCGGACCGGCGAACGCCTGGAGTCCCACCGAGTCTCCCTGCCGAAGCGCCACATAGCTCAGCAGCAGCACCGCATTGAGCGCGGTGTCGAAGTGGTTGATGTGTCCCGGCCCCTCGTCCGCCCGCATCCGCCGCCCGCAGTCGAGCAGGAAGATCACCCGCTGGTTGCGCTCCTCCCGGTACTCCCGGCTGATGAGCTGGTTGCGTCGGCTGACCGCGCTCCAGTCGATCTGCCGGAGGGTGTCGCCCTTGCGGAACTCGCGCAGCTGGTGGAACTCCTGCCCCTCGCCCCGTCGGCGCTGGAGGTGGATGCCCATCGCGTTGGTGCGCTCTTGCATGGCGAGCAGGGCGTAGCGGGTGACCTGCTTGAAGTCGGGGAAGACCTTCAGCTCGCCGGGGGCTGGCAGGGTCCGTCGCTGAGAGAGCAGCCGGAGGGGACTGTGGATGTGGGTGTCGACCCCGCTGAACTCAAACCGTCCCCGGGACATCGGGCGGAGCTGGTAGCTCACCTCCTGCCAGGCTGTGCCGGGAACCATGAGGGCGCGGGGCATGTCCTTCACCCCAAAGGCGCCGGGGTGGTTGTCGAACAGGTCGAGGTAGACCGGGCGGGGGGCCGGGTTGGAGATGCGGATGGTGAACGCATGCCACCCGCCCAGTGCGAGGGTGGTCGGGCCGCTACGCTCGGCACGGGGGGAGGGCAGCCGCCTCAGCATCCGGGCGTCGAGGATCAGGGTGACCAGCAGACCGCCGCCCATCACCGCCCACGGACCGCGCAGCACGTCAATCCACACCGCGGCGAGCCCGACGGCCAGCCACAGGGTGAGGAGCGCGAGGAGGCGGCGGGAGGGGATCAAGAGCGGGGCGCCTCGACGGCGATGAGGATCTCACGCAGCGCATCGTCCGCTTGCAGGCCCTCGATCTCCAGCTCCGGGGCCAGGAGGATGCGGTGTCGCAGTGCTGGCAGGGCGACGGACTTGATGTCGTCGGGGGTGGCGAAGTCTCGACCCGCCAGCAGCGCCGCCGCCCGACCCGCCCGGACCATGGCGATGGCCCCGCGGGGACCAGCCCCCACCGCGATGCCGCTGTGCTCTCGGGTCGCTCGGACGAGCCGCACCGCATACGCCACCACCCGCTCCTCGACCTGTACTGCCGCCGCCTTTCGCTGCAGCATCACCGCGGCCTCTGGGCTGACCACCGGCTGGATGGCCGAGACGTCGAGCCCGTCGCCGATGCGTCCAGAGCAGACCTGGGTGACGATCGCGACCTCGTCGGTCTGATTGGGGTACTCGATGCCGATCTTGAGCAGGAAGCGGTCGAGCTGGGCCTCGGGGAGGGGGTAGGTGCCCTCCATCTCGATGGGGTTCTGGGTCGCGAGGGTCATGAACGGCGGGGAGAGGATGAACGACTTGCCCTCGATGGTGACCTGCTTCTCCTGCATGACCTCCAGCAGCGCGGCCTGGGTCTTGGCCGGGGCACGGTTGATCTCATCGGCCAGCAGGAGGTTGGCGAACACCGGCCCCTTGCGCACCGTGAACTGACCGGTGGCGGTGTTGTACATGGTGTGACCGGTGACGTCGGAGGGCATCAGGTCGGGGGTGAACTGGATGCGGGAGAACGTGCCGCCGATGGCCCGGGACAGGGCGAGCACCAGCAACGTCTTGCCCAGCCCCGGCACCCCCTCCAGCAGCGCATGGCCGCCCGCGAGGAAGGTGATGAGGACCTGGTCGATGACCGTGCCCTGACCCAGCACCGCCCGGCCCAGCTCGGTCCGGATCTGCTCCAGCGCCCGCGCGGCGTCCTCAGTGGTCTCGATGGTTGTCTGCAAGCGTCCACTCCTGCTGAAGTCGTTGGACCTCAGCGGTGAATTGTCGGGGATCTTTGATGGCTTTGCCCTCGGGGGGCAGGCCAGCGGAGCGTCGGGCGCTGTCGAGGAGCACCACGGCATGGCCCTGTCGCCAGAGGAAGACGCCGGTGGCCTGGATGTGCTCCAGGATGCTTCGCCGGTCGGTGTCTGGGTCTGGCAGCAGCGGACCGAGGCGCCTGGAGGCCCGCAAGCAGGCCGCGCCGATCAGCACCAGGGCGCTGATCATCGCTGGCCAGGCTGCTTTCCACAGGGTGCCGAGGAGTGAGGGGGAGGTCCCTCGGATGACCAGGGTGGCCCGGGTCGGGGTGCTCTCGGTGGTCAGGGCGTCCCACAGGGCGGTCCCGGCGGTGCCATCTTCGATGAGGGCGTCGTTTTGGTACTGGCCCGGGTCGGGCAGCATCGTGATCCGACCGCTGCCGTGGGACCGCGTCTGAGGCGGGCGTGTCGGGGCGACCTCGGCGGCATCGTCTGCGACGGGATCGGTGTCTTCGCTCGCGCCGGTGTCCTCATCCTCTGGGGCAAGCCAGGGCTCCGGGACGTCGAAGCCGGCCCCCTCCAGGATCGGGTTCTCTCCGATGGTCGTGGTCCCCACCATCGCCACTCCGCCGTCCGCCACCCAGGTCAGGACATCCTCCGCGATGCGCTCGCGGAAGTCCGGATCGTCGTCCAGCAGCAGCAGCGCGCCTTCTTCCGGCAGGGTCTCGACGCCCCAGGTGCTGTCCGCGGGCACATCCAGCGCGGTGAGCATGCGCTCGATGGCGAGGTAGTGGTTGATCCGCGCCTCGCCAGACAGGCCGATCTCGTGGGTCTCCTCGATGCGCTCGAACAGGAGGAAGAACAGGCCGACTGCGGAACAGAGCCCGACGATCAGCAGGAGGCTGGCCCGCTGTGGTCCAGTCAGCCGGCTCACGGGGCCACCTCGAAGTGGACATCCCAGGCGGCACACAGCGCCTCGGCCTGACTGGTGGTGGGGGCACGTCGGGCATAGGCCAGCGCCATCCAGCAGCGGGTCAGCTCCGCGAAGAAGGTCACCTTGTCCGGCTCCAGGCCGGCGGCGCGGACCTGCCTCAGGCACTCCCCCTCCGTGGAGCCCTCTTCAATGCGCAGCCCGGCGGTGATGAGGTCCACGAGTGCCCCCCGGTACAGCAGCGAGAGCGCCTCGGGGTGTCGTCCCGCGGACCACAGCGCCCAGGCCTTCGTGGTGAGATCGGTGGGCAGGGGGCTGTCGTCGTCGGGGAGCAGCACGCCGGTCCGGCTGCTCAGGGGCAGGGGCTTCTCGACCTTGCGGCGGGTGGGCAGGCGCACATACCGCAGCACCAGCCCCACCATGACCACCAGTCCGACGGCCAGGAATGCATAGGCGATCACCCGAATCATCTCTCCGAGGAAGGGCACCAGCTTCTGGGCCTCCGGGCTCAGCTCGGGGATCTCATAGCGGAACTTCCACTGCTCCTCGACGATGATCGGCTGGAATTCCCGCTGCTCTAAGACCACCTCCAGGGCGGCCTCCGGGTCGGGCTCCTGGGCGGATGCAGTTGGAGCGAGGGCGAGCAGGAGGAGGCCGACAGCCACGGCTCCCTGGAGTCGGCGGGCGAGGCGTCGGAACGCCAGCTCCACGTCCCAGCCCTCCAGCCGGGTCCGCCGGTTGATGTAGAGGCCAAATCCCCCGGCGACCACCAGCGGCTCCACGAGGCTGACCGCCACGAGGTAGACCCCGGGCATCGCCGCAGACAGCCAGGCCGGCGACTCCCCGATGGCGATGCGGTCGATCACGACCTCGATGGCGTACTGCGGATCGTCGGGCAGCATCATCAGGACCAGTCCGGCGAGCCCCAGCATCACCGAGATCTCCATCATCAGGCCGATCAGCGACAGCGCGAGGGCCGCGCCGCTGCCCCGGTGTCCCAGCACGGCCCGGCGGCGCCTGCGCTCGGAGCCGGAGAGGTTCTCCAGGTCGGAGATGGGCGAGAGGAAGGTGCGCAGGGGATCTGGACGCCGCCAGAACAGCTCGCCGAGGTTTCGCCGCCAGAGCTTCGCGCCCAGGACCTCGCGGACCGAGGGCTGCGCGCCGAACAGCGCCCGGCTCAGCACGAACCGCGGCACCCGTCCCCACAGCGGCTTGAGCCACCACAGCAAGATCACCGCCAGCCAGGGGCGGCTGTGGAGTCCCAGGGCGATCAGCACACCGACCGGCAGCACGACGGCACACCACGCGGCCACGAGCGGTCGCCACCACCGTCGGGCCATCGCAAAGCCCAGGTCGATGGCTTCCCAGGGGTTGCGCTGCCTCAGCTCGGCCTGGAGGTCATCGAGTCGCATCGCCCCTCCCTGCGCCCGCCAGGTACACGCCCACCAGCACCCACATCGCCGCCCCGACTCCATAGCGGAGCCCGAGGGGGAGGGTGTGCCGGGGCGACCAGAACGCCTCCAGTCCAGCCGCGATCACCAGCATCCCGGTGAACCCATAGACGATCGGCATCGCCGTCTTTGCCGCCTGAGCCATCGCGGTCCGTCGGCTGTAGCGACCCGGTGCAATCAGCGCGAGCCCCAGCCGAAGCCCCGCCGCCCCAGCCAGCACGATCGCGGTCAGCTCGAAGGCACCGTGGGCGATCATGAACGGGTAGAGAGTCCCTACGAAGCCGATATTTTCGAGGTGGCCGATGACAGCGCCGATGGAGACACCGTTGAACATCAGGAAGAACACCGACCCCAGCCCGGCCAGCAGCCCCGAGGCGAAGATCCGGAAGCCAACGCCGATGTTGTTGCGGATGTAGAACCCAAACATCTCGATGTCGGTCTCTGCAGATCGCTCGTGGAGGAACTGCTCAGAGTCCGGATCGTACATCTGCTCCACGTTTTCGAGCATCATCGGGTCGAGGACGCTGTGGATGGACTCCGGGTTCAGCTTGATCGCGAGCACGGTCAGCAGCAGGGGCAACACAAACAGCGCCGCAGACGCCGCCACCAGCCGCCACTCCTGCCGGACCCGCCTCGGGAAGGTCCGCTGGATGCCCTCCAGGAGCCGAGGGGCGATGAGGGGACGGCCATAGAGCTGCTGGTGTCCGCGCAGGACCATGCGGTTGAGTCGATCCACCAGATCGGGGTTGTAGGCCCGACTCCGGGCGAGGGCGAGCTGCTGGCAGAGCCGACGGTAGGCCTGGGGGAAGTCCGGCGCGGCGACGGTCTGGCCGCCCTCCAGCCGATCCAGCACCTGCTCGAGGGCCTCCCAGTCCGTGGTGTGGCGGGCGACGAAGCGATCCTGTCCGGTCATCGGCGCCCCAGCAGCCAGCGGGCCGCGGCGTTGAGGGTGTCGGTGTCGGCGAAGGCGGGCTTTACAATGGCCGCGATCTCTTCGGTCCGCGCTCCGGTCCACCCCGGGCTCCGGGCCGCGAAGTCGATCACCGCCCGCTGCTCCTGGAGGGTGAGGGGGATGGGGGTCGGGCGGGGGGCGATCTCGATGAGCGCCTCTGGGGGCTTCGGTCGGTCGATGTAGACCACCACGGTGCGTGCGGCGAGGTCGCCGAGGCGCTTGAAGTCGCGGCTGACCACCATCGAGGTGATGCCGAAGAAGTAGGCCAGCGGCAGGAAGTCGGCGAACCGCAGGAGGTTGCGGATCATGCTGGCCTCCAGGCCGACGGGCCGTCCGTCTTCGTGGACGACAGCCAGCTTCATCACCTGCTTGCCCGGTGTCTGTCCCCGTCGGGTGACCTCAAACAGCACCGGGTAGAACCACTCCACCAGGAAGATCACCACCATCAGCGGCCCGTTGCCTGCCTGGCCCATGAAGGCGATGGTGGTCCCGAAGACGACATACATGAAGAGGCGGATGAGCTGATCGAGCAGCCACGCCACCGCACGCACCGTCGGGCCGGCGACCCGAAGGGAGAGCGACACTCCCTCAGGGGTTTCGACGGTTCGGGTGGTGTCGAGGAGCATGGGAGATTGTATCTGGTTGGTGGTTGGTTGGGGACGGTGGCTGGTTTGGGGACGGTGGCTGGTTGGGGCTGGTGGCTGGTTGGGGACGATGGCTGATCTGGGACGGTGGTTGAGCTGGGATGGTGGCTGATCTGGGACGGTGGTTGAGCTGGGACGATGGCTGATCTGGGACGATGGTGATTCCGGCGACGTCTCCGTCCTTGGGTGCTGATGGCTACGGGTTCCCTCCGCGGTCGCAGCTCCGTTGCACTCCGCCTCCGC
>JBLHNG010000148.1:0-12631 GCA_047621685.1 Myxococcota bacterium | reverse complement strand
CCTCTCAAGCCTCGGGTCGCTTGCTGCCTCCGGGGCCGCCAGAGAATCTGGCGTGGACTAGGGGCGTCCCCGACTGAGGGCGCCCCCCGGCCCTCCGACACGGCCCACTACGGTCTCCCCTTGCGCGCGCCCGGGCGAACTGAGACTCCAGGCGAGGCGATCCAAAACAATACAATCAACAAAATTAGGGGAGAAGGCAGCCACCTGACCGGCTTCGTCGGACTCACCCCGTCCCCGTGCCTCTCCCCGAATCGGCAGTTTACCCCGCCTAAAGGCCGGCTACTGCCGTCACTCAGTGGGAAGTCCGTGAGGCAGCCACCTGACCGGCTTCGGATGCCTCACCCCGTCCCCGTGCCTCTCCCCGAATCAGCAATCAGCCCGTCTGCGACCGGCACTTGTCGAACTTCATGGTCAGTGAAAGAGAAGGCAGCCACCTGACCGGCTTCGTCAGACTCACCCCGTCCCCGTCTCCTCTCCCAGAATCGGCAGCTTACCCGCCTAAAGGCCGGCTACTGCCGTCACTCAGTGGGAAGTCCGTGAGGCAGCCACCTGACCGGCTCCGGCTACCTCCGCCCGCCTCCAACCAGCACCGGCCAGGCTCAATGGCAGCACAATGAGCCGCCGCCCACCTACTCCGCCGCCACCTTCAGCCTTCCGAGCACCTCATCGCCCTGCATCTGCCACGCCCGCGGCAGCGCCCATGAAGGCACATCACCACCAAGCTCGGCGTTCCAGCGATAGATCACCTCGGTGGTGGTCTCAGAGTCCGGACGAATGGTCCAGGTCCCCGCAGTGCTCAGCAACCGAACGTGCGCCTCAGACAGCGGCGCTGCAGGGTGCTCGACGGCGATCCAGTGCAGCCGGGTCTCGCCCGCAGCCTCTTCGCGGGTGAACTTCGCCACATAGTCGCGGGGGGCCAGCGGAAAGGGCATCTCCAGCACGACGTGGATGATGTTCTCATCGAGCTGACTGGATGACTCGATCCGCGGGAAGATCGAGGGCAGACCGGAGAAGTCGCTGAGGATTCCCTCGACCTGTGCGGCGGGGGCGTCGATGGTCACCGACGCCGTGCACCAGGGCACCCCCTCAGACCAGGCACAGTCCACTGGCACTCCAGCAGACGCCGCCCCGATCAGAAAGAGCGCACTCATCACTCGAAGAGTCCCACGAACTGCGGCGAGGGGTTCACGCAGGAGCTGCACCGCATGGCCAGCAGCCAGGTCCCCTCACCTTCGAAGCCAGCGAAGCCCTCCACCTCCAGCTCCATCAGATCGTAGCTGCCGAGCCCGGCGACATCAACGATGTACAGCTCGTCCGCCAGATCCTCCAGCTCTAAGAACCGCTCCTCAAGCTCGGAGAGGTCCAGGGTGTACCGGGCGAGCATCAGACGATCGATGTTGGAGAGCACGATGGCGTTGCCGGCACCGTTGGTGGTCAGCTTGCTCCAGGTCACCACGGTCTGATCGGCGACGAGTGGGGTGAGCGGGGTGCCAGCATCAAGGTCGAGGTCGAACTCCAGGATCGCGCTCTCACCGGTCAGCTCGATCGTGGCGGGATCAGCACCGTCCACTGGCTCGAAGAAGACGAACGAGATGTACTCCCCGTCTTCCTTGGAGGCCGAGATGAGGTAGGTGCCGATCCCCTCCTGGATCTCGTCCTCGACGACGACGGTCTGGCCGCTGATGGCGAACTCTGACAGCATCGCGTCGGTCTCACCGCCGCTGGAGCTGTAGGCGACGAAGCCAGTGAGGTCGGACTGCTTGAGGGTGTCGTTGTTGATGCCGTCGATGACCTCGGCCTGGGTGAGGTCGGCGAACCGCACAATGTTCAGCTCGTCAACCTCAGTGGATGGATCCACGCTCTGGCTGAGGATGTCTGCGGTGAGTCCAGACCAGTCCACCGGGGAGTCCTGCTGAGCGGGAACCACGATGGAGTCGGCGATGATGTTGCTATTGAAGTCGAAGTTGTTGGCATCGTCGAGGATGATCTCAACGGATCCATTGCAGGCAAGGAGGAGAGTCAGCATCAACAGCTCGGGTCTGGGATTCAAGACACCTGCACAACAGGCTGTGCGAAGGTCGCGGCGGCAATGTAGCCGTCATCGACCGCATGCGGCCATTACGAACCGATCACCACCGCAACACCACTGCGCCCACCGACAGTCCCGCCCCGGTCCCCAGAAGCAGGATCCGGTCTCCCCGGTGCAACCGACCGGTGCTGGCGGCGGCATGCAAGGCCATCGGAGTCGAGGCGGCGATGCAGTTGCCGTAGTCGGCGATGATGTTGACCACCCGCTCCTCGGTGAAGCCATACCGGGCGATGGCGGACAGGGCGGGACCGGAGGCCTGATGGGGCACGACGAGGTCGATGTCGTCCCGGGTCATTCCCGCCTTCTCCAGCACCCGGGCCAGCACCAGCGCGACCCGACGCCGGGCCATCTTGTAGACCCCGGGGCCGTTCATGTGGAACAGGTTGTCTTCTCGCGTCCAGCCCGGGAGGTTGGGGTGGCAGCGGATCCCGCCACCGCGCAGCTCGGTCAGCTCTGCACCCGATGGCCAGGTCCCCATCTCGTAGGCCACCAGCGCGCTGTCGGTGTCTCCGGCGGACTCCAGGATCACGGCTGCGGCACCGTCGCCGATGAGGGCAGCGCTCTCGGGCTCGTCGAAGTTGCGGCTGAGGCTGCCGACCTCTGCGGAGACGATGAGGATGCGCTTGTAGGCACCCACGCTGATGAGCGCCGAGGCGTTGTGCAGGGCGACGAGGAACGACAGGCAGGTGGCGTGAATGGAGAACGACGGGGTGCCCTCCAGGCCCAGCTCGCGCTGGATGAACACCGAGGAGTCCGGGATGAGCTGTCGGGGGGTGAGCGAGGCGTTGATCACCAGATCCGGTGGCGGACCGTCTCCGATCGCCTGCCGGGCGGCCGCGGCGGCCATCATCTCCATCGGCTCCTCCGCGATCCGACGGCGGGCGACCCCGGTGTGCTGAATGATCCAGTCCGCGCTCTTCCCAAGTCGGGGCGCAAGCTCAGCGGCGGTCTCGATGCGGGGCGGGGCGTAGAACCCTGTGCTGACAATCCGAACGTTCATCTGAACACGATTGCCTGTTCATTGCCTCGCTGTCACGAATGGAGCGCGCACTTTCACAGGATCAGCACAGTGGTGCAGCAACGGTGCAGTTTTTTCTCAGACTGCACACCAATTGTTGCACCTTGACTACAAGGTTCGGGGACCGCGCTTCATTCGCTCCAGCGCCTCTATGGCCCGGGGGGCGTCGGGGTGACCTTCAGCCTCCGCGGCCTTCTCGAAGCACTCCATCGCCTCCGTCCGCCGACCGGTGACCCGCAGCAGCACGCCGAGGTTGTAGAGCGCAGCGGGATCCTCGGCCTTCATGCGCAGGGCCTCGCGATACTTCGCCTCTGCAGCCTCGACCTCGCCGGCCAGGTACAGATCGAGGCCCTCGGCGACCTTCTCGTCGGCGTTGTGGATGAACTCCACCTCGATGACTGTGCGCATGCCGAGGTTGACCACCAGGGCCTTGAGCAGGCCGGTGTACCAGAAGGTCACGGCCTCGGTCGCCAGGAACACCCCCATCGGGATGTCCGGCATCAGCGGCTTGCCTTTGTACTTCAGCCGTACCCGGGTGTAGCGCCCCTGATCGACCAGCTTGCGTGCCTGCTCGCCCAGCGTGCGGACCGCGTCGTCGACTCGCTCTGGATCGATCTCCAGACGAAAGTTCTCAAACAGGTAGCGGGGACGGTTGCCTTCTCGGCCCTCGTCCTTGTCGTCGATGGTCTTGTTGGATTGATCTGAGCTGTCCGACATCTGATCTCCTGATGGGCCACCCTCGACTACCCCTCGACGGCACCATGTATTTCACTCAGCCGATATCATACGGCCACCACCACTCTGAGGGGTGCTCGATGATCTGGAAGATGGCTGTGTTGATGGTGGTCCTGGTGGGCTGCAGTGAGCGTCCCCTTGACACACCCAACCCACCCCCGGCGCCCCCAAGCGCAACTCTCTGGCCGCTGGGCGGGCAGATTTACCATGGCATTCCAATTTCCGATGCACCGAGCCCGGACGCCGTCCCCACTGAGCCTGCTGAGGCGACTTCAGAAGAGGGCGTCCCTGCGGAAGCACAGCCGACAGAGCCGTTAGAAGAACCACTCCCGGAAGCTCCCCCGACGGAGACTCCGGCAACCGAGGAAATACCCTGATGATGTACATGCTCAGCTACGAAGCCGCCGAGGAAAATGAGGTCACCACCGAGCGCCTCGCTGCTGCCATCAAGAGCACCGGCCACTGGTCCAACCGCATGGGTGGGATGTGGCTCATCCAGCCCCACCGCCCCCTGTCCGCGGCCCAGCTTCGGGACCACTTCAAGCAGTTCATCAGCGACCGCGACCGGCTGTTCGTCGCCCGGATCTCCCAGAACTGGGCCGGACGGAACATGGGCCAGGGCTTCACCGAGTGGGTCGGCCGCCGGGAGTTCGGCGAGTTCGTGCCGCCCCGCTCCTGAGAGGAGCGGACTGCTGGGGTGAGCTTGCTCTGATTTTGAAGTCGGGTGCTCACTGTCCCCGCCCCCTGTACTACCCGCCTTGCGGCCCCACCCGGACACCCGCCAACCGCACGTCGGCTCAGAGCGCCCAGTGGTTCCTACTCACCATTGGTGCTGACGGTCTGCTCCGCCTGCGGTCCAAAGGTGATGGTGTACATGCGGTTGTCCCCTTCCCCCATCAAGGCGTAGTGCCCCGGGGGCAGAGCATCGTGGGCGATGTAGCGCACCGCCATGTCCCCGCCCGTCACATCAGTGATCTTCGCGGCGTCCACCACAGCCTCGATGCGCTCAACCTCAGTGTCTGAGCTGAACTTGAGCCCGGCGTAGAAGTGAGGGCCGAGGGTGTAGCTGTCGTGGAAGCTGCGCTCGACCGTCTCCTCAATGAGCGGGGTGAATTGGAGCCGTGTGAGGGTCTGCTGGCCGGTGATGACGAGGTGACCGCCGTCAGCCACCACGATGGAGCCGTTGGGCTTGTGGCGGGGGTAGAGGACTGGTTCCTGGGTCTCTAAGAGCTGGAGCTTCTTGACATCGGTGTAGGTCGAGATGGACTTCAGCTTGCCCTCGCTCAACAGCGCCACACCGTTGCCCGCAGACATCGGCCAGACCCTTGTGAGGGTGGGCGGGGCCTCCGCAGAGCCGCCCTGGACCTCATGGCTGCCCTCCATGAGGAGGTTCCTGTCGGTGAGCGAGAGGGTGTAGGTGACGCCCTCGCAGAGACCATCGAGCTTGAAAGCGCCCGCAGCATCCGGGGTGGCCTCGAAGCTGAGGCAGGTCATGTCTGAGGTGTTGGAGTCCGCGCGGGCAATTACCCGAAGATCGTCGGGGAATGGGGCGCCGAGCTGAGCCTCCAGCTGCCCCTGGTAGGCTCCTGAGGACGAACAACCGGAGAGGATCGCCAGAGCGATCAGGGCTGTGAAAGAGTGGAACTTGAGCATCAAAGACCTCCTGCCTGAGACCTGACTCTACAGGCTGGAGGTCTAATAAGAAAGCAGACTTTCACATTCTTCTGACAGCCTTCAAGCGTGCGGAAAGGGCATCGATTTGCGCGGCGATGAAGGCGCTGGGCTCCTCTTCGAACTGCGCGCTCTCACTGGCAGGGAACAGCAGCGATCGAGAGCTGACCACGAGACTGCCCAGGCCATCCGAGCGTGCACCCGCCAGGGCCTCAGCCGCGCCGCCGCCCTGCGCACCCACCCCGGGGACCAGGAACCAGGCCGAGGGCATCACGGTCCGGAGCGCAGCAGCTTCGGCGGCACGCTGGGCACCGACCACTGCACCGACCGGCGAGAAGCCAGAGTCACCGATGTGGTCGGCGCCCAGGCGCTCCAGCTCCTCCGCCAGCCGGGTGGCGGCGTCGTGGTGGCACTGGAGCAGGGCGCTGCCAGGGTTGGTGGTCCGCACCAGGGCGAACACCCCGCAGCCCTCAGCGGCGTACTCCAGGAAGGGCGCGAGCACGTCGATGCCCATCCAGGGGTTGAGGGTCACCGAGTCCGCGGCGATGGGACCGGTCGGGTCGAGGATCGCCCGGGCGTAGGCGGCGGCAGTGGAGGAGATGTCTCCTCGCTTGGCGTCGGCGATGATCAGCAGGCCAGCCTCTCGGGACAGCCGGCAGGTCTCCTCCAGCGCTGCCCAGCCCGCCGCTCCGAGCTGCTCATAGAACGCAAACTGTGGCTTGACTGCGGCCACCCGCCCCTTCGCTGCGGTGATTGCTGCGGTGTTGAAGTCCACCACCGCATCCGCCGCCGCCGCTCGCCATGCAGCACCGGTCTTGCCTTCAAGTCCCGCTTGAAGTCGCCGTGGGAGCCGGCCGAGGTGTGGATCCAGCCCCAGGCCGATGGGTGCGCCGACAGCCTTCACTGCCAACGTGAGACGATCTCCAAAGCCGATCATGTCTTGTCCTCCTCAGGATCGGGCGGTCGCCAGCCGTAGTGGTCGTTCATGACCCGCGTGACGTTGAAGATCCCATAGAAGATCCGATCCTCAACAACCCGGAGGAGCCGTGCCGGGATCAGTCGTTTGGCGGCTTTCATACCACCAATCACTGCCCGACCCACCATCATCGCGCTGCGACGCTCGCCCATGACGGGGCCTTATCCTACAGCCCCGCGGCGCGCAGCATGCCCTCGATCCAGAGGAGACCGTCGGTGTCCCCCTCGAAGCCCTTGGCCTGGAGGTGGAGGTAGCGGTAGAGGTTCGGATCGGCCTCCAGCTTCTTCACGAGATTGGAGCGGATCATCTCCCGGGGATTTCGGTCGGACTTCTGGAGCCAGATCAGGGTCTGCCGCAGCTCGGCCCACCGAGCGGTGGTCTGCATGTAGGTGCGCAGCTCGGGCCACCGCTGGCTGAGAACCACCCAGGCCCACTGCGCCTCCGTGAGGGTGCGGCTGCTCCGGGCCTCCAGGGCAAACTCCGCCAGCATCATCACCCGGACTGCGAGCAGCTTGAGGAACCGCGGAGAGCCAAGCGGCTCATGAGCCACCGCCACGCTCAGCCGGCTCAGGGCGGTCGCACCGAAGCTCTCCTGGAGGATCTCCTCGCTCTCACCAACATAGCGACGCAGCAGGGTCGAGATCCGGCGCACCCCCAGCGGCGGGATCTGAAGGGTGAGATCGAACAGGCGATCTCCCATCAGCCGGAGGTGGTCGTCGGTGGCCCCAGGATCCCGCATGCGCAGCGAGGCCCGAAGGTCCGCGGGGTCCAGTGACATCACCACCGACAGCTCCGCGCCGCCATCCATCAGCAATGCAAGCCCCTCCAGCAGCTCCCAGCGTCGGGCGGCAGAGATGCGATCCATGTTGGAGAGGATGAGCACCTGGCGGCCGCTTCGCGCGCCCCGAGCAGTGGTGATGAACTGCTCGAACGCACGCTGCACCCGAACCATCGGCAGCTCACCGCCCGCACCGCTGGTCTGCTCGTTGTTGAGGCGGTTGAGCTGCGCGATGAAGTCGCTGGCCCGATCCGTGGCGCCCTGTGGATTGGCGGCGGCCTGTGCCAGCGCACCCGCGAGCCCGCTCAGGGGGCTGCTGTTGGGGGAAGCGAGCCATGGGTCGTACCACGCCGGGTTGGGCAGCAGGGTGTTGGTCCGAAGCCGGGCGCGCTGCCGACCGCCGCTGAGCATCCACGCCAGCCGCTTCATGAACAGCTCACCGCCGGCCCCGGGCTCGCTGTAGACCGCGATCATCGTTCCGTTGCCGAGCTGCTCGATCGTTCGGAGGAGCGACAGGGCCATGCGGTCCTGTCCCAGGATGTCCTCCGAGCCCTCCTCACTCCAGGGAGGGGAGTCCGCTTCCGTCATATGCGCTCCCGAGAGATCACATATGCTACCATCCGGCGCGCCTACTCGACGGAGACGTTGCCGCTCTCGTCCACTGCCAGGGTGACCACACCAAACGGCGTGTCGACATCGGTGGCAGCTGCAAGGTTGAGGTTGAGCGGCTGGTTGTTGGCCAGGGCCTGGTAGATCTCCACGCCCGCCACACCCAGCGACAGCAGATCGATGTCGATCGGCAACGTCAGGGTGCCGATGGAAGCTGCCGAAGCCTCTCCGCTCGCCACGCCGTCGACCCCGCCGAGATCATCAATCAGTCCGGAGGCGATGGTGGTGCCGTCCAGTCCGAGGCTGTAGTCGAAGTTGGTGAACCAGAGGTTGGACTCATGCTCGTTGTCCACCCCGAGGTCCAGCTCGATGGAGGCCGTCGACAGGCTGAGGTTCGCCAGGCGGATCTTCTCGAACGAGAACTTCGGGCGGCGCAGCGCGGGGAAGTCTCCGCCAGCATCGTAGGGAATGTCGAGGATGTAGGTTCCGTCTTCGCCCTGCTCGATGCCCTGGTTGGTGGCCTGCTCAGTCTCGCTCTGCCCGCTGCTGTCGTCGTCGTAGGTGACGGTGTCGGTCGCCAGAGCGAGCCCGAAGTTGCCAGCGAGCCCGAAGCCGATGATGTCATCGCCCCGGTTGGCCTGGACGACCTCGTAGAGGTTCTCAAACACAACCGAGGTCGGCAGAGCGATCTCGGAGTAGTCGGAGGCGAGGAGGGTCAGGCCCTCGGGGTCGTCGCCGGTGAGCCACTCGATGTCCGCAAACTGGAGCGCGTAGTCGAAGTCCGCGACGGAGAGGCCGAACGAGGTGTTGTTCTCCACTCGGAATACGAAGTCGGCGTCGACGGTCTCAAAGTCGATGTTCTGGACATCGAGCCGGTCAAACGACACATCGAGCAGCCCACCAGCACCGTCGGTGCAGCCTGCAGTGAGGATCGCGAGGGCGGCGAGGGTGAAGGCGTGGGGATGGGTCATCGGAACAACTCCTCAGTAGTCAGCACGCTGGTCTGTTTCAGATCCAGATCGTAGCGCGAAAATTCAAGATCCCGGGTGTGCTGTGGCGAGTCCACCTCGGGAGCGGCTGTCGTGTAGACGATGGAGGGGCCAGAACCTTCACCTTCAGACTGTTTCTCTTCGCTGTCATCCGGATCAACCGCGGCGATGAAGGCGGCGCCGTCTCCAGTGACCGCGACGATCCGCAGATCATCGGGGCGGATGTGGCGGGTGATGGCGGCGTTGACCTGCTCAAGGGTGAGCGCCTCGATCTGAGCGGGGAGGGTGTCCAGCGGATCGGACCAGCCCATCACCGTCGCTGAGACCGCAAAGCCCAGCCGACGCCCGGGATCCGACGCCCACAGGCTGATTCGACCAGAGAGGTACTGCTGCATCACTGTGAACTCGTCCGCGGTGAGCCCAGTCGCTGCCAGCTCCTCGATCATCGTCACCGCAGCCTTGAGCGCGAACGGTCCGTTGACCGCATCCGTGGGGCGAATCCAGACGTAGAACGGACTGGAGAGCCGGTCGGAGGCGGGCTCGCGCTCTGAGGACCAGCCGGCCTGTCGGTAGATGCCGACGTAGGCGTAGTCGCCATAGTTGAGCCCTCGGGTGCCCCTCAGCGCCTGGTACAGCCTTCCGTGGCTCTGTCGGTGCTCCCCGAACGCCACCATCGCCAGGACCATCGCCGGCCAGTCGGTGTGTTCGGGCGTGAGCGCGGTGTCGTGGCCGAGGTGCAGGCCGGTGGCCTCGGTAGACTTCTCGACCACCAGCAGACTGCGACCAGACACTCCGGGCACCGGGCGGGGGGTGACGTCGCGGTAGAGGTTCGTCGAGGTCTCCGTAGAGAGACGAGCAATCAAGGTCGCGGCGGCTGCAGCGCCGGTGGCGTGGGTGAGGATCTCCTGGCCGTCGACCATCGGGCCAGCCATGCCGACCACCATCGCCGGGCGCACATAGCGATCCGCCAGGAAGCCCTCGACGTCAGCACGGGTCAGCAAGCCGACCACACCGGAGCGCCCCTCGACCGGGTGGCCGTAGGGGTGGCCGGTGAACAGCCAGTCGTCGAAGACCGCCATGCCCAGCCGCTCGTCGCTGTCGGTCACCCCGCGGGTCAGCCAGTCCTGCGCGCTCTCAAGGAGGCGGGTCATCGTGTCTGCTTCCAGTGCCGGCTCCAGCACCATGTCGCCGAGCAGGTCGGCCACCGCGTCGAGATCCTCGGCGAGACACTTCGTGCGGAAGGTGACCTGCTCCCGATCGACGAGCACGTCGATGTCGGTGCCCAGCGCATACAGCTCCGCCTCGACCTCCTCCGCGGTCCGTCCGCCCGCGCCGCCCTCTCGCAGCATGCCAGCGGTCAGCCACGCGAGCCCTTCCTGCCCGATGGGATCATGGGCACTTCCGGCACGCACGGTGAGGTTGACCCAGGCCAGCGGCCCGTCGACCCGGTGGCCGATCCGGGCGACCGTGCCCTCGGCAATGTCTGCGGGGACCGGTCCAGGGGCGCGCTGCCAGAAGCAGCCGGAGAGAATCAGACTCATCCACATCACGGTGTCTCCTCCAGCACCACCACCGTCCGCTGGCTCTTGACCAGCGCGGTGTCGACCAGGCGCACGATGTCAGCGACCTCGACTGCGGCGAGCGACTCCAGGTGCCGATCCAGCGCCCCGGGATCCCCGCCCAGCGAGGTGTACCACCCGATCTGACTGGCCCAGCGGCGGGGAGAGTCGAGTGCCATCAGCGTCGAGCGTCGGGCGCGCTGCCGGGCGAGGTCGAGCTGCTCGGGGGTCAGGCTGCGCAGGGCGTCGATCTCCTCGGCAATGATCACCTCGACGTCTGCCGGCTCCACCCCCGGCTTCAGCTCCAGGACCAGCGCGAGCAGTCCCGGGTCCGCGCTGTTCGGCGACTCCGACCACATCGACCATGCCATGGCCTCTTCTCCCTCGATCAGCCGACGGTGCAGTGGCGAAGCGCGCTCGGTCAGCAGGCTGTCCAGCAGCAGCCAGGCCGCGGCGTCTCCCTCCCCGGGCACAAACGCCGGGGTCTTCCAGCCCACCGTCAGCCGCGCCGGGCTCGGTCCGCCGTCCCAGTCCACGGTCGCCCGACGCTCGGCGGTCTGCTCCGGCTCGGCGGGGATCGGCGGTGGCGGCTCCACGTCTGCGGCCTGCCAGTCCCCAAACGCAGCGGTCGCCAGTGCGATGGCGGCGTCGGGCTCGATGTCTCCGGCGATGACGAGGGTGGCGGACTCCGGGCGATACCAGGCGTCGAGGAAGCGCTCGATGACCGGCAGTCCGTCGGGCATTGCGGCGACGTCTTCGTCGAAGCCGATGGTGGTGTGGTGGTAGGTGTGCGTAGAGAACGCAGTGGCCCACAGCGCCTTGTAGAGCGCCGACTCCGGGTCCGACAGCTCCTTGCGGTGCTCTCCAGCGACCGCCCCGGACTCCTTGCGCACGGCCTCGTCGGTCAGGGCCAGCCGCAGGAAGCGATCCGCCTCCAGCGTGAGGGCGCCCTCAAGTCGGTCGGCGCGAAACAGCAGGTGGTAGCAGGTGTTGTCGCCAGAAGTCCAGGCGTTGTCGATGATGCCAAGCTCCAGGATCCGGGCCTGCCGCTCCTCAGCGGTGAAGTTCTCCGAGCCGCGGAACAGCAGGTGCTCGGCGAAGTGGGCGTAGCCGGTCGATCCCGCCTCGGTCTCGTGCCGGGAGCCGACGTCCATCCACATCTGGACCGCGACCAGATCCGGCGTCTGGAGGGGCACGGCAATGATGGTGAGACCGCTGTCGAGGGTGGAGATTTCCACGCCTTCCGGCAGCACGCCAGCCTGTGCAGTGGACGAGACCAGGAGGGCGGACAGCCACACGCGGGAATCGAGCCAGCCTCTGAGGGGCTTCATTGTCGGCCTCCTTTACGGGGCAGAACCATATACCAGCCCCAGGCAGTCCGGGCCGGTCGTCACACCGGAGGCTCTATGAACAGTGCGATTCCCTTCGATCCGTCTACCCCCTCTCGGCAGCTGATCCGACTCCTTCGGCTCCAGCCGGATCGGGTGCCAGGAGCCGAGGAGGTTCTGCCAGAGAGCGTGCTGTGGCGCATCTTCTGTGAGCTGCGGAGCCGGGGCGAGGAGGGTGCGGATCGGCACTTTCTGCGATCGCTGACTCAGCTTCACCGGCGCCGGACGCTGAGTGGGATTCACCTCTCGACGACGGATCCGGATCCCAATGAGCACCGGCTGATTGATGACCCGCTGCTGGCGGAGGTCTGGAAGGCGTACAAGCGGTGCATCTGTAGCAGTCGGCCGGGCCAGGCAGGGCGGTTGCTGAAGGACATTGAGAGACAGCTGAACCTCTGAGTGAGTCCGGCTGGTGTCTGGCTGGGGGGTGGCAGGGGGAGCGGCGACTGGAGAGAACCGACGTAAGGCGGTGAATGCAGGAAGTGCAGCCCCCCTTGAGCGCAGCGCCATAAGCAGGCCGAAGGCCGGCGTTGGAGCGGAGTGGCCAGAAAAAGCATGGCGTCGACGATGGCGAACCTCAGCGCATGGGTGAGGGAGGGCCCTTCGGAATCGAAAGCCACGAGGCTGAGAAGACCGAAGGGCGAGCAGGACAGGTCGGCAAGATCAACAGCAGAGATGGGCGAATCCTTGAAGTCCTGCGGTACTGCAAACCCCGTCTCCGTCCTTGGGCGCTGATCGCTACGGGTCCCCTCCGTGGTCCGCGCTTCACTCCCTGTCGGCGTCCACTGTTTTGCGACTGCCCGCCTTACCAGCCTCGGG
>JBLHNG010000147.1:0-12654 GCA_047621685.1 Myxococcota bacterium | reverse complement strand
GCGCAATGATGGGCGGCGTGCTGTCTGCGGTTGCCATTGAGCCGCGGAAGGGCATGAAGTACATGAAGGAGAGCTGAGCGGGTGAGGCCCAGGTGTCCGGTTGGGGTCCGCTGGGCGGGTAGTCCAGGGGGAGCGATGACTGGTGTCAGGCTGGGGGGTCACAGGGGGAGCGGTGACCAGAGTGAACCGAAGGGGAACGTCGGGAATGCAGCCCCCCTTGAGCGCAGCGACATAAGCGGGCCGTTGGCCTGCGTTGGTGCGAAGTGGCCAGAAAGAGAATGGCGCCGACGATGGCGAACCTCAACCATCCGGTGAGGGAGCACCCGCCGTCATCCCATCGCCACGACGCTGAGAAGCCAAAGGCGAGCAGAACAGGGCAGGCAACATCTAGAGCCGAGATGGGCGAAGCCTTGAAGTGCGGCGGTACTGCCAACCCCGTCTCCGCCCCTCAGCCGGGGGCGCCCCCGGCTCTGATCGCTACGGGTCCCCTCCGCGGTCGCAACTCCGCTCTGCGAGTGCCGGCTCTAGCCGTCTCCATGAGTGCCCAACTCCACTTCGTTCCGTCTCCGTTTCACTCCGCCTCCCAGCGGTTCCGCCTCTCACTCCCTGTCGGCCGGCATTCTCAGTGACTGGACCATCTCTCAAGCCTCGGGTCGCTTGCTGTCTCCGGGGCCGCCAGAGAATCTGGACGTGGGCTGAGGGCGCCCCCGGCTAAAGGGCGCCCCCGGCTAAAGGGCGTCCCCCGGCCCTGCGACACGGCCCTCTGCAGGTTCCCCTTGCGCGCCCGGGCGAACTGCGACTCCAGATCAGGCGATCCAAAACAATACAATCAACAAAATCAGGGGGGAAAAGGCAGCCACCCAACCGGCTCCGTCGAACTCCGCACCGCTCCCTGGCACCTCACCCCGCCCGCCTCCGGCCGGCTACCGAACCTCAGGCGGGTAGACCCCATCGGCTCAGTCCGGATCACACGCCTCGTCGCAGGTCTGCTCAATGACCCCGGTGCTCAGAAACCCGGCGATCTGAGCGATCCCCGCCGCGGCGTACCGGGGACTGTTGTGGGGGTTGCTGTCGGCGTCGGTCGCCGGCACGCTCTCCAGGGGCTCCTCGATCCCGTAGTCGAACTCCACCAGCACGCTCTGCTTCGTCGGGAGCGTCACCGCGTCGAGCCCCCAGACCGCGCGCGGAGACGGGCTCGCGAGCCCGGCGCCGAGGTTGTGGGCGAGGACATGCGCCCCGATGGTGGGCACCGAGGCGTCTCCGATGGCGGCCTGCATCAGCACTGGCCGGTCCATGCGGTGCACCCAGCCCCCGGACTCACCAGGATCCCACAGCGGCTGGAACAGGTTGATCATCAGGGTGATGTCCGCCCAGTCCTCGTACATGGTCTCCAGGAGCTGAAAGAACGGCGCAAAGCCCTCCGCTCTGGTCAGCAGCAGGGAGAACGGCATGCCGGGAACCCCGAGCACCGCCCGCTGAATGTCCGGCGACATCGCTGCATAGGCCCCGCCGAGCACCGCGCCCTGGGAGTTGCCGTAGAAGTAGAGGCGCTCGGGGTCGATGAGCGGAGTGCCCTCGACGGTGAGCTGTGCCTCGCCCACCATGTCGCCAGACATCAGGGTCGCGAGCATGGTGAATTCCACAAAGCCCTGCATCGTGCGCTCAGGCACGGTGGAGAACATGTGGGGATCCTGAATGAGGGCGAGGGTGATCGGACCGGTGTCGGCGAACTTCATGCCGGTCCAGTCCGCAGCAAACACGACCATGCCGTTGTCGTCGGCCAGCTGTCCCAGGAAGCTCGACTCCACCTCGCTGCGACCACCGAGCAGGCCGTGGCCGTACTGGAGCAGGGCACCGGGGCGGGGCTCCAGCAGCAAAGAGCAGGGAACCCGGATGGTGAACGGGACCTCAGCGGTGCCGTTGCGGTAGGGCATGCCAGCGTCGTCCCGGGTCAGCAGGCTGCCGGGCTGCCAGTCGGTGAGGTACAGCGGCACAACCATCTCGCCCTCGATGTGCCGCCCGATGGTGGTCCCGGTGCTGCAGTCGCTGTCGGTGGTCTCGGTGATCGTGTAGTCCGGACCACCCGCCCCCACCGCCTCCGCCGCATCGGCCAGCATCCAGTCCAGCCGACCGGTGATGCTGGTCTCTGACGAGGTGGTCAGGCTCCAGGCGAGCTGAAGCTCCTCGCGAGCGAAGCCAGCGGACTCCAGGACGGGAAAGATGGTGTCGCTGTAGTGGTCACGCTGTCGCTCCAGGTCGGCCTCGCCCCCGGTGCCGTCACGGAGGGCTGTGAAGCCTGTCGGGGCAGCAACCGGAGCGCCGGAGTCATCCACCAGGCCGCGGATCCCAACGATGATCTGCCGAGAGAAGCCCAGCGACTGAAGCGGACGCAGCATCAGCAGGGAGCGCTCTGAATCCGCGGCGGCTTCGCGCTCGACGAAGTGCGGGATGCGCTCACCGGTCTCGGCATCGAGCAGGACGGTCTTGACGTCGGCGTCGAGGTAGCCCGACGGGTCCTTCCAGGTCAGCAGCCCCTCGACCATGGCGCCAGGAAGGTGGGCGAGCATGCTGCCGTTTGGCGAGAAGCCATCCTTCTCGTGGAGGTAGACCGGATCCAGGGGGACCCCATCGATGTTGACCGGCAGGGAGTCCGCCCCAAACGCCATGCGAAGGCCAGTGGCGGTGGTGTCGTCTTGCGTGAGGAAGAAGTCACTGGGGAACGGCAGCAGACAGTGGGCGTCCTCGACCGGGTTGCAGTCTCCGCGCGCGGTGATTGTGCCGGAGTCGTCACCGGTGCGATTGCAGGACAGCAAGAGGAGCGTAAGCATGGAGGGTTTATATCAATGGTTTTCCGCTCAACGGACGGTGCGGTTGAGCGAAAAGCTCAAAGACCGTTGATAATCGCCATGACCTCGGACTCTTCGAGGACCCGGTTGGTGGCCTTCGCGGCAGTGCGAATGCGGGCGACCAGTGCCTCTTCCGGCTCGATTCCCCGGGAGGACAGCCAGTAGATAATGTTGCTGTCGCCGGCCATGTGGCCGATCTCGATCTCCTGGCGGCGCCCGAACCAGGACGCAGGCACGCCGGAGTAGACCTTGTCGGCGAGATCGTTGTCGTTCTTCTTGAGTGCCTTGATGACCGCTGCGGCGTGGACCCCGGTGCCGGTGCGGAAGGCGTCCTTGCCAAACACCGGGTAGTTCACCGGGATCGGCCAGTTGCAGGCCTTCGAGGCGATGTCGACAAGCTCAGCGAGATCGGCAAGCTCCTGGTCGATGAGGCCGAGCAGGCGGAGGTTGACCAGCATGAGGTCCAGCGAGGTGTTGCCGACCCGCTCGCCCATGCCCAGCACCGTGCCATGGACCCGATCCACCCCGGCCTCGATGGCGGACAGGGCGTTGCTGAGGCCGAAGCCGCGGTCGTTGTGTCCGTGCCAGTCGACCCGGGTGCCGCTGCCGAGGCCGCGGATGAGGTTGCGGGTGAAGTGCACGAGGTTGAACACCCCGTTGGGGGTGGCGTGACCGACGGTGTCGCAGACGCACAGCCCGTCGACCCCTTCCTCGATCACCGCAGTGAACAGCCGGCGGAGGGTGGTGGGGTGGGAGCGCACGGTGTCTTCGGTGACGAAGGTGCAGGTCAGCCCGGCGCCCTTGGCCATGCTGACGGCGGTGCGCGCACGCTTCTCGAGGAGGTCCTCGTCCCAGCCCTCGGCGTACAGACGGATCGGGGAGGTGCCCAGGAAGGTCATCACCTCGATGCCCACGCCGGTCTTCTGGCTGGCCTCGATGATTGGGCGGATGTCATTGGGGTGGGTGCGAGCAGCACAGGCCGGCTTGATGGCCAGCCCTTCATCCCGGATGAACGCGGTCAGGGCGATGACATCCTCGACCGCACGGGGGCCGGCACCGGGCAGGCCGACGTCGACGTGGTGGACCCCGACGTTGTCCATCAGGCGGATCATCTTCATCTTGGCTTCGATCGGCGGATCGGTCACCGAGGGGCACTGGATGCCGTCGCGGAGGGTCTCGTCAAAGAACTCCACCTGCCGCAGCGGAGGTGAGAGGGTGTCGCCGCGCAGATTCCAGTCGTAGATCACCGAGCTGGTGGGGGTGCTGCTGCTGTCGTTCATCACTCGACCTCCGGGAGTTCCACTATCGCACCGCGCCCCTGCTCGCCCATGCCCGATGGGCTGCGAGGGCCTCCTCGCCGAACAGGGCGATTGCCTGTGCCTCCCGGGCGGGCAGGAGGCTCACCCCGAGGCCATCGGCGAGTCGGTTCATGTAGGAGAAGCAGGCGACGACATGGACCACATCGTGGATCTCATCGTCACTCAGCCCCACACCCCGAAGCGGATCGAGGTGGTCAGCGGTCATCGAGCGGGGGCTGAGGGTCAGCCAGATGACGTAGCGGAGGATCTCTCGCTTGCGCGGGGTGAGGAAGGCGAAGCCGGGAAGCGCATCGCACAGCGAAGACGCCGCGGCCGCCGGGGCGAGATCCGCCGCGGCCTCCCCGCCATGCCACAGCCAGCGGACCAGCGTCCGCCAGTCGTCTTGAGTCAGATCAGTGTCGAAGTCACGGAGGTACCCCCCGTGGCTGACCGTTCAGTAGAAGCACTCATTGAGTGCCGAGACTGTCGTGGCGATCAGCTCCTCGGTGCCTCGACCGAGCCGGGATCCGCCGAAGGTGACCGCGTTGTTGAGTGCCAGCACCGAGCGCATGGTTCGGTGGCTGGACTTCATCACTGCGATCACCGACGGCGTGGGCCGCCCTTCCTTGCGGTAGGGCGCCGTCAGCCGGGTGAGCTGAGGGGTAGCCTCGTCATCGGGGAGCTTGATCCAGGCCATTAGAACGCTTCGACGACGACTGCGATGCCCTGGCCGCCACCGATGCAGGCACTGCCGACACCGTACTTCTTGCCCTGGCGCTTCAGCTCGTTGATGAGGTGGGTCGTGATCCGGGTGCCGGTTGCGGCGAGGGGGTGGCCGATGGCAACACCGCCGGAGTTGACGTTGGTGATGGCGCGGTCGATCTCCAGGACCTTCTCACAAGCGAGGTACTGGCTGGAGAACGCCTCGTTGATCTCGATGAGGTCCATCTCACCGATGCTCATGTTCGCCCGCTCCAGCGCCTTGCGGATGGCGGCGACCGGGCCGATGCCCATGTACTTGGGCTCGACACCGACCGCAGCACCTGCGATGAGACGACCGATCGGCTTGAGACCGCGGGCCTCGGCGATGGCGGCGGTGGTCATGATCATCGCGCCAGCGCCGTCGTTGATGCCCGAGGCGTTGGCGGCAGTGACCGTGCCGTCCTTCTTGAAGATGGGACGCAGGCCGCTCATCGCCTCGCGGCTGAACCGGTTGCGGATGCGATCGGACTGGAGCGGGGAGAGCTGCGGGTGCTCATCGACGGAGACCACGGTGTCGCCGCGGCGACCCTTGATGGTGACCGGCACGATCTCAGCGTCGTAGCGGCCCTCACCAGCGGCAGTCTGCCAGGCGGTCTGGGAGCGGAAGCCGTAGTCGTCGGCCTCGTCGCGGGTGATGTTGTACTTCTCGGCCAGGTTCTCGGCGGTGATGGCCATCTCGCAGCCGGCCTGGGTGTCGGTGAGGCACTCGCGCAGGGTGTCGGTGAACTCACCGTGACCGAGCTTGAAGCCGTTCCGGGAGCCGCGCACGACATGGGGTGCCATGCTCATGGACTCCGCACCGCCAGCGAGGATCATGGTGGACTCGCCAAGGCGGAGGCGGTGGGCGGCCTGGATGAGGGACTCGAAGCCAGAGCCACACAGCCGGTTGACCGTGACCGCCGGGGTCGGGACCGGCACGCCGCTGCGCAGGCCGATGTGGCGGGCGCAGTAGATGGCGTCGCCGCTGGTCTGGAGGACGTTTCCGAAGATGACGTGGTCGATGTCGTCTGGCTGGATGCCGGCCTGCGCGATGGCGGCCTGACTGGCGATGACGCCGAGGTCGTTGGCGGAGAGCGAGGAGAGCGCGCCGAGGAAGGCGCCGAACGGCGTGCGCTTGCCGGAGAGAAAGACGATGTCAGACATGTTGGAGCCTCGATGGTGTGGAACGAAGTCGTATCTATACACCGCCTGCCACACTGACCAGCAGGTGTGCTCTGTGCAGAAATTTTACTCCGGAAATATAGACACCATGAAGGTGACTGCTGCTCTTGGCTCGGGCGTTGACGGGTCAAGGCTGACGAAGGCCAACATTACGTGCTTATATTTCCGTAAACTTATGCGAGGGATGTCGGGAAGCCTGCGGCACCCGCTGCGGCACAGGAAGGTCCTGTCAGACTGCGTGGGGTGGCCGCTGGGCGGGGATTCGCCACGGGTGTCATGCTGGGGCCGCTGGGCGGGTAGCACAGGGGGCGGTGACTGGAGAGAGCCGAAGGCGAATGCAAGGAATGCAGCCCCCTTGAGCGCAGCGCCATGAGCCGGCCGACAGGCCAGCGTTGGAGCGAAGCGCCCAGCAAAAGCGCCGATGAGACGATGAATATCCTCAGCTAAAACCTGAGAGGAGCACCCGCCGTCATCCCATCGCCACGACGCTGAGAAGCCGTAGGCGAGCAGAACAGGGCAGGCTAACTTCCCCCTGGCTTCGAAGGAACGACGAACCTCAGCTGGAGGGGCGCCCTCAGCCCGGGGACGGAGGCGTTAGCACCTCCGGACTCCAACGGTGCGAGAAGCGTGGGCTTTGATGTTGCCTGACCTGTTCTGCTTGCCTCTGGCTTCGCAGCGTCGGGGCGATGGGATGACGGCGGGTGCTCTCTCACCGGGAGGCTGAGGTTCGCCATCGTCGGCGCCATTCTTTTTCTGGCCACTTCGCACCAACGCTGGCCTCACGGCCCGCTCATGGCGCTTCGCTCAAGGGGGGCTGCACTCCATCCGTTCGCCGCTTTACAGCGACTTCTCTCCGGGAGTGCCCGCCTTGCGGCCGCTCCCCCTGCCACCCCCCAACATGACCTCCGAATCCCCGCCCTGCGGCCACCCACCGCAGGCCTAACGGACCGTCCTGTACCGCAGCGGGCGCCGCAGGCTTCCCCGAGGCGACTACTCCAGGGCCACAGGGTCAGTACAGGTCACTCCCGCCTCAATCGTGGCCGCATCGTCTCCAATCCCCCCTTCACACAGGCTCCAATACAGCGCCGCCCGGGCCTGACAGTCCCCGCAGCTGTTGGTGGTCTCGCTGTACGTGTCGTACTCGCAGGTGACCTCACCGTCATCACACGCCGGACAGGCGGAATAGTCCTCCGCCAGCCCACAGGCATCGCTCAGCGCGGCTCCAGAGTCGTCTTTGTCACCGCAGCCAGTCAGCATCAGGGTCAGGAACAGGGCTCGAATCATCACATCACCTCCAGTGCATGAAGTGAAGTTGCAAGGAGCAGACCTCCGCGCAACCAACCGGGATCGCGATCCTTCTCGATTACGATGCCTGAAGGCACGGTCTAATCGCGACATCGGTGCCCCGACGGGCAATGAGCATGAAAGCACCGCATCGGTACAATGCCGCCATGCCGCGCCCCTCTGCACGCCCGAGCCACCCTTGATCGCCTTCCTCCTCGCCTGCGGACCAAAGGTCACACCAGAAGATGGTGCGGCTCCAGTCCGAGAGCGTCGCCGAGAGGCCCCGGTGGAGATCGCCCTCCCCTCCGACTCGATCCGGCCCGATCTCTCCGTCGATGCCGCGACCCGGCCAGAGCTAAAGACCGGATCTGGCCTGGAGCTGACCACGCTGACCTGGAGCACCGTGACGTTCACCATCGGTGCGGACACGGCCGCCCTGGGCACCATCGACGAGGCCGGGGCGGAAGCGATCCAGCGCCACCTCTCCGCTGACCCGCGCTGGAAGCTGCACCACCGCGGTGGGGTGCTCACCGCTGAGCAGCGGGTGGAGACCGACGACGGCTGGCGGCTGACACCGAGCGGCTACCACGCCGAGCCCACCCGGCTGTGGCGGGTCGCGATCCGGTTCGGGGAGCGAGCCACCGAAGATCCGTGGGAAGACGCCGGGCTGATCAGCACCTCCCAGGCTGGCGAGCCAGAGATCGTCGTCGAGGGCATCCCCCTCTCTGGTGAGCAAGCCGGTCGGCTGGCGACCGCGATCGTGGTGGAGGCCCCGATGCTGGCGGTGGAGATCTTCGAGTCTGCTCCAAGCAACGACCGCAGCATCACCGCCGAGTCCCTGGGCACAGTGCCAGTGGTGCTGCCGCGAATCGACGTCGAGCGAGTGGCCGAGAGTGGCTACGATCCCGCCTGGCTCTCCGAGCGCCATGTCCGCACCGGTGAGCCCAGCGCACAGCTTGTCGGACTGGAGCCGGGATACTCCGAGGTCACCGGCTGGCTGAGCCTGACCACTCCGGGCTGGACGTGGCTGCGTCTGCTCGATGCGACGGGTCAGCCCTGGCAGGACGATGTTGTTCCGGCGTGGAGCGCGGAGCGGGTCGGCTGGGGCGAGGGGCTGTTTTACTATCAGTCGGTGATCCCGACACCGGAGCCGATGGGTGCGGTGACCGCCCAGCTCTGGCATCAAGCGGACGGGGGCGAGGTGGTGCAGGTGCTGGAGTGGGGGCTGTAGCCACTTGAGGGACTACACCGCAGCGGACGCGAGGTGGGCGCTCGGGGGCACACCGTACCTGCGAGAGTACTCACGGCTGAACTGATTGGGACTGCCGTAGCCGACGTCGTAGGCGACGCTGGTGACAGAGTGTTCGCCCGACGAGAGCATCCGCCGGGCTTCCAGCAGGCGCAGGCTCTTCTGGTACTGGAGCGGGGTGTTGGCGGTGACGTCGCGGAAGTGCTTGTGGAAGGAGGAGGCGCTCATGCCGACCTCTCGGGCGAGGTCAGGGACGGCGATCATGGAGCGGAAGTCACGCTTGATGAGGGAGATGGCGCGGGCGATGTGGCTGGCGTGGCTGTCATGACGCAGCAGCTCGCGGAGCATCCCACCGTGGGGCGCCATGAGCAGGCGAAAGTGAAGCTCGCGCAGGATCATCGGGGCCATGACGCGGGCCTCGATCGGATCGTCGGCCAGGACGACGTAGCGGGCCAGACAGTCGATGAGGCGAGGGTCGGCGTCGTGCACGGCAGGCCCGGGGGGCGCCTGCTCAAACGCGGCTTCGCCCATCTCGTCGTAGAGGCTGCGGAGCAAGGCGAGGTCGAGCCTCAGCACGATCGCGAGGTAGGGGACCTCTGGGCTCGCCGAGGTAATGCGCGCGATCACAGGCGTGTCATGGCTCACCAGGAGCGACTGCCCCGGTCCGATCTCGAGCGTGACCTCCCCGAAGGTCGTCTCCTTGCGCCCTTGCAGGATCAGGCAAACGATTGGTTCGTACAGGCCAGGCTGGAGCTCAGTCGTGTGGGACACCCGAAACAGAACCATCCGAGGGAGCGGCGTCGCGATGTCCTTGTGGCTGGTGTCTGCATCAATGAGTGCGTCGACGCGCGCAGCGAGTGTCTGGGTGTCCATGAGTGCTCCTGCACGCGAGCGCGTATCAGATGGTGAACTTGCCCACGGCTGCCTCGCACCCTGCCCAGTTGACATCGATGTTGTGGGTGGAGGAGAGGGCGGGCTCAGGGGGGAGCTTCTCGGGGAAGCCAGTCCAGCCGGTGGGGCCGAAGAAGTCGCCGGAAGCAACCCCCGGGTCCATGCAGCCTCGGATGATGCCGAGCGCGCCGTCTTCCTGGGACTGAGCCTGGAGCATGAAGTCGGAGCTCGCGTCCATGCCGCCGGTCTCGGCGGTGGTCACCTGGAGGCTGGTGGCAGCGAGTCCGGGATGCGCAACGACTGCCTTGACGTTCGCAACGCCGGCCGCGTCGAGCTTGCTCTTGAGGCCGTAGGTGAACGCGCAGTTGGCCAGCTTGGTCTGCTGGTAGCGGTGCCAGCGGGGGCCGGAGAAGCTGGCGTTCTCGGTGTCGGTGCCGTCGCCGCCCAGGTCGCCGCCGTTCTCGCCGAAGAACTTCGACTCAAGATCCGGCCCACGTCTCGCACCCGATGAGTGGTTGACGATGCGGGCGTCGTCGCTCTTGCGCAGCAGCGGCAGCAGCTCGCGGGTGAGCAGGAAGTGTGAGATGCAGTTGGTCTGCATCTGGACATCGTAGCCGTCCTGGGTCGCAGCGTCGGGGAGCGCCATGACACCGGCGTTGTTGCACAGGACGTCGAGACGGTCGTAGCCATCCGTGATCTGAGCGGTGGCCGCGCGGACGCTCTCGAAGCTCTGGAGGTCGCACGTGATGGGCACGAAGGTGGCGCCAGGGACCGCCTCGCGGAGGCTGCTGAGCGAGGCATCTGAGCGCCCGCTCGCGCGGTTGAGCAGCAGCACGGTCGCGCCACGGCGGGCGAGCTCTCGGGCACAGACGTAGCCCGTCCCGCTCGTTGTTCCGGTGACAGCGGCGGTTCGCCCGGTCATGTCCATGGTGTGGTTGGTGATGACCGTGTTCAGGTGCAGCGTCTCGATTGTCTTCGACATGTCGTCTTCTCCGTTCGCAGTGAGTGCCGTGTCGCGAGCTATATTCTGTGCCCGGATGGCCGAGGAGTCCTGCACGTTCCTCCTCAAAGCATGCACAATCCTCCACGGTTCAAGAGAAATGAGCACGGCTGCCCGCACGAAGTGGCCGCTCGCGATCCGGCTCGGTGTCTTGCCAGACCGACGATCCGGACCAGCGAGCCGGACCACTGGGCCTAAGTCAGCCGGGAGAGGAAGGCGTCGGTCACCTGGACCGTCGACAGGTTCCCGCCCAGCTCACGGGTGACCTCGTCATTGAGCAGGCAGGCCTGCACCGCATCCTGAATGCGCTTCTCATCCTCCGGACGCCCGAGGTGGTTGAGCATCATGCCGGCAGTGAGGATGGCAGCCAGCGGATTGGCGATGCCCTGACCGGCGATGTCGGGCGCAGAGCCGTGCACCGGCTCAAACAGCGACAGCCGTCCGGGATGGATGTTGCCGCTGCCCGCGAGACCAATCCCACCCTGGAGGATGGCGCCGAGGTCGGTGACGATGTCGCCGAACAGGTTGGAGGTGACCACGACCTCGAAGCGCTCCGGGCAGCGGACCAGCTCCATGGCGAGCACGTCGACATAGAGGTGGCTGGCCTCGATGGAGGGGTACTCAGCGGCAACCTCAGCGAAGACCCGCTGCCAGAGCCCGCCGGTGTAGCGCATGGCGTTGGACTTGTCGGACATGCAGACCTTGGAGAGTCCGCGAGACTTCGTGTACGCAAACGCCGCCCGGACGATGCGCTCCACGCCCTTGCGGGTGGCGATGCAGACCTCCTGGGCGACCTCGTCGGGGGTGCCCTGCTTGAAGGTGCCGCCCATGCCGGTGTAGAGGTCCTCGGTGTTCTCCCGGAAGACCACAATGTCCACGTCGTCGCAGGTCTTGCCCTTCAGGGGGCAGCGCCGCGCGTCGAGGAGCTTGATCGGGCGGAGGTTGATGAACAGGTCGAGCCGGAAGCGGCTGCCGAGGAGGATGTCCTTGGCGTGCACATT
Organism: Myxococcota bacterium; assembly: GCA_047621685.1. Lineage (GTDB taxonomy): Bacteria > Myxococcota_A > UBA796 > UBA796 > UBA796 > JAQXDW01. The sequence goes on along the minus strand of JBLHNG010000147.1, from coordinate 1,162 downwards.
GCTGGGTACCCGCGGATCGCCCAGGGCGCCGAGGTAGATGCAGTCAAACTCCGCCTTCCAGCGGTTGAAGACATCATCGGGCAGGGTGACACCGTCGCGCAGATAGCGATCCGCGCCCAGGTCAAACCACTCAAACGTGAGGTCCGGTGCGATCTCAGACAGGACGCGCACGCCCTGCTCGATGACCTCTGTGCCGATACCGTCACCAGGAACCACTGCAATCTTCGCCATGACCACCTCTCGGGCACGCGGCTATCGCGTCGGCCCCAGGTCACGCTACACTGCCGGCATGATCGCTTTGATGTTGCTTGTCGGATGTGGGGGCTGTGTCGCAGAGCCGCCGCTGCTCGCGGTATCAGACTGCTCCGATGATGCCTGGAACGCACACCACACTTTCTACGACAAGCGCACCTTTGCCTGGGGCCTGTCCTGCCCCGGTGGCACCGAGCAGTCCGGGGCGTTCCGGGTCGGGGCGGTGATGAGGACGGAGAAGCTTCCGGAATTCACCACCGGGGTGCCCTGCTCACAGGCGGTGCATGGGGAGTGCCCAGTGCTCAAGCCCGGCATGGGCAGCGGGGTGCTGATCCGCGATGGAGACCGCCCGGCCTCAGTGAGCTACCGCTACCGCTGTGGGGACGATGCTGCGGCGCTGGCGATGTGGTTCACCACGTCAGACGGCGAGATCCGCTGTGATGATGGCGGATCCTGCTATGCAGCGGACGAAGGCGCGGCCCCGTCGGCCTGCTCGCTGTCGCTGTCAGTGGTGGCGCCGGAGTAGTCACTGAAGGGGGACGTCGAGCGTGAGGGTCGTGGAAACGCGCTCCGGACCGGACTTCGCCGGGCAGAAGCGCCACTGCCAGACGGCCACAGCGACGTCATTCCGCCACCGGGCAGGGCAGTCCAGCACGCTCACCATCAGGGGCTCACCGCAGCGGCTCACCTCGATGCGTGCGCTGCAGTGCTCTGGAACAGCTCCGAGCACCGGCCTCCCGCTCGGGACCTGGACCGCGACCCGACGCTTCATCTTTGCCGCATTGGTGATCGGCGCGCTTGAGGCGGGCTCCGTGAGCAGACTCGCCCTCTCGTCCACCCGACGCGGCGGCATGAAGACCACAACGCGGGGCTCGGAGAGGATGTGCATGCCCAGCGGCTGGGTCGCTCC
>JBLHNG010000146.1:0-12682 GCA_047621685.1 Myxococcota bacterium | reverse complement strand
TCGCTGTTGATGGCCATGTCGACGTCGAGCTTGAGCTTGCCGGCGGCGTCGATCGACCAGGTCTCCCCGCTAAACGGGATGAGGTTCAGGTCGATGTCCTCGGCCACAGCATCGATGGCGGTGACGTCTTCAGACATCGAGACATCCCCGGACACTTCGCCGGAGTAGAGGTCTGCGGAGAAGCTGGCGGCCTGGCTCCCGGTGAGCAGCGACAGGGGCTTTGCCCGGACGGAGACGCTCTCTGAGCGGAGGAATGGACTCGCCGCTGCAGGGGTGTCGTCGTCGCCGCGGCGTCGGCGCTTCTTCTCGGCCTTAAACAGCGTGACATCAGAGAGCGAGACTCCGGTCATCCGGTAGGGGCTCGCGCCCTCGGCATCCAGAAGCCACGCTCCGCCAGAGCCCTCCTCGACCTGCCATCGGACCCGCTCGATGAGAGACTCCTCAGGGAAGTGGACGTGCAGGGCGATTCCGAAGACTGCGAGTCCCCAGACCGATGCTCCAGCACCCATCGCGATGGTCTTGATCATCCTTCACTCTCCTCGGTCTCCAGCAACGTATAGGCGGCGATGTCGAGATCGACGCTCAGGGTCTTCTCACCCTTCTTGCTGCGGGTCTTGACCTTCATGGTCAGGATCTTCAGGGGGAAGCCGGCGGTCTCGATCTCATAGAGGAACTCCGACAGCTCGGTCAGCTCCAAGCTGGACAGCGACACTGCGTAGAGCTTTTCCTGGAGGACGCCGTCTGATGAGGTCGACTTCTCCTTGACGGCATCGAGCCGGTCGCTGATCCCGGTGGTCTTGGCAGACTTTTCCAGAAACGCGGAGAGGTCAGTGTTGGTGTTGCTGGCCAGCTCTGCCTCGATCTGCGCAGACTTCTCGGAGGACTCCTCGTAGTCATCGGCCATGGCCTGCATGATCCGGAGGGTGTGCTCCTGGCTGTCGATGCGGCTGTCGAGGTCGGTGAGGCTGCGGTTCATCATGTAGGCGCTTCCGCCGATGACGAGGACACCCGCGCCGATGACCAGGCCGATGAACATCGTGCGGTCTCGCGAGGACATGCTGGCGAGCAGATCCTGCACCCGCTCCTGAATCGCGGCGACCTTTGTGCTGAATGCGGACATGACTCAGCCCTCCTCGGTGTCGGGTGTTTCGAGCGGGATGGTCACCGAGAAGCGAATGCTCTCCTGGTAGCGCTTCTCCTCACCCTTCTTTGCGTTGCGGAAGGCATCGACGGACTGCAGCGAGGTCTCGACCTTGGCGGCATCTTCGTAGCCGTCGGCCTCGGCCTTCATGGTGATGGAAGTGGACGAGATGGACATCTCGCGCACGTCGATGCGGGTCTCGCTGTGTGGGGGCATGGCGTCGGAGACCTGTCGCAGCATGGAGAGGGTCGGCGGGACATCGGAGAGGATGCTGCCGAGGGCCTCGACTCTCACGGAGGCCTCGGTGCTCTTGAGCTGCATGATGTTCAGAGCGTCGGAGGCCTCTTTGATCTCGCTCTCATCGACCTCGCCGGGGAATGTGGACAGGACGAGGTCGCGGATCTCGGTGTCGGCACTCGACAGCTGCGAGGAGAGCTGGGTGTAGCGGAAGGCGAACCAGCCGGTGCCGACCATCATCATCGCGACCGCAGCCAGCACACCGATGCGCAGGAAGTTGCCGATGGTGGCGAGGTCTCCCTGGAAGGCGAGGTCGCCCTGGCGCATGTCGATCTCGCGCCCGAAGGTCTGCCCGGCGGCCTGCTGACCGATGGCAAGAGCGAGGGCGAATCGGGCGGGCTCAACATCGGTGATGGTGTCGAGGATGACCCGGCGCACTGGAACCCCGAGGTCCTCAGAGAGGTGCTCCCGAAGCCCGACAAGCGCGGCGCTGCCACCACAGATGAGCACCTCGTCGACCTCCAGGCCGGTGGTGTCCTCGAAGTTGATGAGGCTGGCCCGGATGTTGTTGAGGACCGGCCGAAGCGCGCCGAGGAGAACGGCGGCATCGTCAGGGGTGGCGAGCTGGGGCGGAGCGGGGATGGCCGGGTTGGCGATCTCAGGCTGGGTCTGCTCGTCTTCGTCCCAGGCGGCCTCCGCGGAGACCGGGGTCGACTCGCGGGTGGAGATGCTGGAGTCGTGCTTGAGGCCCTCGGCCTCTTCCCAGGAGATGTCGTGCTTCTTGGCCAGGGCGAGGGTGAGGTCGCGACCGCCGCCGGTGATCGCCCGGCTGGTGACCACCTTGCCGTCCTGCGCCAGGGCGACGAGGGTGCGGGTGTGGCCGAAGTCGATGACCGCCTGGACACCCTCGTCGGCGTGAGCACCGATGAGATCGCTGTCGAGCGCGAGGTGCTTGGGGTCGACCCCGGCGGCCTTGAGCTGGGTGAGGTAGTCGGCGACGGCCTCTGCCGGAGCCATCGCGGCAAGCACGACGCTCTCAGAGGGCTCGGAGCTGAGGATGCGGCTGGCGAGGATGGTCTCGTCGAGGTCGAACGGGACGTGCTCTTCGACCTCGAAGGGCAGCGTCTTCTCGACCTGGGCGCGGTCCCCAAACGGCAGGGTGATGCGCCGGATGCTGGTGGACTGGGCGGGCCAGGTGGCCGAGGTGAGGGTGACCTCACCCAGCTCGCTCATCAGGTTGGTCAGCGTGGAGAGGCGCCGCTCCAGGGTGGGGGCGTCTTCGACGCTCTGCGGCACGGTCCGGAGGCGGACGTCGCTGAACTGGTAGCGACCAAAGCCACCCTCCATCAAGGAGAGCTTGATGGTGTGGGCGCCGAGATCGATTCCGATGATGGTTGGCATGACTGCCTCGTACAGAGTGTGCGGCTACTCAACGCGCCAGTAGACGACGTCGCCGGTGTTGTTTCGGGTGTAATCCAGTACCGTGGTGATTGTGGTCTGGCTGGTGCCGACCAGGCCCGTCGATTTGACGGTGAACACCCGGGACTTGTCGGTGAATTTGGGCATCTGGGACGTGTCCAGCTCGATGCCGTTGCAGTTGGCCAGGACATCGTTGGCGTAGTCCTTGGCCGACTTCCAGCTCCCGCCCTGGTACCAGGACAGCCCCCAGTCCTCCATCCCGTCCTGGAAGCAGAGGGAGTCGACCTGTGCCTGGGTCCAGGTGGCGGTTGCATAGGCGGTGATGACCGCGGTGTGCATCTCCTTGGAGAAGGAGCCGGGGTTGAACTTGCCGTTGCTCCAGATCGTCATGTCGTCGGCGTAGCGGTTGAACACGTCATCCTGCCAGCCCTCGATCAGCCGGATCTCGTCGAAGGTGTCGAGCTTGGCGTTCTTGGCGATGTAGGGCGGGTCCTGGACGTTGTAGAGGTTGTCCTCGAAGCCGCCGAGTCCGCTGGAGCGGATGTTGTCGGCGTCGATCCAGTCCGCGAGGTTGCCGATGATCTCGTAGCGGTCGATGCCTCGGTCGAGGAACCAGGCCTCGTCTTCCTCGGAGTTCATCCGGGAGAACAGCAGCTGCGCGGTGGCAGAGTCCTGGATGTTGCCGGTGAAGCCGTCGAACTGGTTGATGTCGATCTTGCCCTCGTTGTCGGTGACCTCCGCGGCGAAGTCTCCCTCGAAGTCGAGGAAGTTCTTGTCGGAGAACAGCGAGGAGCCCTCATCGCGGCTCTCGGAGGCGACCTCGTCAGAGACCTGACCGGTCTGGGCGAAGGTGGACAGCTCCTCCTCGGAGAAGTCATCGACATCACCGCCGCCAGTGAACAGCATGCGCATGAGGCCAGTGTTGATGACCGGGACCATCTGCCACAGGGAGTCGAAGCCCAGATCCCCGGCGAAGCTCTCGATCTGGGTGCCGATCTCCTTGTCTGCGGACAGCAGGAGGATGTAGATGTTCACGCCGGACCGGGCCAGCCAGTACGCCTGTGCCTCGTCACGCTGGTGGTAGGCGATGAGGAAGCGAACCCGGGCGACGTAGGACAGCTCGCTGACCAGCACCGTGAGCACCAGCATGGTGGTGATCGCGACGAGCAGGGCCACACCGCTGCGCTGGTTGCGGGCACGTTGGAACGGGGCACGGGGAGCGGCGAGGGTGCGGGAGCGGGTCAGCTGTCGCCACAGCCACAGGGGAGCGAGGCGCTTCATTGTCGGATCCCCGGCAGCGAGCTGCTTCCGCTGCCGCTGCTCTTGGCGAACGCGCTCTGGGTGGTGCGGTCGGCGCGCTCGACGATGATGGTTCGCACGTAGATCTGCTCGATGAAGTCGTCGTCGTCGTTTGGATCCTGTGCGGCGAGGCCGAGCACGATCTGGACGGCGCGGGGCAGGCGGTTGAGGGTCTCGGTGCTCTGGGTGTCCCAGGTCTCCTGCCACTCCCCGGTGGTGCCGTCGTAGTAGCGCAGCTGGAACTTCGTCACGCCGCGCGCGAGGGGAAGGATCGCGCCGCCCTCGTCAGGCTCCTGGTCGATGAACCCGGACTCCCGGTGCAGCAGGACCATCTGGCCGCTGACTTCCGGGTCTTCCTCGGTCCAGACGGTGACCTCGGACTGATCGCACTCCCGGCTGTTCATGTAGGTGCGACGGTGGCCGGTGGTGGCGAACCACAGCACCGAGTCGTCGCCGTCGTCTTCGCCGACAAACACCGTGCGGTAGGTGCCCACGGCCGCAGTGTTCTCGGTGATGTAGGACAGCTCCAGCTCCTGGGAGAGCTTGTTGAGGGTGACCCGGGCGGAGCGGGCGACGGCATCGTCTTCGGCGAGGATGTCGCGCAGCTTGATGCTGCCGGCGAGAGTCGACCAGGCGAGCCCGGCGATCATCACCATGATGCCCAGCGCGATGATGACCTCGATGAGGGTGAAGCCGGCCCGTCGGAACGTCTTGTCCATCACTCATCCTCCGTGGTGTCTTCTTCCGAAGTGACTGCACCGCTGGGGTTGATGATGTGAGTGAGCAGCTCGACCTGATCGATCTCGTCTTCGTTGTCTCCCCACCACACCAGGACTCGGACCTCTCGGATGTAGGCTCCGAGGTACTCGCTGATCATGTCTGGGGAGATGCCCATGTCGGTGAGGTCGGGCTGGCTGCCCGAGAACTCCTCGGTGTCCCGCTCGCCGAAGTAGCCGCCTTCGGAGAGGTCGCCGGCCATGTCGCCGAGGTTGGAGGGGATGTCGAGGTTGATCTCCCGGATGGTGTAGGCCCACTTGTAGTCGTCGTACTGGTCGGACTCGATGTCGAGCTGCAGCGAGCCGCCCCGAAACTCCTCTTCGCCGAAGTCCTCAAAGTCGCCCTCCTCCTCGATGTCCTGGCTGCCCCAGCCTTCCCGCTCCAGGATGAGCTGGGCCTCCATCATCTTCTCCTCCGCGAGGTAGGTCGCGGTCTGCATCCGATCGGCGTCGGTGGACATGAGCAGCGCACCGGCCTGGGTCTCGACCAGGATCATCACCGACACCGAGAGGATGGCCAGGGCGATGACCACTTCGAGCAGGGTGAAGCCGGAGCGGCGATGTGGCGGAAGGAGGGTCAAGTCAGAGCCAGTGAAGGGGGATTAGAAAATCTGCAGCAGGGGTGGGTGGGTCGGCAGAAAAAGCAGCCATCACTGCAGTGATGGCCCTTCGTCTGGGAGCCAGGAGAGGGAGTCCGAAGGGTCGATGACCTCATCGATGGTGATGCGCACTGCACCCGACAGCGGCTCGATCTCCATCGTGTAGCCTTCTTCGGGATCGTCCACATCGACGATGCGGATGACGGTGTGCTCGGCAGTGCCGTCAGAGAAGATGTAGGTGAAGGCGATGGTGTCCTCTTCGGGGTCGTCTGAGGGCCCGTCGGGGTTGGGCATCATGCCGTCTTCGCCGTACTGTGGGGTGTAGATGAACTGAAAGCGGATGCCCTCGGGGAGGGTCTGCTCGGTGGTGAACACCGGATCATCGAGACCCTCGAACCGCCCAGAGGCGTCCTCGACATCGGAGGCCGCACCCTCTTCCAGCTCGCGCTGGGTGAAGCGTGACATCATGTCAGAGACTTCTTCGTCGTGCTCCTGCCGCTCTTCGGGAGTGGAGAAGACGAGGGTTTCTGGATCGCCAGCCTCGACCTTCCAGGTGTTTCGGTCGAGGTTGTAGACGATGCGGAAGGTGGTGTTGCGCATGGCGGCTTCATCGATGAGCCAGACGTAGGTCTTGGACAGCTCGGTGATCGCGGCCTGCTGCTGCAGCGCGAGCACGCCGCTGATTGCAGGCATGCCCACTGCCAGCACGATGGCGATGATGGCCATCACGACCATGATCTCGATGAGGGTGAGGCCCTGGCGCATGCGGTTCACGGAGACTCCTTACTCCTCGTCGCCGGATTCCCAGCTCTTGATGTCGTCGTCGGTGCCTTCCTGGCCGTCATCGCCGACGGAGAGGAGGTCGTAGGCAGCGTCGGAGTGGCTGCTAGGGGAGAAGTACTGAAAGTCCTGATCCCAGGCGTCCTGGGGAACCTTTCCGTCGCGCAGGTACTTGGCGGCAGCGTCGAGGCCCTGGCTGGTCGAGGGAAACTTGCCCTTGTGCTTGGCGGCATAGATCTGCAGCCCCTGGTCAACCTGGCCCATGGTCAGCTTGGTTGCATCGACGCTGGCACCCTGGAGAATACCGAGCATTCCGCCACCGAGGACGGTCATGAGGACACCGAGGATGGCCATGACGACCATGATCTCCACAAGGGTGAGGCCCTCGCGGGCGGCACGAGTGAACAGCGCCTGATCTTTCGGGCCGCGCATCATGCGGGCTTCCTGCTCCGCCTCAAGTCTCTCAGCGAGCTCGTTCAGGTTGGTGTTGAGCGACATGGGCTACTCCTTGGGTGGTTGCTTTCAATCGATGCAAGAACCGGGCCATCAGGCCGAACTGCACACTGATTCGTGACTAACGGGCGATCGAGGACAGGTTGAGCATCGGGAGCAGAATGGAGAGTGCAACCACCATGACCACCCCGCCAAGCCCCACGATCATGATCGGCTCCAGGGTCGCAGTCAGGCCCCGCAGCATGTTCTCGACGCGCTGATCGTAGGAGTCGGAGACCTTCTGGAGCATCGGCTCCAGCTCTCCGGTTCGCTCTCCGATGGCGATCATGTGGGTGACCAGGGGAGGGAACTCGCCAGAGTCCTTCAGCGGACCTGCGATGGACTCTCCCTCGGCGATGTTTTGACCGGCTGTCTCAATCGCCTCTGCCAGGATGACATTCTGTACAACGCTCTTGACGATGCCGACCGCGGTGAGGATCGGAACACCAGAAGACAGCAGGGTGGCGAAGGTGCGGCAGAACCGGCTGACCGCAACCAGACGGTTGATGCGACCAAACACCGGCACGTTCAGCATGAAGCGGTCCCACTTCCGGCGGCCCTTCGTGGTGTTCACCCACTTGCGCAGATACCAGATGCTGCCGCCGATGGCCATGGCCACGAGGTACCACCAGGAGACAAAGAAGTCGGAGATGCCCAGCATCACCCGGGTGATCAGCGGCAGGGCGACGTCGAAGCTGTCGAAGATGCGGCGGATGCGTGGGATGACGCCGATGAACAGGCCGGCGACCACGCCGAGGCTGATGAGCCCCATCAGAGCAGGGTAGGTCAGCGCGCCGATCAGCTCGCCGCGCATCTTGACGGTGGAGGCGGTGTACTCGGTCAGCCGCTTGAGCACGATGTCGAGCGCACCGGATTCCTCGCCCGCGGTGACCATGGAGACGTAGAGGTTGTTGAAGACCTTGGGGTGCATCTTCAGGGAGTCGCCCAGCGTCTTTCCCTGGTTCACCTGCTCGCGGATCTCGACGAGGATGACCTTGAGCGCGGGATTCTCGGTCTGTTCGACCAGTGCGTTGAGCGCCTCAACCATCGGGATGCCCGCGGAGGTGAGGGTGGCGAGCTGGCCGGTCAGCTCCGCGATGTCGTTGGCGGAGACGCGCTGGAAGAACTTGGCGAAGTCAACCTGGATGTTGATGCCTGAGCCCTTCTTGACCCGCCCGGCCTTCTGCTCTTCGAGGTTGGTGAGGAAGAGACCCTGCTTCTTCAGCTTCGACCGTGCGCTCTTGGAGGTCTCGGCTTCGACGACGCCCTTGACAGTCTTCTTGCTGCGATCGAGTGCCTTATACTCATAGGCCGGCATGTGGGGGTTCCTCTGTTGGCACGGCTGTTGGCTCGGTTCAGTCGAGCACGATGGAGTCTTCCTGGGTGACGCGCAGGATCTCGTCGAGGCTGGTCTCACCAGCGAGCGCCTTGCGCAGTCCGTCGTCTCGGAGGGTCAGCATGCCCTTGGAGGCGGCCTTCTTCTTGACCATGCCAGCGTCTCCGCCGCTGGTGACGGTGTGGCGGATTTCGTCATCGACCACCAGCAGCTCGTAGATGCCAGTCCGGCCGGCGTAGCCCTTGTTCTTGCACTCAGCACAGCCCACTGCGCGCCAGAACTGGTTGCTGACGTTCACGGGATTGAGGCCGACGTCCCGAAGCTCTTCGGGGGTGGGCTGGTAGACCTCTTTGCAGTGTGTGCAGAGGCGACGAACGAGGCGCTGGGCGAGGATGGCGACCAGGGAGCTGGAGACCAGGAACGGCTCGATGCCCATGTCCACCAGGCGGGTGAACGCGGTGGCGGCGTCGTTGGTGTGGATGGTGGAGAACACAAGGTGGCCGGTGAGGCTGGCCTGGATGGCGTTCTCGGCGGTCTCTTTGTCTCGGGTCTCACCGACGAGGATGATGTCGGGGTCCTGACGAAGGTGGGCACGAATGACCCGGGCGAAGGAGAGGTCGATCTTCTTGTTGACCTGGGTCTGCCCAATTCCGCGCAGCTCGTACTCGACCGGATCCTCGATGGTGAGGATGTTCTTGTCGGGAGAGTTGATCTCGGAGAGGGCGGAGTAGAGGGTCGTGGTCTTACCAGAGCCGGTGGGACCGGAGACCAGGATGATGCCGTGGGGCAGCCGGATGAGCTTGCGGAAGTCCTTGAGCATCTTCTCAGCCATTCCGACTGAGTTGAGGCTGAAGACGCTGCCGCGCTCCAGGATACGCATGACCACCCGCTCACCGTGCCGGACGGGCAGGGTCGAGACGCGAATGTCGATGTCGCGGCCGGCCATTCGGGTCCGGATGCGGCCATCCTGGGGGATGCGCTTCTCGGCGATGTTCAGTCCGGCCATGATCTTTACGCGGCTGATGATCGAGGCCTGGAAGCGCCGGGGCGGGGAGTACCGCTCAAACAGCACGCCGTCGATGCGGAAGCGAACCGCCAGATCCTTCTCGAAGGGCTCGATGTGGATGTCGCTGGCTCGCTCCTTGATGGCGCCATGGAGCACGGAGTTGACGTAGCGAATGATCGGAGCCTGGTCTGCTGAGTCGCCGCCGACGAGGTCCTCGGGCAGGATGAAGTCATCCTCGTCGTTGTTGTCATCGTCCATCTGGTTGATGACCGCGTCGGCATCTTCCGCGGCCCGCTCGAACGCGCCGTTGATGGTCTCGGTGAGCACGGTCTGAGGCAGCAGGACCGGCTGGATGGGGTGGCCGATGAGGACCCGGAGGTCATCGAGTGCGGGCAGAGCGTCGGGAGAGGCGATGGCGACCTCGACCACGCCGTCACGCAACCACAGCGGCAGGACGCCGTGCTTCTGGGCATGGCTGAGGTTCAGCTTGCGGACGAGCTCGACCTCAATGTCGTCGAGCTCGACCCCCGGCAGCCAGGGGAGGCCGGTGGCCTGGGCGATGCTGCTGACCAGGATCTCGGCGTTGACCCCCGCGATGCGCGACAGCCCCTCTGCGAACCCGACCCGACCCTTTTCAGCGGTCGTGGTGGCCTCGGAGACCCTGCCCGGGTCTGCCCCGCGGCGGATGAGGATGTCCTGGAGCGCCTCTCGTCGGATTCCCATTGGGACCTACTCGTCGGTGGTGTCGGTGGTGTCGGTGCCGTCTTCGATGCGATCGAGGGCGGCGTCCGAGGGGGTGCGAGGGGGCGTGGTGCTGGCCGGGGAGGTCGCGCCGATCTCCTCAGCGGACTCCTCCATGGAGTCGTCGGTGTCGATCATCACTGAGTCTGTGGAGGTCGGCCCACGGTAGAGGCTGGGCTGGTCGACCTGGTTCATCGAGTACTGGAGCAGCTCCTGGAGGGCAGCCTCCTGCTCCTCGCGGCTCTTGCCGTAGAAGCGACGCAGGAACTCCTGCCGCTGGGCGACCTTCACCCGGTAGATCTCCTCCATGTCCGCCGGCTCGTTGATGACGTGCGGGGTGAGGAAGATCAGCAGGTTGGTCTTGCGGGAGACCTTTCGGGTGCCGCGGAACAGCCGACCGAGCAGGGGGAGGTCACCAAGGACGGGGATCTTGGTCTCGACCTCGGTGTCCGTGGAGCCCATGAGACCGCCGATGACTACGGTCTGGTTGTCTCGGATGACGACCGTGGTCTCTGCGGAGCGCTTCGACGTGATGAAGCCGGCGGAGGTGACATCGAGGCCGCTGCTGTCCTCCTCGACCTCCTGGACTTCCTGGAAGACCTGGAGGGTGACGTAGTCGGACTCGTTGATCTGCGGGGTCACCTTGAGGGTGATCGCGACATCCTCACGCTGGTAGCTGATGACGGGCTGGCCGTTGGCGTTGAAGGAGTTGCTGACCGGGAAGGGGATGTTGCGACCCACCACGATCTTGGCTTCTTCGTTGTCCATCGTCAGGATGTTCGGCGTGGAGAGGATGCTGGTCGAGGAGTTGGACTGGATGGCGTTGAGCACGATGCCGAACGCCGGCACGGTGACATCGACGCCGTCCACGGTGGTCGAGATGCTTGGGCCAAACACGCCGAGCGCCATTCCGGTGAGCAGGTCCTGGGACAGCCCGAGGGAGGAGCTGCCGAGCTGACCGGAGAGCAGAGCGAGGGTGGGATCCTCAGCGCCGTCGGTGCTGCCGAGGTGAACGCCGATGCCCACCTCGCTGGAGTCCTCGCTGGCCAGCTCCATGATCACCGCCTCGACAAACACCTGCTTGCGCACGATGTCGAGCTTGTCGACGACGGACCTGAGGATCCGCATCTGGTCGGGAGTGGCGATGATGACGAGGGAGTTGGTGTTCTCGTCTGAGGTGATCCGCACCCCGGAGTCGAACGCGGCAGTGGCACCACCAGAGCTCTCAGACTCTGCTGCGGCCGGCTGGTTGCGACCACCCCGAGCCGAAGAAGCCCCCGCGGCACCGGTCCGGCGAGCGGAGTTGGTGCGGTTGTTGTTGCTGCTGCTCGACGAGCTGGAGTCCGAGAGGTTGGAGAGGACCAGCGAGACGTCCTCAGCCTTGGCGTGCTCCAGGTAGATGACGTGGAGCTGGGCGTTCTTGGTGATGTCGACGTCGACATCGATCTCCGCGATGAGCTTGCGGACCGCAGTCATGGCCTCTTCGTTGGCCATGAGGATGAGGGAGTTGGTGCGCTCATCGGAGATGATCTTCTGGATGTACTTGCCCTCGGCCCCGACCGTAGTGGAGGTCGCGCCAGCGCTTGCCGCGGCAGGCTCCTTGTTCCGGGTCCGGCGGTTGCGGCGGCTGGAGGCGCTGCTGGAGGTTGTGCTCTGCGTGCTGCTGCTGGAGGAGCTGTCCGCGGAGCCATACAGCTCCTCGATGATCTTCTCGACCTCGGAGGCCGTGGCGTACTCCAGGGGGATGATCTCCATCCGTGCCCGGGGGGCCTCGACGTCGAGCTGGCTGATGATCCGGTAGACCCGGCGGATGTTGACCGCGGAGTCGGTGATGATCAGGGTGTTGGTCGGGGCGTAGGCGATGACCTTGGCGGACTTGCCGCCGAGATCCTTCACCACCGAGCTGATGTCCCCGACGCTGACGTTCTCCAGCTGGATGATCTGGGTGACGAAGTTGTCGGTGTAGGGGATGTTGCCGTTTTCATAGACCCGCAGCGGGTTGTTTCCGGCCTCGCCATGGCTGACGATCTTGGTCATCCCACCGACAGTGACGGTGGTGTACCCGGAGGTCTCCAGAGCGGAGAGGAACGCCTCATAGGCCTCAGCGATGGTGACCTGCTTGTGGGAGATGATGGTGACATCGCCCTTGAGGTCGTCGGTGAGGATGAAGTTCCGACCGGTGATCCGGGCGAAGTACTTGACGACGTCCGACAGTGGAGCGTCGACAAAGTCGATGGTGACCTTGCTGTTGGCGGGTGCAGCTAGCTGAGGCGGGGTCTGGGGCGGCGGGCGCATGGTCGAGGGCAGGTTGCCATCGGCCTCTTCGGCCTCGTCTCCACCGTCAGGGTTGTCGTCATCCTGGGCGGACGCCGGCAGGCTCAGCAGCAGCAACATGCTCACTATCGCGAGCCGGGAAAGCGCATTCCGGTTGGGCAGCATGGAAGGGAGTCCTCTTTTCGTTCAGCGTCTAGAAATGTGGGCAGCATCTAAAAGTGGTCACAGCAGGCGCTCGATAGCGCGCTCAGCGGATCTCGTAGTCGAAGGTCTGCCGTTGGTTGCGGCGCGTGATCTCGAAGTTGAAGCTCTTGGCGTCGGCGAGAGAGTTGTAGGCATCCATCGCGCTGGACATGCTGGTCAGCGGCTTGCTGTTGACCATGTGCACGATGTCGCCGTTCTTTACACCGAGCTTGTAGAAGAAGGACTTGCGACGCACTCCAGAGACCCGGTAGCCGTCGATCTCGCCGCTGGAGTCTTTGTGGGGCACGACGCGGATCTGGGAGTAGAGCTTCTCGGGGTTCTCCATGATCTGGTCGATGACTTCCTGCTCGACGGTGTACTTGTTGTCGCCCGTCTTCT
>JBLHNG010000145.1:0-12728 GCA_047621685.1 Myxococcota bacterium | reverse complement strand
GCCGACCTGCCCGCCCCAGCGCCCCTGCCCGACTCCATCCGGCTGGAGGTGGAGTACCGGGACCACCGGGACGCCTACCGGGGCGGCTTCTACCCCGGTGCGGTTCAAACCGGTGATCGCACCGTGGCTTTGGAGGTGGACGCCTGGTTCGAGGTCCTCCGAGCGCTGGTGTTCCTCAAGCGCTGACTCACGGTCTCCAGCGAGCCGCTACTCTCCGAGGGTGGCAGAGCCGACGAAGTAGTAGTTGTAGTAGTTGCCCGTGTACTCGTAGTTGGGGATGCCAGCGCTGTAGTCGAAGTAGTAGGAGCCGGCGCCGTCGGAGTTGAACTCGGAGTCGATGTCGAAGAAGCGGAACCACTGGTCGTTGTAGGCGGGGTACATCAGCGCCGGACCGGTCGTGCCGAAGTAGCTGTCGTAGTAGCTGGGGTTGTACGAGAAGACGAAGCTGTAGTCCTCGAACATCTCGCAGTCATTGGGATCACCGATGATGTTGGACTCATCGAGGATAAAGTCCACCGCAAACGAGAACGTGCACTCCGGGCACAGCTCCGTCGAGGGAACGCCGACACTCGTCCAGGTGCGCTGACAGCGCAGGTTGTTCGGCTCTGAGCTCGGCGGCCCCTGCCCAAACAGCATGGTGCCGCCCCAGGTGGTGGCATCTTCGACGTCGAAGATCGGATAGGCGTCGGCGTCGGTGTCCGCATCGGTATCTGAGGGGAAGTCGCCAGTGTCCTGATCGGCATCTGAGGGGAAGTCGCCAGTGTCCTGATCGGCATCTGAGGCGGTGTCGCCAGTGTCCTGGTTGTCGTCGTCCTTGTCCCCGCAGCCAGCGAGGAGCAGGGCCGTGAGTGAGAGTGCGCGCAGCATGGGTATCTCCTGATTCTGGTCAGGGATTACGATGAGGGGAACCGTTTAGATCCCTCAGGTGCGAAATAAACCGACTCCCGAGACCTCTCAGGCCACCACGAACGACTCCAGCTGCCAGAGGATCGCCTTGGGCACGCTGATCCGGACGTGCCAGCCGTCGTCCTCCCAGCGCTCTTCGAGCACCTCGCCGTGCTCATGAACCATCGCCATCAGCTTCGCCTCGCTGTGGGGCATCATCAGGTGACGCTCGCACCAGTCTCCGCTGCGTCGCTCGACCACGACCTCGGCGAGCCGCTCCAGGCCGGTGCCGGTCTGGGCGCTGATCGTGACGCTCTCGGTGAAGCTGTGCCGCAGCGTGACCAGAACGGCGTCGTCCTCCACTGCATCGACCTTGTTGAGCACGCCCACCACCCGCTCCAGGTCGACCCCGAGGTCTGCGAGGACGGTGTGCACAGCTTCGAGCTGGCCGGCGGCGTCGGGGTGGGCGGCATCGACGACGTGGAGGAGGAGGTCGGCGTGCAGGGCCTCCGCGAGGGTGCTTCGGAAGCTGGCGACGAGGTGGTGAGGCAGGTCGCGCACGAAGCCGACGGTGTCTGACAGCGGGATGTCCACTCCCGGACGCACCGCCCAGCGGCGGCTGACGGTGTCGAGGGTCGCGAAGAGCTGGTCTGCGGTGTAGGCCCCGGCGTTGGTCAGGGCGTTGAGGAGGGTGGACTTTCCGGCGTTGGTGTAGCCGACGAGGCCGACGGTCCAGGCACGACTGGCCCGGGCGATGACCTCCCGCTCCCGGCGATTGACCAGCCGCTCCAGCTCATTGCGCAGCCGGGAGAGGCGCTTGTCGACGATGCGGCGGTCGATCTCGATCTGCTGCTCGCCAGGACCGCGGGTGCCGATGCCGCCGGACTTGCCGCCACCACCACCGGCCTGACGCTCCAGGTGGCTCCACATGCCGCGCAGCCGGGGGGCGGTGTACTGGAGCTGGGCCAGCTCGACCTGGAGGCGGGCCTCTCTCGTCCGGGCACGGGCGGCGAAGATGTCGAGGATCAGCTCGCTGCGGTCGATGACCCGGCAGCCGACCCGCTTCTCCAGCTCACGGATCTGAGCGGGGGCAAGTTCGTTGTCGAACACCACCAGGGTGGCTTCATGCTCAGCGACGGCTTCAGCGATCTCGGTGACCTTCCCCCGCCCTATCCAGGTGGCCGGATCCACCGCACGCCGCCCGTCGCGCTCCTGGCCCCGCCGCTGGGTGATCCGCCCAACGACCTCGCCGCTGGCCGCCGAGACGAGGCTGGCCAATTCATCAAGGCATAGCTCTGGGGCTATCTCCGCGTCGGTAGGGTAGAGGCCGGCGAGGATGACGCGGTCGGTACGGGGTCGGGTCTCGTTGAGCAAGGGCGTCCTGTGCGTGTGAGGAGAAGGTCACTTATAACGTGTCGTTGACCTGTGAGGTGTCCGGTTGGGGGGTCGCAGGGGGAGCGGGGACTGGAGGTGAGCGTAGCGAGCCGTAAAGAGTGCAGCCCCCCTTGAGCGCAGCGCCATAAGCGGGCCGTCAGGCCAGCGTTGGGGCGGAGTGGCCAGAAAAAGAATGGCGCGGGCGATGGCGGTTCTCAGCCCATGGGTGAGGGAGGACCCTTCGGAATCGAGAGCCACGAGGCTGAGAGCGCCCCTGGCTGAGAAGACCGAAGGGCGAGCAGAACAGGTCGGCACTATCGAAAGCCGAGATGGGCGAAGCCTTGAAGTCCGGCGGTACTGCCAACCCCGTCTCCGTCCTTGGGCTGAGGGCGCCCCCGGCGCTGATCGCCACGGGTCCCCTCCGCGGTCCGCGCTTCACTCCCTGTCGGCCAGCATTCTCAGAGTCTCTCCCTCTCTCGTCAGCCTCGGGTCGCTTGCTGCCTCCGGGGCCGCCAGAGAATCTGGCGTGCGGCCCCTCCGACACGGCCCACTCCGGTGTCCCCTTGCGCGCGCCCGGGCGGACCGAGACTCCAGATCAGGCGATCCAAAACAATACAATCAACAAAATTAGGGAAAAAGGCAGCCACCTGACCGGCTTCGTCGGACTCACCCCACCTCACACCGCAATCCCCCGCCACTTCCCCCGAACAAACACCACAGCCAAAAACACCCCACGGACCGCCCAGTCCAGCGTCGTGCCAATCCAAATACCAAGCAGGCCAAGCTCCAGGTGGAAGGCCAGCAGCCAGCACATCGAGAGGCGGACGACGAGAGGGCCGGCGATGGCGGCGATCATTGGGTTCTTCGTATCGCCGGCCCCGCGCAGTGCGCCGGCCATGCCGTCGGTGAGGGCCATCAGTGGCTGGGCAACGGCGGCGATGCGCAGGCACTGAGCGCCGGTGGCGATGATCGCGGCATCGTCGGTGAACACCCCGATGAGGGGCTCGGGGAAGACCCACAGCAGCACCGAGACACCAGACAGGGCGCCGATGCTCAGCCCGGTGGCGTACCAGCCGGCCCGGGCAGCCTCGTCGGGCTTGCCAGCTCCGAGGCGCTGGGCGACGATCGCAGAGGCGGCCACCCCGAAGCCCCCGGCGGCCATGAAGCCGAGGGACTCGATGGCCATGAGGGCCTGGTGGGCGGTCATCGCGACATCCCCAAGCCAGCCGACCAGCGCGGAGAAGGCGACATAGGCGGCGTGGTAGATGCCCTTCTCCCCCAGCGTCGGCAGGGAGATGCGGGCCACCGGTCCGAGCAGCTCCGACAGGGCGCGGGTCGGGCGTCGGATCGGGAAGGTCGCCCCGGGAGAGCAAGCGACGGCGAGCACGAGGATCGGCTGGAGGGAGAACGCTGCAGCGGTGCCGATTGCGGCCCCGACAACGCCCAGCTGAGGTGCGCCGAGCTGTCCGCCGACCAGCAGCCAGGACAGCAGCAGGTTCAGCCCCCCGCACAGTCCGCTGATCCACATCGGAGAGCGGGTGTCTCCGCTGGCCTGGAGCGCGGTGAACCCGGCGTCTCCGACCAGCTTCAGCGGTGCAATGGCGAACACGATGCCCATGTAGACCGCCGCCATGTCCCGGATGGTCTGGGAGGTGTCCATGCCACCAGCCAGCACCGCGGCGATGGTGTGCCGCAGCGGGATCCCTCCAGCAGCGACCACCAGCCCCAGCAGCGCCGAGGCCACCAGCACCGCCCCCATCACCTCGCCCGCCTCCGCACCCTTCCCCGCTCCAATTCGCCGCCCGACCACCGCCATCGTGCCTGCGGAGATGGCACCAAACACCGAGAACACCGACCACATCAGGGGAGCGCTGATGCTCATCGAGCCCAGGGCCGCGTCGCTGTAGCCGCCGAGGATGAGGCGGTCGGTGAAGAAGACCACCGTGGTCAGCAGCCCCTGAACCACCGCCGGCCAGGCCAGCCGAATCACCGCGCGGAGGAGGGAGGGCTGGTCGATGTCGGACCTCGCGAGGGAGAGTGACGCCTGCTACCCTGCCGAGGTGCCCCCAACCACAACGGGCCCGGACTTGAGGCACTGGACTGAGCATGGATCTCCAACGTTTCACCGAAGAGCTGCCGGCTGTGCTCGACGACCACCAGTGCTTCCCGCTCACCGAAGACGGCGTCATTCCTTCATTCCGCGCGGTCTATCTTCCGACCTTCAACAACAACGTCATCGTCACCCTGCGCTGCCCGTCCGGTCAGCCCGCGACCCTCACGGTCACCTCCACCGAGGCGTTCGAGAAGCCGTACATCGACCACCAGCGCCTCCGCCGACGGCTCGCCCTGAAGAACCGGTCAAAGAAGCAGCGCCGCCGCGCTCAGCATCAACGGACGCCTGAGCCCGAGCCCCCACCTCCCCTGACCTTCCCCTGGCCGCTGGCGTGGTGGGTCCTGCCCAGCACCCGACGTATGCCAGCCCTGTTCCAGCGCATCGTGCCGGTCCCCGAAGACACCCTCGCTCAATGGCGAGGCTCTCTGACGGGACTGGACCTGCTGATGTCAGACCACGAGCCCGCCCTGGACGGTCGCGACGGCATGGTGACCATCGGGGAGGTCCTCCTGCCCCACGGCACTGCAGCCTTCTCCGCCTGGCACCCCGAGGCGGACTCTCCCTGGGATCGCTTCTTCACCGCGATGCTCGACCTCTGCGAAGTCGGCTGCGACGATCCCCTCATCGCCGAGCGTCTCGCGGAGCTGCGCCGGTATCGATAGACTGATCCGACCTGGGAGGTCCACCATGATGCAGCTCATCTGTTCCCGCACCTGAAGCACCTGTCGCAAGGCGGTCGCCTTGCTCAACGAGCACGAGATTCCGTTCACCTACCGCGAGTACAAGAAGGACATCCTCTCTGCGGTCGAGATCCGCGAGGTCCTCGGAAAGCTCGGCATGACGGTCCGGGACGTCCTCCGGAAGCGAGACGCCAACAAGCTCGGCCTGACCGGCGAGGAGTCCGACGACGCCCTCATCGATCTGATGGCGGAGCACCCCGGCCTCCTCCAGCGCCCCATCGGGGTCCTGGGCGACAGGGCTGCGCTGGGGCGTCCGGTGGAGAACCTGCTGACGCTGGTGGAGTGAAAGGTTCCGCTGGCCCTCTACACCGACATGTTCCACACCATCGAGACCAGCCGGCTGGGTCTGGTGTTGGTGGAGGGTGTGGGGCTGTAGCGCCTTCACAATCCTTTACAAAACCCTCGTGTTTCTTCGAGAAGATCTGCAGCCCCCGGGCGTCTGGTGTTGGTGTCTGCACTGAAGCGACATCCACCCGGAGCCCACCATGTCTCGCACCCTGTTCGCTGCTGGTTTCGCCGTCCTCGGCGCCCTCTCTATGGTCACCTTCTCCGCCGTCGCCGCGCCGGATGAGCCCACCGCCCAGGTCGAGTCTGCGGAGTCAGACACCTGCTCGAAGACACACGAGGGCCGCTCCGGCAAGTCCAGCCGGTCTGGCAAGCGTGATCGCCGCGGCGGCGGCAAGATGATGGCGGCCATTGAGTCCCTCGACCTCACCGACGACCAGCGCAGCCAGCTCGATGCCCTGAAGGCCGAGCGCCCGGAGCGATCCGGCAACGGGCGCCAGGGACGGGGTGAGAAGGTGGACCTGTTCTCGAGTGAGATCGACCGGGACGCCGCACACGCCAGCCTGGAGGCCCGCTACCAGGAACGACTGGGGCGCGCTCACACCGAGCTGGACCAGACCCTCGACGTCCTCGACATCCTCACCCCCGAGCAGCGCCTCGCGCTGAAGGCAGAGCAGAAGGGCGAGCGTCGTTAGGGCACCGGTCACCGAGCCGGACAGTATCCGGCTCGACCGGTGCGCTTTTCTGCTGAGGGGAAGACAGATTCTTCCCCATCAGACCTCCGCTGTCGGTCTTCCCCCATCTTCGCCGCAGACTCTGCGGCGGAAGACTGTCCGCTGATGATGCACCGTGTGACCGGTGCCGTCGTTAGTCATCCTCCGAAGCTGGTCACTTCACCAGCAGCTCCGAGAGCCGGACCTCGTGGCTGCTGTCGCCGTAGCCTGCGTAGGACGAGTCGATGCGCATTGTTCGGTCGAGCAGAAGGTAGGAGGGCACCTGACGGTAGAAGGTGCCGCCGTCGATGAGCCCGTCGAACAGGGTGCCGTCCGGGTCGAGCACGACGGGGAAGTCCAGCCGCTGGTTGTCCGCCCAGCTCTCCAGGTCATAGACCTCGACCGTCCCCCGGGCACCGTCCTGGATGAGGAGCTGGATGATGATGAAGCCGGACTCCCGGTTGTCATCCCACAGGTCTGAGAGCCCATCGGTGAGCTGGAGGTCCGGGGCGGACCAGGCGGCGGAGACCACAAACAGCACGACGTGTCCGTAGAAGTCATACAGCGACACCGGGCGGCCATACTGGTCGGTGAAGGTGTGGTCGGCCACCTCATCGCCCATCGCCAGCCCCTCGCCGGTCACCCCCGCCGCCGCAGCCTCATCGCCGAGGTCGGGCCAGTAGCTCGACTCATAGGGCCACGACCAGGGATCCTCCGGGTCCGTTCCCCAGCCGCTCTCGTCGACGTCGGTGAAGCCATCGCTGTCGGAGTCCGTGCCCGGGTCGGTGTCGGTGTCGGTGTCGGTGTCGGTGTCAGAGTCGGTGTCGGCATCTGTGTCAGAGTCGGTGTCGGCATCGGAGTCGCTGTCCGTGTCCGCATCGGCCTCGGAGGTCGTGCAGTCTGGAGAGCCGAAGCAGCCGTCGTCGCTGCAGTCGAACAGGCCGTCGCCATCGTTGTCCGCAGCATCCGTACAGTCACCGACCTCGACCCCCTCCGACGGGCCACAGGCCAGCAGAAGCAGCAGCATCCACACCTCCTCACAGCCAGGGTAGCGGATAGGCTGGCTCCATGCAGATCATCTACGCCAAGCAGCCGCATCCGTCGTCCTGGTCCGCCGCAATCTTCCTCGCCGGCCCCACCCCCCGCTCCGCAGATGTGCCCTCCTGGCGTCCCGAGGCGCTCCGGCTGCTGGAGGCCGCTGGATACAACGGCGTGGTGTTCATCCCAGAAGATGCCGAGGGCGAATTCCGAGGCACCTACATCGATCAGGTGGCCTGGGAGCGGGATGCGCTGGCGGCATCGGACTGTGTGCTGTTCTGGGTGCCCCGGGATCTGTCGACCATGCCGGCGTTCACCACCAACGTCGAGTTCGGGCTGTGGGTGCAGTCCGGACGGGCGGTGCTGGGCTACCCGAAAGGCTCTCCGAAGAACCGCTACCTCGGCTGGCTCGCGAGGGAGCACAAGGCCCCGGTCTGCCACACCCTCGCTGAGACCGTGCAGACCGCACTGGACCGGGTCACGCCGGGGGCGGAGCGGTCTGGCGGGGAGCGCGGGGTGCCGCTGATGCTGTGGCGGACCCCCTCGTTCCAGGGGTGGTATCGCCAGCTCCTCGCTGCGGGCAATGCGCTGGAGTCCGCCCGGCTCCGCTGGTCCTACACCCCCTCTCGCGCCACCCAACCCTTCGTCTGGATCCTCCAGGTCAAGGTCTGGATCGCCGTTGAGGAGCGGTTCAAGAAGAACGAGTGGGTGTTCGCTCGCAGCGACCTCTCCGCGGTGCTCCTCCATGGTCCTGTCGCTGAGGATGTCATGCAGACCGAGGTGGTCCTCGTCCGGGAGTACCGCGCCCCGGCCCGCACCGCTGATGGCTTTATCTACGAGCTTCCGGGTGGGTCTTCGTACACGGAGACGGATCCGGAGATCGTCGCTGCTGAAGAGGTCCACGAGGAGACCGGTCTGCATATTGCTTCGGACCGTCTCATCCCGGTTGCCTCGCGACAGCTCGCTGGCACCCTCTCCAGCCACATCGGCCACCTCTACCGGGTCGCCCTGAGTGCGGCGGAGCTGGAAGAGGCCCGGGCGCTGATCGGCACGGAGCATGGGGTGGAGGGCAGCTCGGAGCGCACGATGGTGATGTTGTGGACGGTCGGGGAGATCGTTGCCGACGAGCGAACCGACTGGAGCACGGTGGGTATGGTGCTGGCGGCACTGCGCGGGGTGTGAGTCAGTCCTCCATCAGCACAGCCCGGGTCGTCTTCCCGGAGACCACCGGTACCACCTCGAACGAGACGAGGTCCTGCCACTGGGCGCACCACCGCTGGATGGCAGAGACATCGTCGGACTCGATGAGCTGGAAGCACCGGGCGTTGCTTGCCTCGACCCAGCTGTCCACGAACGTCAGGCCGGTCGGCATCATCCGACCGCGCTCCTCAAGACGTGCATAGACCGCACGGGCATCCTGGTCTCTAAACGACTCGATCACCATAAACAGCATGCGAACCTCACCAGAGACAACCTTATCGGTACAATGCGAAGATGCTCACTTTCCTCGCCGTCCTCTCTGCCTCTGCTGACGATCCGGCCCCCCACCTCGACGCCCTGATCACCGTCTCAGTCACCCCGATCATTCAGCACCCGCTCATCGAGGTGGAGCCGCAGACTGACTCTGTGGAATTCCGTCAGGTGCTCCAGGAGCGGCAGGGACAGCTCGTCTACTGCTTTGAGAAGAGCCTCAAGAGCAACCCCAACCTCAGCGGCAGCCTGACGGTGGTGCTCGACCTGGAGGCCGGCGTTGTCCAGAGTGTCGTCTCCACCGGAGACACCATCGGCGAGGAGATCAGCAGCTGCGTGACCCAGAAGATGCGGTCCTGGCGCTACCCTGCATCCCTCAGCGGGCAGTTCACCCTGCCGTTTACCTGTGGAGCCGGTGCCGAAGCGCCCTGATCCACCCTTGCCAGGAAGGGCTTCGGGAGCAAGGTTGTCTGCCCAGGAGTCTCCATGTCCGACAAGCCCCGCAATGCCGTTGACCTCAGGCGGCTGATCAGCCTCGCCCGCCCCGAAGCCACCCCGCTCATCATCGGCACCCTCGCGCTGACCATCGGCTCGGTGATGACCCTGCTGTACCCGATGGTCATCCAGCAGCTCATCGACGGCATTGAGGCGGGTGGGGGCAAGGAGCTGGTCACGAAGGGCGCGCTGACGCTGGTTGGATTGTTCTCTGCTGGGGCGGTCTTTGGCGCGGTCCGGGCGTGGCTGTTCACGGTCTCTGGAGAGCGCATCGTCGCCAACCTCCGCATCCGGCTGTACCGCTCGATCATCAGCCAGGAGATCGCCTTCTTCGATGAGCGGCGAACCGGCGAGCTGACCAACCGCCTCGCCAGCGACACGACCGTCCTCCAGAACACCGTGACCGTCAACGTCTCGATGCTGCTGCGGTTCACCATCATGACCATCGGCGCGATCGGGTTTCTGTTCTACACCTCCTGGAAGCTGACCTTTCTGACCCTCACGATCGTGCCCGTGGTCGCCATCTCGGCGGGAGTCTTCGGACGCAAGATGCGGAACATCTCCCGCAACTTCCAGGACGCCCTCGCTGAGAGCACCGTGGTCGCCGAGGAGACCATCGCCGGGGTCCGCACCGTGCGCGCCTTCGCCCGCGAGGAGCAGGAGATCGCCCGGTACACCGAGGCCGTCGAGGAGTCCTTCGCCATCGCGAAGCGGCGGGCTGGCATCATCGCCATGCTGCGCGGCTTCATCGGGTTTGGTGGCTACGGGGCCATCGCGGTGGTGCTGTGGTTTGGCGGCAACATGCTGGTGGACGGCACCATCTCCATCGGCGAGCTGACCAGCTTCCTGCTCTACACCCTCACCGT
Organism: Myxococcota bacterium; assembly: GCA_047621685.1. Taxonomy (GTDB): domain Bacteria; phylum Myxococcota_A; class UBA796; order UBA796; family UBA796; genus JAQXDW01. Next base: position 2,749 of record JBLHNG010000145.1, on the reverse strand, counting down.
CGCCTTCTCTCTCGGCGCACTCTCGGGGCTGTACGAGGACTTCATGAAGGCGCTCGGATCCAGCGAGCGGGTGTTCGAGCTGATGGATCGTGAAGCAACCGTCACCGGCGGCGACACGCGGCTGGAGCAGATCCGCGGCGAGGTGGTGCTCTCCGACCTCGACTTCGCCTACCCCACCCGTCCCGACATGCCGGTGCTCAACAAGCTCAACCTCACCCTCAGCCCTGGCGAAGTGGTCGCCCTGGTCGGGCACTCTGGCAGCGGCAAGTCCACCGTTGCCACACTGCTCTCCCGGTTCTACGACCCCCAGGGCGGCACCATCCAGCTCGACGGCACAGCATACGCCGACCTCGACATCCTCTGGCTGCGGGAGCAGGTCGGAGTGGTCAGTCAGGAGCCCATCCTGTTCGCCACCTCCATCGTCGATAACATCCGCTATGGCCGCCCCGGCGCCCCCCTCGACGATGTGATCGCTGCCGCAAAGGCCGCCAACGCCCACGACTTCATCGGCACCTTCCCCGAAGGCTACGACACCATGGTCGGCGAGCGCGGGGTGAAGCTGTCGGGCGGACAGAAGCAGCGGGTCGCCATCGCCCGGGCGCTGCTGAAGGATCCACGGGTGCTCATCCTCGATGAAGCCACCTCAGCACTTGATGCAGAGTCTGAGCACCTGGTGCAGGAGGCGCTGGATCGGCTGATGAAGGGCCGCACCACGCTGGTCATCGCCCACCGGCTCTCCACGGTCAAGGAGGCCAACCGGGTGTGCGTGCTTGATGGAGGTCGAGTCGCCCAGCAGGGCACCCACGACGAGCTGATCTCTGAGGACGGCATCTACCTGAGGTTGGTGCAGCATCAGTTCTCTGCAGCGTAGGCAGCAGTGAATGGTGTCCGGCTGGGGGGTGGCAGGACCTTCCTGCACCTAATCGAGGCGCCCCTACTCACTGACGGACAGCAACCAGCCCGCCTGACGCGCACCCCAGCCATCGACGCGCTGGTGGGCGTAGTCGTGCATGCAGAGGCGAGTCGGAGCCTCACAGCCGCTCCACTCCTCGCACAGCAGCGGGCCGTCCTTGGTGATGGTGCTCTCCTCGCTGCATCCGTTCAGCGTTCGCCAGACCGCCACCCCGTCCGCCACAGCGCCCTGGGCGGCACTGCCAAAGGATCGACCCTCCAGCGGCCAGGTGGTGTCGGTGGTGCCGTGGGTGTGCTGTAGCGGGATCGGCGCGGCGCAGTCCGTGGGCATTGGCTCCCAGAAGGTGCCAGACATCGTCACGGCGCCCGCGAACCGCTCGGGCAGGTAGCAGGCGAGCATGCTGGCCATTGAGCCACCGGTGGAGAAGCCGCCGACGAAGACCCGATCCGGATCAAGGCCCCAGCGGGTCTCGGCGTCGTCGATGACCGACTCGATGAAGGCGTAGTCATCCCGACGATCCGAGCCGCGATCCTCGTTCCAGGAGTTCCCGTCGGAGGCCGGCAGGATGAGCAGCACCCCGAGGTCGTTCATCGCTGCAACCTCCTCGGTGTCGTTGCTGATGCTGAGCGGCACACCGCCGTAGCCATGCACGAAGATCAGCACAGGCAGCGGCCCGTCGGCGTCTGATGGTGCCCAGGCGAGGTATTTCCCGTCGGCGATCTCACAGGCGTCCTCGCCGCCGCAGCCCGGTTCGATGGGCGTCGGTGCGTCTGAGTCCGCTGGCGCGGAGGTGTCGGCGTCTGAAGGGACCCGCTCGGGGCGTGTGCAGGCCAGGAGGAGCATCAGCATGCCCAAGACCATACCCGCGCGAAGGACAGGCCGTGCTACGGATCCCGCATGCTCCTGTTGAGCCTCGCCTGCCATCCCGTTCCCGAGATCGACACCGCACCCCCGGCTCCAGAGTCGACTGCCGTGCTGGCCTCGCCCACCCTCGACGGCGACCTCTACCCGAGGCTCCTCGACGCCATCTCCGGCGCCACCCAGCGCATTGATGTCGCCCAGTACACCCTGTACGACTCCGGCGCGGTCACCCCGCTCATCGACTCACTCATCGACGCCGCCGGTCGCGGAATCCCGGTTCGGGTGCTGGCTGATGAGGCGGCTTCTGGCACTGAGGCCACCCTGGCGCGCCTGTCTGCGGGCGGGGTGGATGCCCGGCTCGATGCCCCCTCGACCACCACCCACACCAAGCTGCTCATCGCCGATGACTACACCTTCGTCGGCTCTCACAACTGGTCCACCTCAGCCATGGCGTACAACCACGAGGGCAGCATCATGGTGTGGAGTCCGGAGGTCACCGCGTACTACGCCGACTTCTTTGCCGCGCTCTGGCTCGACCCGGCGAGCGACCCGGCGCTGTCCTGGTCGGGTGGTGGTCCCCTCACCCCGCTGACCAACCGCGCCGTCTACCCCGCGCTGTCGAGCTGTCTGGCCCAGGCAACGCAGCGGATTCGGGTGGTGATGTACGCCATCGCTGACAGCCCCGACTACCCGGACTCCGAGGTCGCAGCCCTGGTGGACGGGCTGATCGCGGCGACCGGGCGCGGGGTGGATGTGGGGGTGATCCTCGACGCCAGCGACTGGATCGTGGACAACGCCATCAACGATCACGCCATCGAACGGCTGCGAGACGGCGGGGTGCCGATCTGGCGGACCCCGGACAGCGTGACCACCCATGCCAAGGTGCTGGTGTGCGATGAGATGGTGATCATCAGCGACGCCAACTGGTCCTACAGCGCCCTGACCGCCTACCACGGTGCCAGCCTCCAGGCCGAC
>JBLHNG010000144.1:0-12741 GCA_047621685.1 Myxococcota bacterium | reverse complement strand
GCCGCAGACGGCGGCGGCATCGAGGTAGACGGCGGTGAAGTCTCGCTGACGAACGTGGCGAGCATCTGGAACATCGCGGACGCCGATGGTGGCGGGACGCTCCTGCTCGACGCTCAGCTTGAAGCAACGAACGCGATGTGGGGCGGAGACGACGCAGTGACGGGCGGCGGTCTGTACGCCTCCGGCTCCTCCACCGCGATCGTGATGAACTCGATCATCACGGAGTCGGGCTCAGCGGAGGGTGTGCTGGTTGGCGGCTCAGCGAGCTTCTCTGGCACCTACAACAACGTCTACAACAACGCGGGCGGGGACTACTCGGGCACCACCGACCCCACCGGCTCCAGCGGCAACCTCTCCACATCAACCGGATTCTCCGCGTGGTCTGATGACGGAGACTACTCAAACGAGGACATCTCAATGACATCCTCATCCGCGATGATCGACGCCGGAAACCCCTCGTCGACATACGACGATGCCGACGGCACAGGCAGCGACATCGGCGCACTCGGTGGACCCAACTCCACCTGGGATGACGGAATCCCCGGGCTCGACTGAGCGCACCCTCCGAGGTCTCATCGGAGGAGCCCGTCCTTGACACGCTCTGGCCGGTTCAACCATGAGATGCTCCGGCGAATCCGGCAGGAGCTGTCGCTGACCCAGGAAGAGGCGGCCCGGCTGGTGGGGACCGATGTGCGCACCTGGCGGCGCTATGAGAGCGGCGCGGTGAACGCCAGGGGCTTCGCCATCCGTACTGCGAAGCGCCGGAAGCTCCTGGTCACGCTGTGTGCAGAGCTTGGGGTGGATGCGCCGGAGGACTGGCTGGTGACCACCCCGCCCCCGCTCGGCCACGCCCTGCCCCCGGTCTCTCGGTTTGTCGGTCGGCAGGCAGAGCTGACCCGGCTCTCGGTGTGGCTGGCGGAAGGCGTCGGAGTCATCGCGGTGACTGGCATCGGCGGCATGGGCAAGACCGCCCTGGTCAGCCAGCTGATCGCGGACCGGCCGGCGTTCGTCTGGTCGCTCTACGCTGATCCCCGGGTGGAGCGGCTGCTCGCTGCGCTGCTGGCCCACCTCGGTGCTAAGGCCCTGCCCGGTCAGGTCGAGGACGCCCTGCTCGCCCGGATCGAGACCCACCCCACGCTGATCGTCCTCGATGGCCTGGAGGTGGTGCAGTCTCACGGCAGCAGTGCTGCAGCGATGGGTGAGCTGACCGCCCCGAGCCTGCGGCGGCTGCTCCGGCGCATGGCCCGGGGCGGGGCCGGGATCGCGGTGGTCACCAGCCGGCTGCCCCTCTCCGACATCGAGGGCGCCGCCCGCCACCTCCCCCTCCCGCTGCTCTCCGAAGTTGACACCACCGCGCTCCTCATGGCGCAGGGCCTCACCGATGTCGCTGCTCGGCAGGCCGCGACCGTCTCCGGTGGGCACGCCCTCTCCGCGGCGATGGTCGGCGCCTATGTGCGCGAGTTCCTCGACGGTGATCCAGCCGGTCTCTCGGCGATCCCCCTCGAAGACGCCGCCGAGGACGCTCCCCTCGCCCGCCGCCTCCTGTCGGTGCTAAGTGCGACCGCTGCCACCCTCTCCCCCGCCGAGCGCGACCTGATGGCTCGGGCTGCGCTGTTTCCCGGTGGGCTGACGCTGGAGATCCTCCGGTGGCTGGCGACACGCCCGGAGCTTGCTGGCAGCCTCTCTGGACTCGGCGAAGCGGCGCTGCGTCGGCTGCTGTCCCGGCTGTCCCGTCGGGGGCTGCTGTTCTCCACCGTGCCCGGTCAGTGGTCGAGCCACCCGTTTGTACGGGAGAGCTTCCGGCGCATGCCCGGCGTCCCCCAGGCTGCCATCGTCGCTGCGCTGTCTGATGGGGCGCGGCTGGACCGACACCACACCGCCGCCAGCCCCGACGAGCGGGACCGGGACGAGGCGCTGCTGCACACCCTGCTCGCAGCCGACCAGCCCGATGCCGCGCTCCAGCTCTACCAGCGGGCGCTGGGGGGCTTCGGTGCGCTTGGGCTCCAGGCTGGGGAGTGGATGCGCGGGCTGCGGCTGCTCTCCGCGTTCTCCACCAGCGGCGCCCCCGACCACCTCCACCCCCGCCTCACCCCCGGGCAGCGGACCGCGCTGGCCTACGACTGGGGGCTGTTCGCTGGTGCGCTGGGCGATCTGCCTCAGGCGATGCGATGCTACCGGGCCTGCCTGACCTTCGCGGCCCCTCTGGAGCCCTCCGCGCGGCAGCGATACCAGGCCACCGCCCACCGGACCCTCGCCTACACCCTCCGACTGGCCGGTCGCTTCGAGGTGGGCCTCGACCACATCCACCGCTCCCTCGCCGCCAGCTCAGAGCGCTGGCACCAGCTGAGGGGAATCGCGCTGCACGCCGCCCTGCTGCACGATCGGGGGGAGCACGATGCCGCCGCCCGACGGTACGCCGAGGCCGAGGCCGCCCTGGGTCGTCACCCCACAGCCCGATGGGGGCTGTGGCTCGCTGAGCACCTCTGGGACACCGGCCAGCACCACGCCGCGCGCATCCTCACCCGAGCCAACCTCCACCACTGTGCGCAGCAGGGCTGGCGGGGCCATGTCGCTCACTGCCACCTCACGCTCGGCCTGATGCTGCCGACCGAGCGGGCTCAGGCGTCTCTGGAGGCTGGTCGGCAGTGGGTCGATCGCACCGGGGAGGTCGAGCTGCGGCTGTGTGCCCGGCGCCTGTCCGCTGCCATCGCCGCGTCTCAAGGGGACCGCCGTCCGGCACGGTCTGGACGGGACGCTGCTGCGGACCTCGGCTTCGGCTGGTTTGTCCCCCGCTTTGAGGCGCTGGTTGTTTCGTGTGGGTGATGGTGAAGTGGAGCCGCCTCACTTCAAGGCTTCGCCCATCTCGGCTTTCGATCGTGCCGACCTGTCCTGCTCACCTCAGAGCGCCGCGTACTCTCAGCGCGTCAGCCCCACCGCCTCCGCCACACCATCCCGATACGCCAACCACAACCGCAGCGCCTCTTCCATCGCCTCCACCACCGCCGTCCGCTTACCCTCCGCAACAAAATCCAACACCACCCGCCAGGCACTCTCCCGGTGGTCCCCCTCCACACTCCGGTGAGCCTTCGTCAGCGCCAGATGCTCCACAGCCAGCCCATAGTGCTTCACCAGTGGATGCTCGGTAAGCGGCGGCGCGGGGCGCGCGGGGGCGGACGGATCGAGCACGCTGCGGTCGTTGGGGGTGCCCTCAATGAAGATGGTCACCACCGCCGCAGCGACCTCCCAGCCCTTTCGGTCGGTGATCGCATCAAGCCAGCCCCGATACGCCGCCGCGCCGGGCAGCAGGGTGATCGCATCGTAGCGACTCAGGTCGTGCCCCAGCCCCCGGGGGTACTCCAGGAACAGCTCTGGGTGGGGCTTGCCGGCAACCAGCCCGCCGCACTCCTCCTCGAACAGGTTCTCCGCCAGCTCCTGACGCACCGCAGCGATCGGACACTGCACATAGGCCCAGCCGATGAGCACCGGGAAGTCTCGGACGTAGGTCTCGTACTCCTGCTCCATGTGGATGTGCAGCGTCTCGGCAGCGACCTGTCCAGTGGTGAACATCGGCCACGCCCAGTGGCGTTTGCGTTCCATGACTTGAAGGAGGGCTTCTTGAAAGGTCTCGCGATCCATGGCTTGAATCCTACTCGACTGAGATACAGGCTGAGCCCATGAACGCCCCGATCTACCTCGACCACAACGCCACCACCCCGCTCCACCCCGCAGTGCTCGACGCGATGACTGTCAGCCTGCGAGACCACTGGGGCAACCCCTCCAGCGGACACATCCACGGCCGACGGGCGAAGGCGGCCATGGAGCAGGCCCGAGCCGAGGTCGCTGAACTCATCGGCGCCCGTCCTGGTGAGATCATCTTCACCTCCGGTGGAACCGAATCCAGCAACCTCGCGATTCGTGGAGCCGCCGCACTTCGGACGGGTGCGCTCGTCACCTCTGCCATCGAGCATCCCGCCACGATGCGTCCGCTCCAAGGCCTCACCGGGCGGACCGTGGTGATCCTGCCGGTGGACGGCGAGGGACGGGTGGCGGAAGATGCCCCGCTGCCCGAAGCGGTCGCCCTGCTGACGGTGATGCACGCCAACAACGAGGTCGGCACCCTCCAGCCGATCGCCGCCCTCGCCGCCCGGTGCGGAGGACTGGTCCACACCGACGCCGCGCAGTCGCTGGGCAAGGTCCCGGTGGATGTCTCCGCGCTCGGTGTGGACCTGCTGACCATCGCCGGCCACAAGCTGTATGCACCCAAAGGGGTCGGGGCGCTCTACATCCGCGACGGGCTCGACCTGCCGCCGCTGCTGCTGGGTGCGGGCCACGAGCGCGGGGTGCGGCCGGGCACCGAGAACGTCGCCAGCATCGTCGGGCTCGGGGTGGCGTGTCGACTGGCCGGGGCGGGACTGGCCGAGGAGTCCGCCCGGCTCACCGAGCTGCGGCGTCGGCTGTGGGCGCGGCTGAGTGCCGGCGTGAGCGGACTGCAGCGGGCCTCACCGGCCGAGGGGGTGCTGCCCAACACCCTCAACGTGCTGTTCCCCGGGGTGTCTGGCAGCGCGGTGCTGGCTGGTGCACCGCAGGTTGCCGCCTCGACCGGCTCGGCCTGCCACGAGCACGGTGAGTCCCCATCCGGGGTGCTGCTCGCCATGGGTCTGCCCCCCGCCCTCGCCCTCGGCGCGGTCCGCCTGTCGCTGGGACACGCCACCACCGAGGCCAGCATCGACACCGCGGCTGCGGCCCTCATCGCCGCCTGGGTCAGGGCAGCGCGGTGATGGTGCCCTCGAAGTAGAAGTCCGCGCCTTTCTTGTCGAAGATCGAATCAAACTCGATGAAGAAGCCGCTCTCAGCGCTGTAGCTGCTCTCGAAGTCGTAGAGCAGCGGCAGGACGTCGCCCTGGAGGTAGCCCATCGCGGTCACGTCATCCTTGAGGATCGAGCCGCTGATGATGACCGTCGTGTCGTAGTCATCAAGCGCGCCGGAGAACACACACAGCGCCTCGCCAGAGAAGCCCATGCTGCTGTAGGTCAGGGTGATGTTGGCATCACCGGAGCAGGTGTCGGTGCCGAGCTGCTCCTCGGTGAGGACGAACGAGATCGTGCCGGTGAAGTCGGCGGTCTCCGAATCGGCATCGGCATCGGCATCGGAGTCTGCGTCACTGTCGGCGTCCGTATCCGCATCGGAGTCCGCGTCTGTGTCGGCGTCCGTGTCGGCGTCCGTGTCGGCATCGGCCTCTGTCGCAGCGGAGTCCGTGTCCTTCTCCCCACAGGCGACCAGCGCCATCAGCATCAGTGTCATCCGCATCCTCACCTCCTGGGAGGTACTGTACCGCGCGCTGAGCATGGTGCCCGGTGCCTCGGTGTGGGGTCGGTCGGAGCGATCCGGGTCGATGTGGCGGACACCGTCAGCTACCGGACGCCGAATGGATTCGCCGCACCAAATAAAGAGGGCCTCACCGAGGCGGCCCTATTCACCTGAGATCCGCACACAGGACCAGACGCTTCGGAGCCCGCATGAATCTCGTCCAATTTCAAGAAGACGCCCCCGCCAGCCATGCGCCGCCCGTGGTCGAGGCTCCCCAGCCGGTCGAGGCTCCCCCAGCTCCAGTCGCGCCCACACAGACGCCGCACTGGATGGATCAGGCCAACCCGATCATCTGGTCGATGACCGGGGTCCTGATCGTGGTGCTGGGGATCTACCAGGTGGTGTGAGCGGCTACTCGCCGGTGTCGTGGGCGTCTTCTACCTCACAGACACCCTCCTCAGCATCGTCATCGTGGAAGTGACAGGTGAGCTCGCCGCAGTCGTCGTCGGAGGCGCAGGGGTCGCCCTCGATGGCGTCTCCGCAGGCCAGAAGGCTCAGGATAATCCAGGTCATGTCATGCTCCGTTAGCGCCGGATGAGCCGAACCGGGGCGGCGAGGAGGGCCAGCGCAACCGCCACCCCCGCCTGAGAAGCCCCGACCGGAAAGCTATAAAAGAACGCCACCATGTAGCCGCCGACTCCAGAGAGCAGGCCGAGGATGGGGGCGAGAACGAGGACTGCGGACAGCCGACGGGTCAGCATCAGGGCAGCCACCGCGGGCAGCACCGAGAAGGCGAACACTGGCAGTGCGCCGAGTGCCCGGGTCGTGACCGCCACAGTCAGGGTGATGAGCACCATCAGGGTCAGCTCCAGGGTGGCCACCGGCAGCCCCTGGACCCGCGCGCCGTCCGGGTCGAAGCCGACAAACACCAGCCCCCGCCGCCACGCAATGCCCACCACCAGCACCACCCCACTCACCGCCAGGACTGCGGTGAGATCCTCGGGGCGGACGAGCACCGCGGTGCCAAACAGGATCGCCTTGATGTCGTGGGCCTCCTGGGTGATGCGGTCGCCCAGCAGGATCGCCCCCGCCGAGCACGCCAGCCACACCGCCGCCAGCACGCTCTCCGGCGACAGCGACAGCCGGCGAACATCCACCGAGAGCACCGCCGCGACCAGCAGGGCGACTCCGACCGCGGACAGGGCCGGGGGCACCTCAATGCCGAGGTGGATCCCGGCGAAGAAGCCAAGCGCGACACCCATTCCCGAGGCCTGGGTCAGCACGGCGGTGAGGAAGACCATGCGACGCAGCACCACGAAGACGCCGAGGTAGCCCAGCGCCAGACCCGCCACCGCCGCGCACAGGATCGGGTCACGGAACAGCGGCAGCGCAGCGATGAAGTCCGCCCAGGTGAGGGTCATGTCGACTCCAGGGTGTCGCCGTAGCGGGTGCGGAAGCGGTCGTCGGCGGCGACCTCAGCGGGGGTTCCACAGACCACCGTGCCGCCGTCTCGATCGAGGAACAGCACCCGGTCCGCGTAGCCAAGCGCCACCGGGAGGTGGTGGCTGACGACGACCACAGACATCGCGTACCGCTTCTGGAGTCTGACCAGCAGCGCCATCGCCTCGCGCTCCGCGACCGCGTCCATCGCTGCGGTGGGCTCATCGAGCAGGGCGAGCCGGGCGCCGGAGGTGATCATGCGTGCCAGGAGCACCCGCTGCTTCTGCCCCTCTGACAGCGCCCGGAATGGCTGCTCAGCCAGCGCAGTGACTCCGACAGCCTCCATCGCCTCAGAGGTGTCGCTCCCGCGCCTCAGGAATCCCCATCCCCGCATGGTGCCCATCGCCACGACTTCTCGCACGGTCACCGGGTACAGCGGATCGAACGCACGCTGCTGGGCGACATACGCCAGGGATCCGCAGTGGGTCACGGTGCCAGATATCGCTGGGAGCAGGCCGAGGGCGGTGCGGAACCAGGTGCTCTTGCCCGAGCCATTCCGGCCCACCACCGCCCAGAACTCCCCCGGACCGATGCTCAGGCTGATCGGCGGCAGCAGCGGCTGACGGCCATAGCCGACCACGAGGTCCGTGCAGCGAAGCAGCTCAGCGGGCGTCGACATCGGCCACCACGCTCAGCACATCGTCATCGGAGAGCACCACCGACAGGTCCAGGGCGATGCGCTGAGACAGGTCGCGGTCGACCGTCAGCTCGATCACCCCGGTCAGCGCCATCGCCGGCTGCTCGACCCCATCCAGCCACCACGCCCCGACCTCAAGGACGACCTGCTCGGCGGACAGCATCGGCAGGTCCACCGGCTCATCGAGGGTGAGCGCTTCGCCGGAGAGCACGTCCAGCTCCCCGCCCGACAAGACCAGCACGTCCTCCCAGGTGGCCTCGTCTCCGGCCAGCCAGACCTCGATCTCGGTGATGCTCCACAGGGAGCCGTCCTCGTGGTGGCAGTGGCCGTTGTGGCAGAGGGTGAACGGAGGGCTGGGGTTGGTCTGATCGAAGCGGACGGTAACGGACAGGGACTGGAGAACCACCGAGTCGATCTGGAGGGTGAGATCCTTTGGTACGGCGTCCGCCTCGATCACCCCGCGAAGGGTGGTCTCCTCCAAGGTCGTAAACGCCCCGCCGGGCTGGAACGTGCAGGCGGTGAGCAGGGCGATCATGGCGCCTCCGAGGTCAACAGGGTCACGATCTCGTCGATGTGGGCGATGTAGGACTGCCCCCCGGCGAAGTCCGAACCTCCAGGCAGGACCACCAGCCGCGTCCCGCTGCGATCAGCGACCTGCTGCGCGGTCCCGGAGGGGTAGTACGACTCCTGGATGATGGTGGAGACCCCCTCTCGCTCGATGCTCGCCAGCACCGAGACGAGGTGAGACGGGCTCGGCGGGATGCCCGGCTTTGGCTCGATGTACGCGGTGATGGAGAAGCCCGCCCAGTCCGCGAGGTAGGGCCAGGAGCGGTGGTAGGCGACCATGGGGCGCTCAGAAAGCCCCGCCAGCTTCTCCGACCAGCCCACCTGGGCGGCGAGGAGATCGGACTGGAACGCAGTGAGCCCGGCGGTGTAGTCCGCAGCGTGCTTCGGATCCAGCTCGACGAGCCGGGTGGCGATCCCAGAAGCCACCGCCAGCGCGGCCCGGGGATCGACGAGGTAGTGCGGGTTGCCGCCAGGATGGACGTCGCCCTGCGCCCGGCTCAGATCGGCGCCAGGCACCTCCAGGCGCATCACGAACTGCGAGCAGTCCAGGTAGCCCCGAGAACCGACCTGAATCCGGGCATTGCGGGCCCCCTGCTGGAGCACCGGCAGCCAGCCGATCTCCAGGTCCAGCCCCACCGCCACCAGCAGGTCCGCCCGGGAAAGGGCGAGGGCGAGGCTGGGCCGGGCGTCGACGAAGTGGGGGTCCTGGGTGGGCAGGGACAGCGGGGTGATGTCGACGTGCTCCCCGCCGATTGCCGCCGTGATCGCAGCGAGGTCGGGCACGGTGGTGACGACCTTGATGCCAGCGAAGGCGGGCAGGGGCAGGGTGAGCAGGAGCAGGAAGAGGGCTCGCATGACGTCCACCTCAGAAGTTGTGGGCGCCATGAGCGCCAATGGAGAACTCTGCGGCCAGGAACGCGGCGTACTCGCGCTGCAGCTGCCAGCCGGGCAGGTCGGCCTCGCCCTGGAGGCGGAGCCGGGAGAATTCGGTGGGCGAGAACGTGCTGGCGAGGGCGATGCGCTGGCGCTCTCGGCTCCACTCCGGATCGAGCGGGTCGACCGTCAGTGCGCCGGAGAGATCCGTCGCGGCAGTGCCCAGCTCATAGCGACCCGCCACGTCCCAGCGCTGTGCGAACCGCCAGGAGAGCTGCGTGAATCCAGACAGATCGGCCAGGACATCATCGGGGATTTGCCGACGGCGGTGCATCCACTCGCTGTGCAGGCTGACCTCCTGGTGGGAGCCCTGCCCAACGGGTCGGTACTTCACGAAGATGTCCCCGCCATAGACCTCGGTGCGGTTGTCCCGACCCGAGGCGTTCGGTCCACTGGCAAACGACAGCCCCCACAGCAGCGACCAGTCGTCAGACAGGGCGTGGAACTGCTTGAGGGCAGCGGTCGTCTGGAGGTCCCCGATGCGGTCGACCCCGAGGTTGTCTCCGCCGTAGAAGCTGCGGGCAGTCGCCGCACCATCGGCGGTGGTCTGGCTGACCACCGCCTCGACATACCAGGGCAGCGGCAGCAGGATCGAGCCCTCGACCCCCAGCCCACGGTTCCCCTCCCCGCCGAAGATTCGACCCACCGCGAAGGGCTGGTCGACAAATGCCCAGGAGTGGGGGTGGGTGGGGTTGATGCGGCCGAAGCGGGTGAGGAATTGCCCGACGCGGACCTGGAGGCCGCCGGGCAGGCCGGTGGTGGTGGCAAAGGCCTCTTCAATCTCCACGCCGAACAGGCTGAAGACGATGTTGGCGTCGAACCGAAAGTACGGATCGACGGCTTCGCTCATGGTCAGCTCAAGCTGCTGGAGGTTGAAGCCGTTGGCGGTGGGGTCGTGGGCGCCGGACATCATCGGCTCATCAGCGGTAAACACCGCCGCAGCGAAGTCCCCGATGAGGGCAATGTCCGGATTGAGCGTCGGCTCTGCCGCACGCGCTGTGAGCGTGAGGAACCAAAACACGGTGGTCTCCGTAGTGATCGGATGCGCTCGCGAGTGCGAGACACAGACGGACCACGGTCACCCCGTGATCCAGAACATCACGATCAGGAGAGCGGCGGAGAGGTCTTCGGGGCGTAGGCCAGCGGAGGACCGCGAGGAGCAGCCGGGGTGCCTGCCATCGGGGCGATGTGCACCGGACTGGCAAGGAGCGACGTGAGCTTCACCGCTTGAGACTTCGCCTCACTCAGCGGCAGGACATCGCAGCCGTGCTCGTGGTCCTCGTCGTCTGGGGCGGAGATCTGCGCGACATCGGAGTGGACCGCCGCGTCTGCGTCTGCCACGACCTCGATGACCTCACCGTGCTCCGCACAGCGGACGTGAATCACCTCGATCTGATGCTTCAGCGTCGCCCACTGCCCGAGCACCCAGGCCAGGAGTCCGGCCAGGAGCACAACACGGGTTGTAGTGGGTGAAGCCATACGCATCAGAGGCCTACCGTATCCGATTCATTCCCCAGTCGGGCAGTGAACCCATCGCGGTGGCGGCGGCGGGTTGCCCATGACCTCGCAGAGACAGGCGCCTGAGACGGCTTCCGCGGCCAGGATCCACCCGGTGGCACACTCCAGCCAGGCCGGGTCAGCCATGATCGGCGGACAGGTCACCACCTGCCGTGGCGGCGAAGTCCCCGGCGGGACCATCGCGTCGGGGGGAAACGGCAGGTTCACGTAGCAGCCCTCGCTGTCGTGGCTGAGCTGGATGAGCCGACCGGTGTCGTCGACGGGGTTGAAGCGCACACCTTGAGTGGCCTCGCGAGCCGGGGTGTCTGGCAGCGGGGCGGTGGACTTCGCGGCCTCTCGCTGGGCAAGCGGCGGCAGCCTGGAGGCCGCCGACTCGGGCGGGGTGCTCTGGATCGCCTCCTCGGTCACCGGCGGGGGGTTCACGGTCTCCTGTCGGCAGGACAGCGCGCCCAGGGCAGTGATCACAATCAGTCGGCTTCGTCGGCTCATGTTGCCCATGATAGCCCTCCCCGCCCATCGCAGCGGGCCTCTGATGATCGGATTCATCGTACTGTGCGAGGGTGTCAAGAGCGGAGCGGAACAGTCGAAGTCTTGCCGGGATGCTGGCGCTTTTATGAGCCCTTTTACTTCGACGCCACGGAAGATCCGATCGCCGAAGCAGTCTCTCGACGCGACCTCGGCCTTGGTGAATAGTACGGTCTCCCTACCCATCCAGGCTGACCCCTGGCCCGACAGGCGGTCACCGAGCGCATGATGCGGCTCAACGACAGCACGCTGCTCAACTGCGCGTTCGCCATCAACGCTCAGGACGAGGTCATCGTCACCTCTTCCCGCTCCACCGAGGACCTCTCCCCGCTTGAGCTGGAGGAGATGGCCCTGCACGTCGCGCAGTTTGGTTTGCCGACCGATTCGACAACGAGCTGTCCGAGGCATTCGGGCTAATGATGATCGGCGAGGAGTAATCTCGGGCAGGGCTGTGATGGTGACGTCGAGCTGGCCGGACCAGAGGAGCGGGTGTGAGGATCGCAGCGCTGTCGGACTTCCACATTGGGATCGCGGATCGCATGTGCGCCCTGGGACACACCCCGGACGCCTTCCTCCGCTTCCTCGATCACCTGGAGTCCACCCACGACCGCATCGTTCTGCTGGGCGACATCTACCAGTGCGACCACGCGCTGCGCACCGGCCCGATGTCCGCCGCCCGGCAGCTTGAGCAGGCCCGTGCACGCACCCCCTGGCTCACGCAGCGGCTGGAGCGGCCGGACTACACCCTCATCCACGGCAACCACGACGCGATCACCCGGGTCGCCCTGGACGCCCCCACCGCCATACGCTTCGGCAGCGACGACTTCTCCGTCCTGCTCACCCACGGCGACGCCCACGACCCGATCATCGGCACCGCCCCCCGCGTCTCTGCCACCGCCACCTGGGTCAGCGGTCGAATCCGATCCGCCGGTCTGCGCCCGGTCGCTGGCTGGCTGGAGGGCCGAGACGTTGCGATCAAGGCCGATCGCTTCCAGGTCCCCGGCGGCCCCTACGCCCAGGGGGCAGCGAGCCTGATCGCGGAGGAGGGCGTGGACGTGGTCGTCTTCGGACACACCCACGTCCCCTGGCGGACGGAGGTTCCCGGCGGCATCCTGCTCAACACCGGCACCTGCAGCCGCGGTCGGCAGATGTACGCCTCCATCGACACCGATGCACAGACTGCGGAGATCCGGGTGGAGTAGCCAGCCTCATCGGCGCAGGATCAGCAGCGCAGGATCAGCGGTTCAGGATCAGCGGCGCTGGAGCCAGGAGCGGGTCTTCACAACCGGCGAGAGCCAGAACGGATCCGCACAGACCATCAGGCCAATGAGCAGCAGGCGGTGGGACAACGTCATTGACTCTGGCAGCAGCACAGCGGCAGCCACTCCGGCGAGCGCACCCGCGAGCGGAATCAGCGGTCCATCTCGATGGGAGAACATCAGCAGCAGGTTGGTGCCACAGACCGTCATCCAGGCCAGCGCGGCGCCGCCGAAAAACATCCACTGAAGCATCAGGAAGGTGTCCATGCCAGAGAGTGTAGACGAGGACAACACCGAGTGACTCGACAATTCCGGGCAGCTACGCACGGCTGGTGCGATATGCCTGATTACACTGGCTTAACAGCAACGTTACATTCTGTTGACAGGTCCTCGGGGTGTGAGCATGGACCGAATTATGGCGGCGGTGGTCGGGGCTGTGGCGATCAACCCCGCGCAACACCAGCCCCCTCAGGGGCCTTTGAGCGGGTCGGTGTG
>JBLHNG010000143.1:0-12824 GCA_047621685.1 Myxococcota bacterium | reverse complement strand
ACGGGGTCCGGTATGGCCGGCATCTGGGCGGTGCCATCGAGCTGCGCACGAACAAGTCTCTGCCGGAGCGGTCCAGGGGCTACACCTCGGTCGACCTGTTCCAGTCCGCGGCGTTCATCGAGCGGCGCCTGTCAGACACCCTCTCCCTGACCCTCTCCGCCCGACGCTCCTACATCGACACCCTCCTCCAGCCGATCATCAACGCCCAGACCACCGCGGCAATCCAGCTCCCCCGGTTCTGGGACATCCAGGGGCGGCTGCTGTGGAAGGACGAGCGCGGCGGCAACTTCGACGCGATGCTGCTGGTCTCCCAGGACCAGTTCTCCTACTCCGAGAGCAGCACCGACAGCAGCGCAGCCTCGGAGATCTCGACCAGCTTTCAGAAGGTGTGGCTCCAGCGTCAGCGCATCCTCAGCGGCGGCTGGGTCACCGAGGGCACCTTCATCGGCGGTCCAGAGCGCCAGCTCGCCACCCTTGAGGAGGACGAGGCATACGCCGATGCCGTCGGCGGGGGCTTCCGCTATGAGGTCTACCGGGACGTGCCGGAGGACGGCTGGGTCGGCTGGCGCATGGGCATCGACACGGAGCTGTCGGAGGAGGAGTTCTCCTACGCCATCGAGGATCTCACCACCTACATCACCTACGCCGGAGATGAAGAGGGCGAGGCGCGGGTCTACAACGCCGGGGTCTACCTGGAGCAGACTCAGCGCGCCGGGAAGGTCGAGGGGGTGCCCGGGGTGCGCGTCGATGCGATGTTCATCGAGGATCAGACCTACCTCATCGGCGTCGATCCACGGTTCTCCCTGCGCATCGAGGCATCGGACACCACTCGGCTGCGGGGCAGCATCGGCCGCTACTCCCAGTTCCCGCTGCTCCGCGAGCTGCTGCCGTCCTCGGGAGGAAGCGTGAAGCTCATCCCGGAGTGGGCGCTCCAGTCGAGCCTCGGCATCGACCAGGAGATCTTCCCGGGCCTGACTGCGGAGGTCACGGTCTACCATGGCTGGCTCAATGACCTCGTCTCAGGGCGGGAGGACCGGTTCGTGTTCATCCTCGGCCCCCCGCCCACCGCGCCGCTGGACTTCGACAGCTACGCCAACGACGGCACCGGCCGCAGCTTCGGGGTGGAGAGCCTGGTCCGCTATGAGGACCCCCGGCTGATGGCCTGGGTCGGGCTGACCCTGTCTCAAGCCACCCGGGTCAAGCGCGAGGATCGGGAGCGGGTCTTCTTTGAGTATGACCAGCCCGTCGTGCTCACCACGGTCGGCAGCTACAAGTGGGCGAAGAACTGGACCACCGGGCTGCGGCTTCGGTACGGCTCGGGAAATCCGTATACGCCAGTCGTCAACCGGGTGCTGGATCTGGAGAACCACACCTACCTGCCGATCTACGACGTCTCGACCACCGCACGAATGCCGACGTTCTTCACCCTGGATGCCCGGGTGGACAAGGCGTGGATCTACGACCGGTGGACCTTGACCGCCTACCTCGACCTCCAGAATGCCACCAACCAAAGGAACGTAGAGATGATCTCCTGGAGCTATGACTGGGCCGACGAGCTTCCCATCTACGGCCTGCCGATCATCCCGGCGTTCGGCGTGCGGGGGGAGTGGTGATCCTGCTGACCCTGCTGGCCTGTGGTGCTGGAGAGCGGCACCCCTCGGTGGTCGAAGATCTGCGGATCCTGGGCATCGTCGCGGAGCCCCCAGAGGCGTACCCGGGTGAGACCGTGGCGATCACCGTGCTGGTTGCTGACCCGAAGAAGCGCAGCTCGGAGGTGCTGATCTGGACCTGCGGGCTGTACGAGGGGGAGTGCGCAGAGTCCCTGATGCCGTTCAACGACTGGGCGATTGTTGTGGAGCTTGGCATGGAGGAGGGCCGCGGCGATGCGCTGGGTGAGCTGGTCGCCGAGTCCTCAGAGCTGGCCCGGGTCACCCGGACGGTTCCCTCGGATGCCAGTGAGATCCTGGAGTTCATCAACCCCATCCCGGTGGTGCTCTATGCCCTGGCCTGTCAGCCGGGGCTGTGCCCGATCATCGACGATGTGAAAGCGGCTCGGGAGGCGGGTATTGCGGACAGTGGCCTCAAGGAGCGGCTGTCGGACCCTACGCTGTGGATGCACACGCTGCCGATGGAGGGGGTGAGCCTGGCAGGGCAGCAGCTGGTGATCTCGGATCAGCCTGCGGAGCTTCGAAACCACAACCCGACGTTTGATCCCCGGTTTGCGGAGGCGTATGAGCCGGTCCTGCGGGTGCCGGTGGGTGGGGAGCTGGAGGTGGCGTTTTTTACGGACGATCCGGATGCGGAGAAGGTGTATGGGTATGCGTATACGACGGTCGGGGCGTTTGAGGAGAGGCGAGTGAAGGAAGAGGATAATGCGGTTCGGAACTGGCTGAAGGGGACGGAGGTTGGGGAGGGATGGGTTTATATGGTGTTTGAGGATCGGGATGGGGGGGCGGCGATCTGGACGAAGGAGATTGAGGTGTATTGATTGAGGATGGTGGTTCATTGAGGATGATGGCTGATCGGGGACGATGGGGATGCCCGCGACCCCTCCAACACGGCCCTCTCCGGTGCCCCCTTGCGCGCACCCGGGCGGCCTGCGACTTGAGGCTCTCCGAACGGGGGCACATTCTCCCCTTTTTGGGTGTACGTAGGCAGCCACCGGTCGCTCTGCGACCTTCGCTCCCTCGGCGCGCCTTGTGCCTTCGGCTGCTGCCCTTTTCAGGGGGTGGGGGGGCGGATTTGGGCGGCAGTCAGGCCGGGGCTGCCGGTGTTGGCGACTTCGGCAGCCTTGATGAGCGACACGATGCGGGCGTTGAGGGGGGTAGGGATGCTGTGTTGCTGGCCGAGGGTGACGATCTCGCCGTTGAGGAAGTCGATCTCGGTGGGCTTGCGGCGGCTGAGGTCGTCCCACATGGAGGAGCGGGCGGCGGGATCGATCTTGAGCATCGCGCCGGAGACCCGGAAGAACAGCCAGTCGGGGAGGGGGAGGACGTGGGGGGCGATGCGGGGGAGCATCTTGCCGAGGCGGCGGGGGGTGATGCCGGCGGCGCGCTGGGCGGCGAGGCCCTCGTGCATGACCTCGGAGAGCAGGCGGCGGAAGTCGCGGTCGGAGAGCTGCTCGCGGATGGGCAGACCAGACAGGGCGTTGATGGCGTTGTTGAGGTTGAACTGGAGCTTGCCCCAGAGGATGCCGGGCATGTCGGAGTGGGAGAGGCTGGGGAGTCCGGTGGACTTGAAGGCGGCGAGCAGGGGAGCCTCGCGGCCATCGTGCTGGCCGATGGCGATGGGGCCGCTGGTGGTCTGGGTCAGCGCGGGGCCCTCGCGGATGACGTTGAATGACACCATGCCGGCAAGCACGACGGCCTCGGGCAGCACCGCGCGGAGTCGGTCGGGGTTTCGCAGGCCGTTCTGGCAGCTGACCACCACGGCGGATGGGGGCAGGGTCTCGGCGAGGGTCGCCCCGGCGGCTTCGGTGTCCCGACCCTTCACGCAGACCAGCACCGCGTCGCAGTCCGACAGCTCAGCCGGATCGGTGGTGTAGCGGAAGGCCGGTGAGAGCGGGAGGTGGATGGGGGCGGTGTCGAGGCCGGTGAGGTGCATGCCCTCCGCAGCGAGGGTCTCGCCGAAGCGGGTCCGACCGACGAGGGTGACGCGGTGACCCGCCACGGCGAGCCGTCCGCCGAGGTAGCCGCCGATGGCGCCTGTACCCATGACTCCGATGTGCATGTTTTCTCTCTCTTTGTCTGAAGCAGACTATCCGCCAGGAGGGGCGACATGACCGGCCCGGGTTAGTTCGCCGTCCGGCTTTTACGGAGCATGCAATGAGCGAAACCCTGATCTCCCTGGCCCGCCGCTGGATGGCGGCCGACCCCAACCCGGCCACCCGCGCTGAGACCGAGGCGATCATTGCCTCGGGGGAGGGGCTCACCGAGGCGTTCGGCGCCCGACTTGAGTTCGGCACCGCCGGGATCCGCGGGCGCATGGGGCCGGGACCGGGGCAGATGAACCGCGCCCTGGTCCGTCAGGTCACTGCCGGGATCGCGGCGTACCTGCTCAAGAACGAGCCGGACGCGGCCACGATGGGGGTGGTCATCGGGTTTGATGGGCGGCACAACTCCCTGGCGTTCGCCGAGGATGCCGCCGCGGTGCTCTCCGGCGCGGGCCTGAAGGTCTACCAATACGATGTCGTGGTCGCCACTCCGACCCTCGCCCACGCGGTGCTCGCCCTGAGCTGTGCGGCGGGCATCATGGTCACCGCGAGCCACAACCCCCCGGCAGACAACGGCTACAAGGTCTACTGGAGCAACGGCGCGCAGATCATCTCTCCCCACGACAAGGGCATCTCCGCAGAGATCGACGCAGTGGGCGGGCCGTGGGGCGTGGCTCTGCCGGAGCGGGCGGAGGTCCATGCAGTGCCGACGTCGGTCTGGACGGACTACGTCGCGGCGGTTCTGGCTGGTCGAATCCACCGGGTGACCGGGGCTGTGGCGGTCTACACCGCGATGCACGGTGTCGGCTACGCGCCCCTCGCGGCCCTGCTCGATGTGGCGGGTCATGGGATCATCGCGGTCCCCCAGCAGCGCGACCCCGACGGCGACTTCCCCACTGTCGCCTTCCCCAACCCCGAGGAAGACGGGGCGATGGACCTCTCCCTCGCGCTGGCCCGGGAGTCGAGTGCGGACCTCGTGCTGGCGAACGACCCGGACGCCGATCGGCTCTCGGTCGCGGTCCCCGACATCGACGGCACCTGGCGGCAGCTGACCGGCAACGAGGTCGGCCTGCTGCTGGCGGACGAGCTGCTCACCCACGGCGCACAGGGCGGCGACCGGCTGGTGGTGACCACAGTGGTCTCGACCTCGCTGCTGGCCCGGGTGGCTCAGGCCCATGGCGCTCGACTGGCCGAGACGCTGACCGGCTTTAAGTGGATCGCCAACAAAGCGATGACCGACCCGGGCGACTTCGTGATGGGCTTCGAGGAGTCGCTTGGCTACTCGGTGGGCGACGTGGTGCGGGACAAGGACGGCTTGAGCGCCGCGCTGCACATCCTCGACCTCGCCTCGGACTGCAAGGCCCGCGGAACCACCCTGATGGCCCACCTCACCGCGCTGTACCGCCGGTATGGCTACGTCGCTTCGGCCCAGAAGTCGATCAAGATGCCGGGTCTGGAGGGTGCAGCGAAGATCCGGGCGGTGATGGATGGCCTGCGGGCCGCTCCGCCGTCGGCCATCGCCGGGCTGTCGGTGGTGCGCATTCGGGACGTGGCGAAGGGGACCAGCCGCGATCTGGCCACTGGCGGAGTCACCCCGCTCGATCTGCCCGCCAGCAACGTCATCGCCTTCGATCTCGCCGAGGGCTGCCGGGTGCTGGCCCGTCCGTCGGGCACGGAGCCGAAGATCAAGTTCTACTTCGAGGCCCGGGAGGTGCTCTCAGAGGGCGAGCCGCTCGCTGCCGCCCAGGCCCGCGCGGAGGCCCGAATGGACGCCATGTACACCGACTTCTTCGCCCAGGCCGGTCTGGCTTGAGCGAAGAGGCCGCGCTCCGAGCGTGGGCGGCGGGCCGGGATCCCGAAGACATCAGCGCCCGGCTGTCCGGTGCCGCCCTGGTGGATCATCGGCCGGTCGGCACCGCGCTGCTCCCCCTGCTCGTGCTCGCCCCGCTGGCCGACTCCGCCCGACTTCATGTCAGCCTCCGCTCCCCCCGGGTGCTCGATCTCTCTGGCATGGGCCTGACCGCCCTGCCTGATGCGCTGTGTGACTGGCGCACGCTGCACACGCTCCACCTCTCCGACAATGCCCTGATCGCGCTGCCGGATCGCATCGGCGACCTCTCCGCACTGATCGGCCTGCTCATCTGGGGGAATCGGCTGACGACGCTGCCAGACAGCATCGGGGCGCTGTCTTCGCTGGTCGTGCTGTATGCCTGGGACAATGCCCTCACCACGCTGCCTGCCCGCATTGGGAGGCTCCCGGTTCTTGAAGACCTCAACCTCTCCAACAACGCCCTGGCTGCGCTGCCAGAAGGCATCGGCGGGCTGTCTTCGCTGCGGTGGATCAACCTCTGGGACAACGCCCTGACCGCGCTGCCGGCGTCCATTGGTCGGCTGACCCGTCTCCAGACCCTGCGCGCGGACCACAATGCCCTGACCGCACTGCCTGACAGCATTGGTGATCTCGCTGGCCTGGAGTGGCTGGATGTCTCCCACAATTCGCTGACGGTGCTGCCAGCCTCCGTGGGGACGCTGGTCGGACTTCAGGGGCTGTTCCTGGCGGGCAATGCGCTGCCCTCGCTGCCGAAAACCATCGCAGGGCTGGTCAATCTGCGCAAACTAACCCTCAGCGAAAATCCGCTGGCGGATGTCAGTGCGTTAGTCTCAGCCCTCCCCCTGCTCACTGAAATGGATACCGATCTGCATGTTCCTTCATGAGCTGAACGACGGACAACGAGAGGCATTCATGTGCCTCGCCGCACGCATGGCCTCCGCGGATGCCCAGCTTCAGGACAAGGAGCTGGCGATGCTGTCCCAGATGCGTCATGAGATGGACATCCCGTCGAGCTGGCGGCCGAGCAAAGTGACCACGGTGGTGCTGCTCGACCGGTTCGCCGACCACCGCAGCCAAACGATCGTCCTCCTGGAGCTGCTGCGGCTGGCCCGGAGTGATCAGAACGTGCCGGAGCAGGAGCGGCTGTTCTTCATCGAGGTGGCGACCGCGTTCAGCTTCTCCCGCCCCCAGGTCCGCGCGGTCCTCCAGTGGACCCGACGCCATGAGGTCTTGATGGAGGAGGCTGAGTCGATGATGACCGCCCACCTCAGGCCCCCGGAGTCGTCAGGTGTCGATGTCTGAGCAGCAGTGGTGGGGAGAGCTGCCCCTCCGCCCCGGTGCGATGGTTCAGATCGGGCCCTCCCGGCTCTGGTTTCGCCGCAAGCCCAGCGAGCTTCAGATCGCGATCCACACCCTGCCTGATCCGATCAGCTCCGGCCAGGAGCGTGTGCTGGATGTCGACGAGCCGGAGCCGCCGGAGGGATTCAGCCTCCATCGGTTTGCCGCTCCCACAGACGGTGCGCCGTTCATTCTCTCGCCCCTGCTCGCCGATCGCGCAGTGGTCGCCCGGCCCACACACCCGTTCGCTGTGCCCCCCGGCTCGGCGGTGACGGTGTTCATCTCCACCGCGCTGTGGATCGAGCTGAGCCTCAATGGGCCGCTGGTCGCGCTGCCGCTGTATCGGATGTCTGAGACCTGGTTTGGCCGGTCGACCATCGAGGGGGAGCTGTGCTACGCGATGCGCACCGCGCTGCGCATGGACCTTGAGAACGTCCCCCGGCGTCCGCACCGGGCAATTACCACGGTCCACATCAACAACCGCGGTCCGGACAGCCTGCCGATCCACCGGATCCGCCTGCCCGTCCAGCACCTCTCCCTGTTCTCTGATGCGGCCGGGGAGCTGTGGACCGAGGCGCTGGAGATGACTCGCCAGGACGCCGGAGATGCCATCCTCTCCCTGAGCGGTGGTTCGCCGGCTGTTGCTGGCCCGACCGTCCTGCTCTCGCCGTCCCGAGCCCCTCGAGAGGACAGCAGGTTCCTCTTGAAGATCACCTCCTTCCTGCCCTGAGCGTCTGTCATGGATTGGCTGCTTGATGCCGTGGTTTCTCCCGAGATCGTCGGGCGCTGGCTTCGCGCTGCGCTGCTGGTGTTGTTGGGCTTCCTCCTCGCCCGGCTCGCCGGCAGCGTGACAGAGCGCATGGTTCACCGGTTCAGCCAGCCGGAGCGCGCGATCCTGTCTCGGCGGGTGGTCTCGCTGGTGGTGCTTGTTCTTTGCCTGCTCTCGGCGATGCAGCAGGTCGGCTTCGACCTCTCCATCCTCCTGGGCGCAGCGGGCATGTTTACCGTCGCGATCGGCTTTGCAAGTCAGACCTCGTCCTCCAACATTATCTCTGGGCTGTTCCTGATCGCGGAGCGGCCGTTCTCAGTGGGAGACGCCATCCAGCTGGGGGCACAGAGCGGCGAAGTGCTCGCCATCGACCTGCTCAGCGTCAAGCTGCGCACGTTCGACAACCGCTACGTCCGCATTCCCAACGAGACGGTGATGAAGTCCGAGGTCACCAACCTCACCCGGTTCACCATCCGGCGGCTGTCCGTCCCCCTCATCGTGCCCCACCGCACCGACCTCGACGCGGTCCGGCAGGTGCTGCTCGCTGTCGCCGACGTCGACGCCCTGGTGCTCGACGAGCCGAAGGCTGAGGTGCGGTTCAGCGGCTTTATCCCCGATGGCGCCCAGATTGAGCTGGTGGTGTGGGTGGAGCGGGTGCGGCTGCTGGAGGTTCAGGGCGGGCTGGGCTGGCGGGTTCATCAGGCGCTGGCGAAGAGTGGACTGGATCTCACACCGAGCTACCGCAAGATGCCAGAGCCGACGTCAGTGGGCTGAGAAGACGTGTGGCTGCAGGGCGAGCAGGAGAGGTCGGTACTATCGAAAGCAGAGATGGGCGAATCCTTGAAGTGCGGCGGTACTGCCAACCCCGTCTCCGCCCTCAGCCGGGGGCGCCCCGGCTCTCCAGCACGGCCCACTGCGGTGTCCCCTTGCGCGCGCCCGGGCGAACTGAGACTCCTGAACTGGCGATCCATAAAAATACAATCAACAAAATTAGGGGGGAAGGCAGCCACCTGACCGGCTCCGCCCGTCTCCGCACCTCTCTCCTCAATCGACAGCCAGCGGACCTCCAGCCGGCACCTGTCGAAACTCAATGGCGGGCACACCACGCACTCCCAACAACTCCCGATCTCAACCACGCGATGGCAAGACAGGAGAGGTCACTTCAGCTCACGACAAAATGAAGCTCCTGTGTAAACTGTGCGCCCCCCGGAGCCCGTCATGCTCGTCCTGCTGCTCGCCTGCACCCCCTCGAATCCCCTCGACACCGCCCAGCCCACCGACACCACCCCCACCGACACCGCGCCGGACACCGACGACACCGTTCCGACGGACTCCGGGCCCGCTGACTCTGGGTCGGTGGACTCCGGAAAGACCAACGACACCGGCAAGACCAAGGACACTGGCGAGGAGGAGTGGGGCTGGCGCAGCGCGCTGTACCCGGCGGACTGGACGCCCGAGCACGCCGACGGCGACCACTTCCTGCACGACTTCTCCTACGCCGGCTACCACAACGGCGAGGACGCGCCGCCTCAGCCCGCGGGCACGGTGTTCGACGTCACCGACTATGGCGCTGACACCACCGGCAGCAGCGACAGCACCGAGGCAATCCAGGCCGCCATCGACGCCGCCTCGGTCGCTGGCGGCACCGTCTACCTGCCTGCCGGGGAGTACCGCAGTGACGGCCTGCTCACCGTCACCGCGTCGAATGTGCACGTCACCGGCGACGGGCCAGGCAAGACGAAGCTGTACTTCACCCTCGCCACCGGGGTCACCGATGTCTACCACCTCTCGTTTACCGGCACCCTGTTGGAGTCTGAAGAGACGCTGCTGACTGCGGACGGGGAGAGCCGCTCGAAGACGGTGCAGGTCGCGGATGCCTCGGCGTTCACCGTCGGCGATGACGTCAGCGTCGGGTGGGTGATCACCGATGAGTTCGTCGACGAGCACGGAATGACCGACACCTGGTGGTCGTTCAACGGATCGTGGCGCCCGGTCTTCCGCCGCACCGTCACCGCGGTGGATCTCGACGCGGGCACCCTGACCCTCGACGTGCCGCTGCGCTACCCGGCGCTGACCCGGGACGCTGCCTCAGTCCGCCTGGAGAGCGGGTTCATCTCAGAGGTCGGGGTCTCCGATCTCTCCGTCTCCACGGTGGCGGACTGGTCGGATGCCTGGTCCAACGATCGCTCTCACGCCATCGGGCTCATCGGGGTCCGAGACGGCTTCATCGACAACGTCGCCTCGTATGAGTCCC
Source organism: Myxococcota bacterium (assembly GCA_047621685.1). GTDB lineage: Bacteria > Myxococcota_A > UBA796 > UBA796 > UBA796 > JAQXDW01. The sequence continues at coordinate 2,920 of JBLHNG010000143.1, read as the reverse complement.
CCAACAGCAGCGACACCCGGGGCAGCCACCTCCAGAGCAGCGGGGTCATTGTGGTGCACGCCAAGCGGGTGACCGTGGCGAACACCACCATGGAGAACGCCCAGCACCGCGGCGATGGCGGCAACGGCTACCTGTTCGAGGTCTCCCGAAGCTCCGAGATCCTGTTCGTCGATCTGGTGGGCCGGGCGGGACGGCACAACTTCATCCAGAACTGGGACTTCGGTGCCAGCGGCATCGTCTGGCTGCGCACAACGTCCGAAGACGGCGCGGCGGTGTTCAGCGAGGACCTCGACTGGCTGACCTGGCTGGGGACCAGCGAGTTCCACCATTCCCTCGCGATGGCCAACCTCATCGACAGCTCGACCACGACCGACGGCTGGAAGGCCGCCAACCGCCACGACTACAGCTCCGGCGCTGGCCACACTGCGACCCAGAGCGTGTTCTGGAACACTTTGGGAAGCGGCAACCTGGACTCCTACCAGTACGGCGATGGCTACGTCATCGGCACCACCGATGTCGCAGTGGACACGACGGTCTACGACGTCCTCGACTCCGCTGGAACCGCCCCGGAGGACTACACCGAGGGGATTGATGTGGGCGAGACGCTCAACCCACAGTCGCTGTATGAGGACCAGCTCGCGAAGCGGCTGGCGCGGGGAGAGGGGCTGTGGTGAGGGTGGCTATGGGGTGGGGAGGGCGAGGTACTGCTGGTACATCTCGCAGGCATCCGGGCTCTCCAGCTCACAGCCATGTTTGAGAAGTGAGACGGTCTTCTCTTCATCGATAGCGATGTCATCGCTGGTGTTGATGAGAAGCGCAGCGTTGTAGCAGGCTGAGCCTTCTCCGAGAGTGCAGCCAGCCTCGTAGTGCTTGAGGGCGAGGGGTGCATCGCGCTTGTGCTGAAGCTGCCCAGCGACATTGCAGGCGGCCTCGGAGGCCAGCTCGCAGGCTTGGTGGAAGTAGCTGTAGGCGAGGTCGAAGTTTTCGGGGAGGGTGAGATCGCGCTGACGGTACTCGTTGCCTATAGTCTCGCAGGCATGGGGGTCCATCCGCGAGCACTGTCTGTCGAGAATGGTCATTCCACGTGCTTCATCCCGGACCTCGGGATCGCCAGCGATGAGGTATGAGGCCAGGTCTGTGCAAGACTCGATGTTGTCGAGTTGGCAGCCCTTCTCATAGAGAGGCATGGCTGCTGCGTGGCTGTGATGTTTAGAGGTCAGCTCGGCGCTGTAGTAGCAATGCAGACCGATGCCTGATTTGCACGCTGTTGTGAAGTAAGGGATGGCCTCTTTGGTGCTTGGTTCGATTTTAACCAGGAGGATCCCGTATTTTCCGCAGCTGATCGCATTGCCTCGCTCACAGGACGCCTCAAGCACGGATGATGACTCCTCTATTCTTCCTTCGTCTTCATAGAGCTGAGCAAGATGATGGCATGATGGCTCATCATGTAGATCGGAGCAGACCTGCCGTGCGCTCCTGATTATCGAGTTTTCTTCTGGTTGATTGGTTGTGCATGCGGTCAGCCCAATCAAGAAGTGGCCAATGTTCATCTTAAAATTCTCCTGACTCAGTACGTCTGATATCGGTTCAGAAGCTCCTGATCTGCTGATTTCAGCTGCTTGTCTCCAAACCGCCAGCTCACGAGCAGATCAACATATCGAGCACCATCCGGCTCCGTATCCAGGCTCCTTGAGCCCCCCTGAGTGCTGACGATCCAGGGAAAGACCACGTCTGCATTGCACTCCGCATCGAGCATCATCGCCATGTTCTCTCCGCGCTGGTAGGCGGTTCGAAGGTCTCTGATCTGATCGATCCAGAACTCATGGAGGTCACGGATTCCGCTGAGGACGTGACCTCCTTCTTCAACGAGGGTGCCTTCATAGGTGCCGATGGCAGGGGCTTGAGCCCGGACCCCGGCGTACTGGGCAAACAGGGCGCTCTCTGTCGTCTTGAAGGTGTGCATCTGCTCCTCCAGGCGAGCGATCTCCCGGGCGTGAAGCTCCATGTTGATGTCACCGGAGGCATCGCTGACATCAAGCCCTCCCTCAAGAAGCATTACGGCGTGTAGCTTCTCGGACATTCTGGTGATGGTATCCAGCATCTCCAGCTGTGCGCGGGGGTTGGTAAATGTCGTACAGGATGCGATGCTGGCGCGGACGGTGGTCAGTCGCGCAATGAGGCCGATCAACTCATCAGGGCGGCCGGACAGGCAGAGGGTGCCATCCAACGGACCGACGATGTCTTCGATCTCCTCACGCAGTGCATAGAAGTCGCTCTTGCTGATGGAAAGCTCAGCTGGGAACTCAATCATAAGTCCATAGTCTTCGGCCCCGGTGTGAGGGTTCAGGGCGTCTTCCTGCCAGTGCCTCAGGACGTTGCTGAGCATGGCGACGCCCTCAGGACCAGCGGTCTGGATGTAGCTATTGAATGCTCTCATTCGACCGAGCTGGAGCTGGAATTCAATTGAGGCTTCGGGGAAGTCCTCAGGCAGGGGTGGGCTGATGAGGTGCTCTCGGAGGCGAAGCCAGGGGGCGAGGTGGTGCTGAGGCGCGAAGCCCTCAGAGGCTCTCGTCCAGCCGGCCTCATCATGTGCGCGGAGGATGAGGGCGTTGATCTCGCTGTGAGAGAGGTTGTACTGGAGGAGGGTGGTCTTCGTCTCGGTGATGGCCGTCAGGATGGATGCGGTCAGACCATCTCGGATGAAGTTGGTCTCTCCAGAAGGTCCGGCTGCGAGGTCGGTCGAACGCTCTTGGATGCCGAAGTTAAGCTCTGCGATGCCGCCATGCTCAACGTTTGTTTGGATTACTCCAGTCTCGCTTTCTCCTACAGCCTCCTGCCCTTTCCAGCTCATCCGCCCCCCATGCCCACCACTCGCGCTCCCCTCCACCCGCGTCTCCCCGCCATCCACCGTCACCGTCTC
>JBLHNG010000142.1:0-12840 GCA_047621685.1 Myxococcota bacterium | reverse complement strand
GCCGCGATGGTGGATCTCGGGCTGGGGGAGCACGACTTCTTCTGGGTCACCCCCGCCGGGCACCGCCGTCAGGTCGACTACGAAGCCGAGCTGGCTGACCTCGACGATGACGTGCCGGTCATCCTCGCAGCGGAGGGCATGAGCGGCCCGGAGTATTACCTGCTCGACGGACGGACCGGCGAGCCGCTGAACTGAGCCAGCCTGGGTCTGAGCTTACTGGCCTGAGCCTACTGGCAGCTCTTGTCTGCCAGTACGCTCGTGTCGGCGCCGAACAGCAGGCAGTCGGTGGCGCCCTTGCTGTTGAGGACAATCATCCGAGCGGCCCAGGCACTCGCCCAGGCTCCGTCGCAGGAGAACATCGAGCTGACGTCGGGGACCTGTACGTCCTCGGATTTCGCGATCTCCAGGTGGCGATACCAGGTCTGCTCGGTGCCGTCCCAGTCGGTCGGTGTCATGCCGTGCAGCTCGTAGTGCTCATCGGCGACCCGGACCAGCTCCAAGGTCACTGCGGTGGCTTGTCCATTGACCCAGGCGTCAAAGTCGCCCTCGCCGCCTGAGCAGCCCCAGCCGCCGCTGGTGAACTCGTGGTTGTCCGTGTCGACGTCGGTGTCTGCATCGGAGTCGGCATCGGAGTCGGCATCGGAGTCGGCATCGGCGTCGGCATCAGTGTCGGCGTCGGCATCAGTGTCGGCGTCGGCCTCGGTCGAGGCGGTGTCTGCAGTGGTGTCTTTGTCACCGCAGCCAATGGCGAGCAGCAGGAGCAGGTTTCGCATTCCTGGATCGTATCTCAAGCTTCTGTCAGCGACCTGAATTCCATGTCAGTGACTTGAAAATCAAAACATTAGCGGAACAAAGGCCACAATTAGCAGTGCGATTCCCATGACGAGCATCGGAACGAGGATGTGCCGATACCGTCCCCAGAAGCCCGGGATGTTCTCGTTCTCCAGCTCTGCTTCCGCGCCGATGACCTGGCGGGCGAGCAGGTGGTTGAGCGAGACCGGTGGGGTGAGGTAGCCCAGCTCGAATGCGACGAGGACCATCATCCAGAAGTGAACCGGGTCGATGCCGTTGCGGTAGGCGACCTGGGCGACGGTGATGGACACCAGGATGACCGCTCCCATGGCGTCCATGGTCATGCCGACGATGACCATCGTGACCACCAGGACCGCCATGGTGATGGTCGGGGAGCCGAAGCTGTGGGGCACCAGCTCCATGACCTCCATGCGCTCGATGACCCCGCCGAGACAGACGCTAGCGCACATCAGGAACATCAGCGCGCCCATGTGCTCGGCGGACTCACTGGTCGCTCGGATGACGTTGGGCACCATCTTGCCCTTGTAGCGGGAGCGACCAGTGCGGAACTCATAGGCCAGCATCGCCAGGAGCATCAGGGGCAGGATGACCGGCGCGGTGCGCTCGTTGAGGGTGGTGTCGAGCAGCAGCCAGTAGCCGAGAAGCACCCCGCCGCCGATCAGGATGTAGGGAACCACCGTGCGCATCGCCGTGCCAGACTCCGGCAGGGCCTCCGACAGTGCCCGGACCTTGTAGCGGTCCTTGTTCAGCAAGATCACCGCGATCAGGAAGATCATCGCGGTCAGTCCGAAGACCAGGAAGCCCTTCTCGAACAGCTGGTCGGTGGTGACCTCGTTGTTCAGCGCCGCGATCAGCACGACCACCAGGCAGGGCCGCAGCACGACCCCGAGGCTGCCGGACATCGCGGTGAACATGACCGCGTCCTGTCTGCTGCTGCCCGCCCGCCGCAGCTCCTCGAAGATCACCGCACCCGCAGCGATGACGAAGATGCCCGAGGCGCCGGAGTAGGCGGTGGGGATCGCGGCGAGCACGACCACCAGCCAGCCGAGGATCATCGGCGGCAGGCCCCAGGGGCGCAGCACATCGAATATTCGCATCGCGATCGCGGAGCGCTCCAGCAGCATGCCCGACCAGACGTACAGCGCGACCGCGAGGTAGATGGTCGGGAACTGGGCGAACTTGTGGATGTAGATCGCCTGGCCGGAGGTGTGGCCCTCCACGAGCAGGAAGTAGGCCCCCGACGCAATCGCCATGAAGGCGTACAGCGGAATGCACAGGATCGCCCGACCGATCGCGCCACCAGGGGTGGAGTCTTCGGGCGGACGCAGCAGGTGGCTGATGTTGATCAGTGCCAGCAGCGAGAAGCCGACGGTCCAGATGATCGGCAGCGCGGCGTTGTCGGACTCAATGGTCAGTCCGGCCTGCACCCGCCAGTTCGCAAACGCAGAGGCAGCGAGCAGGACGTGGGCGAGGAGCTGGGCGCCCTGGCTGACGGTGTGCTCTCGCCGACCCCTGGGGCGGCGCAGCTTGATGTGCGCCCGCAGCACAGTGACCTGGAGGCCGCCCAGCAGCAGCACGAACGACAGCAGGTGCTTGCGGAAGGGGAACCGGGCGAGCTTGGAGAAGAACAGCTCGACGGAGCGGTAGACCCGGATGGTCGGGGTGAGCTTCTCAAGGCCGGCGGCGTACTCGGAATACTCGGTGGTGCACCGGCTCAGCAGCGCCTCCGCCTGCTCGCAGGAGATCGCATCGGGGGTGGCGTCGGGCTCTGCAAATGGATCGTCCTCCCCAAACGGGTTGTCGTCCTCGCCGCCGAATGGATCGTCGTCTCCGCCTCCAAACGGGTCGTCGCTGCCGCCGCCAAACGGGTCGTCGCCGCCGTCTCCAAACGGGTTGTCCCCGTCTCCGCCGAATGGATCCGCGTCTCCAGCGGGTGGGGGTGGATCCCCAAACGGGTTGTCACCCCCGCCAAACGGATCGTCGCTGCCACCCGATGGCGCAGCGGGCTTCGGAGCAACCTCCACACAGGTCGCCTTCTTCTGCTCGGCGTCCTCCAGCACACACAGCGGCGGCTGGGGGTCCCGGCGCAGGTCGAGGGCGTAGCCGGGCCACAGCCGGTCGCCGAGGCTGACCAGCCGGGCATCGACCTTGTCGGCGGTCTCCAGCATCAGCAGGCCACCGAGCACAATCAGGACAGCCGGCGTGATCAGCCGACTGAGGAACGGGCGAGCGTGTTCGGCGGACAATGTGGCGGCCTCTCAGGGGGATTCAAGACACCGTAGCAGAGGCCGAGTGGTACTACTCCACCGGCGAGGCGCACTCCCAGCGGGAGCTGTCGGCGTTGCAGCGGGCGAGGCGGAGCAGACGGAGGACGTCAGCGTCGTAGCTGCCCTTGTCGCGCAGCTCCAGACGGAGGCGCTGCATGGCGCGCTCGAACTCCTCGACCTGGTCGGGTGCCATGGTCGACCAGTAGCTCGACTTGATCTCGCCCTCGGCCTTGTTGACGGTCTGCATGGCGACGTCGAACTGGCTGGCAACGAAGGCGCGGGAGCTGGTGCCGTAGCCGGCCGGGAAGGCCGTGGGGTTGATGACGATCTGCATCGTGACCTGGAGCAGCGGGTACTTCACGACTGCGCCGCCACCCTCCAGACCGTGCCACAGCTCGAAGGGCGTGTAGGCGGAGGCGGGCAGGAAGGTCGCTGCGGCGTCGCCGTTGTTGAACGTGCCGGAGACCGAGGAGAGGTTGACCGGGACCGCCACACCGCCGATGCGCTCGACGACGAGCAGGGAGGTGGCGTCGTACTCCATCGCCGCGATGCGCTTGCCGGCGAAGTCGGTGATGTCGTTGATCTCCCGATCCCGCACGAAGGCGTAGACCGCACCCAGCGGGTAGACCCCAGCGGTCTCATAGCTGCCGCTGGTGAACATCGAGGCGTACCGGCTGTTGGTCTGCACGGTGTTCAGGACGCTCTTGAGCATGCCGTAGTCTGGGACCCCGGAGAGGGCTTCGAGCGTGTAGGCCGCACGATTGAACTTCTGGAGGCGCACCCCGGTCGCGGCTACGCCGTCGCACTTACCGGCGGTGAAGTCGTTCACTGCGGTCTCTTCGTCGGTGTATGGCTTCAGCTCCAGGGTCACGCCCTGTCCGGCGGCGTTGAGCTTGTAGGACTCCATCCAGTCGAACACGAAGCCGGTGCGGCCAGCCGGATCGTAGACGCACAGGGTCTGGGCCTGGGCGGTGGAGGAAGCGGCGGCGATGAGGAGTCCGGTGAAGAATGCAGGCATTACTGATTGTCTCCAGGGGCACCCTCGGGCGCCTCGTCTTGTGGGGGATCTGGTTCTGCGAAGGGATCGCTGCCGAAGGGGTCTTCGCCACCGAAGGGGTCTTCCCCTCCGACACCCGAGGCCCCGGGAGTCGTCCCGAAGGTCGCGGTGCGGTGACCTTTGCTTGCAATCCAGAGCTGGTCGGACTCAAACAGGCTCACGGAGAGGGCGTAGGCGTCGAGAAGCACCCAGGCTTCGTTGGTGCTGGCGGACAGGGCCTCGCCATGGGCCGCGAGCCCGGCCTCGACGATGTCGGAGCGGCCGGCGTTGGCGGCGGTGAACACCTGGAGGGAGCGGGAGATGCGCATGCCGTCGGCGTCTCCCTGGGCGGCGGCTGTCTCAAACAGCTCCCAGGGGTCGATGTCGTCGGGACCGGAGCCGGGCACGGTGGCCCAGGCGCTGGCCTTGAGCGCGTCGGGCACGCCCCACCAGGCATCGGAGTCCAGGCACTCGGCAGCGCGGGCGACGTCGAGGATGGTGTTCTGGGGGACGCCGGCCGCAGAAGCCCCGGCAGCATCGGTGACGACCGCGAGATCTCCGGCGATGAGTCCGAACAGGAACAGGGCCTGATCATCCTCAGACATCTTCTTGCAGTCCGTACCGTAGACATCCACCGTGTGCAGCCAGGCCTGGTAGTAGCGCCCCGCGGCGGTGGCGTAGATGCGCTGGGCGCGGATGCGGGCGTCGTTGGCCTCAGCGGCCATAGGCGGACCGAGCGCGGTGTGGTTGGCCACGATGACCTGACCCGACAGCTTGGCCTCTCTCGCAGACAGCTCCGCACAGATGCCGGCGGCCCCGTTGCTGAGGATGAGCGCCTTCTGAGAGGGATTCCGAGACATCGCAGCACCGACCCCGGAGGTGACCGTGTTGCCGAAGTGGCAGGCCATGTCGAGGTCGGAGTCCTGCATCATGGCTGGGATCACCTTCTTGATGGTGAACCGGTTCAGCGAGGCTGAGCAGCCCATCAGGAGGGTGCAGGCGAGGATGGCGGGTGTGGGCTTGGCTGGCATTGGTGGAGTCATATATCCACCTGGAGGTAGCTGGTGGGTGTGAACCTCGGGTGAAACTGACGTGCGGTGTCTGTGCAGGCCCTACCGACGCGCGGTGATTCCCAGCGATCCAGCCTCTCGGTAGCCCACGTAGATCGCGTAGGTCGGATACCACTTGCTCGGGGTGAACTCCGCCTCGGACTTCACCGGACGGCGATCAATCACCCGCCAGGTCTGCACATCCTGCCAGCCCGCGGCTTCTGCGAGGGCCTTGAAGTCTCCCTCACTGAGCAGGTGGACCTCGACGTCCAGCGCCTCCTTCCAGACCGGACCCGCCGGGTTCTCGGCGAACAGGTCGACCATGATGCCCAGCTTCCCGCCGGGGCGACTCACCCGGGCCCACTCCACGAGGGCGGCGGCGGGATCGGGGTAGTAGTAGAGGCTCTCCACGCTGAGGATGGCCGAGAAGCTGGCCGCCTCAAACGGCAGCCGCTCGCCCGCAGAGACCGCATACTCCGCCGGAGCCCCTGCCTCGGTCCGCTGCTTCGCCCGGGCGATCATGTCCGGTGAGATGTCCACACCGACCCCGCTGCCGGCCCCACGCTCCAGCATCCAGCGCACAGCCCAGCCGTTTCCACAGCCGACGTCGAGCACCCGATCCGCCCCGTTGAGCGCCCAGCGGTCGAGGATCTGCCCGGTGGCATCCCGGTGACCATCGGCCATCGACTCCGCCCGTCCGTTGGTGGCCCACTGGTCAAATTCCGCAGCCGCGGCCTGCTCCATCTGGTTGCTCATCGTCGCCCGCCTGTTGTCTTGGAGGTTTGCAGTGAAGGGCTATCCGCCTCACTCCTGAGCAACATCCCACTTCACCCGCGTCGCACTCTCCACAAACCCCGCCTCATCTGACACCATCGCCTTCTGCTCTCCTTCCATCGCATCCAGGAAGTAGACAAAGTCCAGCTGCTGATCCGGCTGATCCAGCTCCGCGACATAGAACTCGGCAAGTGAATGTGCCGGAAGCGTCTGCCGCCCGGCGACCGAAACCAGCGGAATGTCGAGCCCTTCCTTCCCCTCCGACGGACGATACGCCCGCCAGACCAGCTCGGTGCAGACCAGCGCATGGTCCGTCGCGAAGTCGAAGTCGAAGTCGTAGGGCTTGTCGGCCTGGGTGAACGCATACGCAATTGCCTGGGCCTTGGCGAGGGTTGAGAGCCGGGGCCGCAGCGCGACGAGGTAGTCCCCCGCAGCGTGGTCCATCGTGTTGAGCACCACCCCCTCGCTGACAGCCTCGATGACCCGGTAGGGCGTGCCCTCGTGGCCGAGCTGGTAGAGCAGGGTCGGCGTCGGGGCGATGGTCTGGAGGTACTGCATGAAGGTCAGGGGCCGTCCGGTCTCTGCCTCGATCCAGGCGACAACCTCCGGGTCTGCATCCAGCGCGGCGCTCATCTTGTCCGGGTCACCCAGGTAGATCAGGGCGTGGGGCCAGAAGCCCGGCAGGCCGACGTTGCTGAGGTACCAGTTCTTTCGAGACATCAGAATGTCGCCCGGCTCCAGGTGCGGATCCATCTCCATCTGCTGCTCTTCAGTGATGAGATACCAGCCGATGCGGCGGACCCGGGTGTCGCCGAGGACCTCCGCGGCCTCCTTCTGGATCGGGTACCAGACCCGGCGGACCTCGCGCTTGAGCAGCTGGGTGTCGGCGCGCACGGTGAGGGTGGCCTGCTCCAGGGTGCCGGTGGCGTGGATGGTCTGGATGTGCGTCTCGACATCTCGCCACAGCCAGCTCACCCCCAGGCTCATCGCCTCGCGCTTCCCGCCGACTGCGGTCTCCAGGAAGTCGAGGTACTGGCTGCCAGCGATGACCCGGGCCTGATCCCGGCTGCCGAGCAGCTCCTGGCGGAACCGGCTGAAGCTGGACTCCGGCAGGTCGCGCTCGGGACGGGGCACGTCGAGGAACTTCTTGGCGTTGGGGTTCTTCAGGACGATCTGGCTGAACCGGGTCGCCTTCTCATACAGCGACAGCTCCGCGGCGAAGGTCAGCAGGAAGCTGCGGAGGTGGTAGCTGCGCTGAACCCGGGAGGGATCGAACCGCCAGTAGTCCTCATAGAACACCCGGATCTGGTCGAGCGCGATGGCATAGCTGTAGAGCGACTCCCAGGCGTCCAGCAGCAGCAGCTCCTCCTCCGCGCTCAGGACGTCCTCACCCAGAGAGCCGTGCGCCTCCATCCGGGCGAGCAGGTGCTCCATGCCGTCGTCGTGCTCCTGGTAGCGCAGGGCATCCATCTCAAAGGCGGCCTCGAAGTCGCCGGGCGCCATCACGGTCAGCTCTGAGGGACGCTCGGTGGCGTAGACCGCCAGCCGCAGCCCCAGCGCCATGGTCGCCAGGACCAGCGCGAGCACCACCCGCTTGCGGATGCGTCCCCCCCGGCTGGTCTCCACGAACGCCCGCCCCCGAAGCCACCGGCCCACCGCGATGAGCAGCAGGGCGAAGATCGAGGCGGTCAGGGTCACCCGCATCATCGACGGCAGCAGCGGCACACCCTGATCAGCGGCATAGAAGCCGGCCAGTGCGCCGAGCATCAGCGGGAAGGTGACCTGACCGAGGAAGTCGAGGATGCGACCGATGCGGATGGCACGGGGGTCACGGATGGGCGGCGGGGCGTCGGACTCAGGCATCCGCCGAGGCTACCAGAACCTCGGGAGGAAGTAGCCGCTCTCGCTGCGCCACTGCCGGTACTCGTCCCCGAAGGTCCGCTCCAGCATGGCCTCCTCGTCGGGGATGCGCAGGGCGACCAGCAGTGTGAGCATCACCGCGGGGAGCAGGAGCACGATCAGGTTGGCGGTGAGCAGGCCGTAGCTGAGGATGAGTAGGGCGCCGCTGGTGTACATCGGGTGGCGAATCCGGGCATACGGGCCATGTCGGATGAGGGTGTGGTCGGGGCGGATCTCCAGCCGGGGCGAGAAGTTGGCCCCCAGCGCGGCGTGGACCCGCTCCAGCAGGACGAGCCCGACGATGCCGACACCCAGGCCGCTCAGTCGCACGACATCGGGGAGGGGGAGATCGGCGGGGGCGAGGTGTCCGCTCAGCCACAGCACCGCCGAGAGCAGCTGCGAGACCACGATTCCCGACGTCAGCAGGCGCTCTCGCAGCGGGGCCACCCCGGTCCGCTCGATGCCGGTCCAGACCTTGCGGTAGTGCGCCCGGATGAGGACGAAGCCGCTGAGGACGGCGGCAAACAGGAGCTTGTAGAGCATCAGGACTCACCGGTTGGGGCAGCGGTTCCGTCTGGGCGGTAGCCCATCAGCGCAAAGTATGCGGCCATCTTGCTGGAGAGTGCGTCGGTCTGTCTCGACAGCTCCGGCATCAGCGTGCTGGAGCGGGGGCGGGGTGGGGTGGACAGCGGCGGGATGGGGCCGAGGTCGAGGAAGTCGAAGATGCGCTGGAGCTGGCCAGTCGCATCGTCGCAGAGGTCCTCGTAGCGCAGGGAGATGCGTCGGCTTGCGTCGAGGGCGGCGTGGTGGGCGACGTAGTGCTGGTTGGCCGAGACGACCCCGGCGGCCACCGAGCGCACATCCAGGGCCAGCGCCCCGGTCCCCAGCCAGCGGAAGATCGCCCGGGTCACCGGGTTGGCCCACAGCCGCCGGTACCGCTGGCTCAGCAGGGAGACGTAGCCGTCTTGTTGCTTCGACCAGATCGCCCGAAACACCCCGACCGCCGACTGGATGACCCGAAACGGATGGCGGTGGATGAACACGAACCGGGCGTCGGGGAAGGTGGCGGCGAGGAACGGAAAGTGGGCGTAGTCCCAGGGGTTTTTGAGGAGGATCGGCCGACCGTCGTTGAGAGCGTCGAGGATCTGGGCGAACAGGGGCAGGCCCTCAGGGGTCAGCCAGCTCTTGTGGCCGTGGTTGTTGAGGATGTAGCAGTACTCCTCGGGCAGCGACGGGCTGACCGCCACCCCGTCTCCCTTGCGCGCGGTGATGCCCTGGTCAGTGAGCTGTCGGTGCAGCGCCGCTGGATCCGCACCGTCCTGTCCCCAGGTGATGACGTGGAATGCGGTGAGGACCGAGAAGCGGCCGGTCTCCGAGAGCAGCTGATAGAGCCACGTCGTCCCGGAGCGGTGGTTTCCGAGGATGAAGGTGAGGGGAGGCACGGGGCAGCCTTATCACGGACAGTCCGACAGCAGGTTCGCCGCGATCAGCGCCTGGACCGGGGAGCAGTGCTCGGTGGTCAGGGCGGTGTAGCCCTCGGTGAACACGCAGCGTCCCTTGCGGGGAATCACCACCGTCTCCTCGGAACGATCGAAGACGAGGTCCGCCTTGCCGACGCTGGTGGTCAGGCCCTCAGGAGTGACCCTGGAGAAGCTCTGGTTGGCGGGGAACGGGCCGCGGGACTTCTTCCAGACCTCGTGGTGCTCGAACTCCAGGCTCAGCGCCTCCCACACCAGCGCGACCCCCCAGTAGCTGCGCCCCTCCGGATTCCGGCCCTCGACGTAGTCGCTGCGGAGGTGGGTGACGGCAAGGTCGCGGCCCTCGTACTCGCCGGTCAGCATCCGGAGGGTGTTCCCGGTAAACGCCGCGAGCTGCTCGTTGTGCTCTAGAGCGCCCTCGTCGTAGCCCCAGACCTGGCAGGTGCCCGGCGGCATGGCGTCGTCGACCACTCCCTCGAACTTCGCTCGGAACGCCACCGTCGGGAGGGCCTCGCAGCCCTCGACCACCCCGGCATCGCAGGCGAACTGGTAGCTGTCCATCGCCAGGGTGGCCTTCTGGGGCAGCCCCTCGCCGGACTGGTAGGCCTTGCCGATGAAGTAGCAGCCGATGGGATCCCGCAGGGCGCAGGCCCGCTGGTACAGCTCAATGGACCGCGCCTGATCGACGTCCTGGCCGGACTCACCTTTCTTGTAGACCTCCGCCAGCCGCCCGCAGCTGGGACCGTGCTCGCCGTCGCAGCCCATGGACAGCAGCCGCACGACCTCCGCCGGGTCGCGGTCCACCCCGTCGCCGTCCCGATACTTCACCGCCAGCCGGCTGCAGCTCTCGCCGTGTCCGACGCCGCAGGCCCGGTACTGCATCGCCAGGGCGGTCTCCAGATCCTTCTCGACCCCCAGGCCCTGCTCGTGAAGCGCCGCCATTGCCGCGCAGCCCTCCCCGCTCTGCGCCCCGCAGGCTTCCTGGTAGATCTGCACCGATCGGGGGAGGTCCTGGGACATGCCGCGTCCCTGCTGGGCCATCTGGCCGATGCGCACACAGCCCAGGGTGTTGCCGGCCTCACAGCCCAGGGTGAGGTAGCGCAGGGCGTCGGTGAGGTCCTCGGCCATGATGCGTCCTTCCAGCAGGATGCTCCCCATCGCGGTGCAGGACGGGGCGTAGTCCGCAGCACAGGCCTGCTCCAGGAGGTTGACCGTTGCGTCCGGGTCCGGCTCGACCCCCTGGCCCTCCTGGTAGATGATCGCCATCCGGTGGCAGGCGGAGAGGTCACCAGCGGAGCAGGCGGTCTTGTAGAGCCCCAGCGCGACCGGCGCGGAGCGGATCACGCCCTCGCCGCGTTCGTAGAGACGGCCAAGGGCCGCGCAGCTCTCGGCATGGCGCTCTCCGCAGGCCTGGCCGAACAGCTCGGCGGCACCGGTCCGGCTGCGCTCAATGCCGTCTCCGAGGAGCATGAGCTGGCCCAGCGCTGCGCAGGCCTGGACGACCCCCTCATCGCAGGCGGTCTGGTAGTGCTCCGCAGCGAGGGTGGTGTTTCGGGTGACCACGGTGCCGGCATCGTGGACCTGGCCGAGCTGATAGCAGCCCCACCAGTCCTTCGCCTTGCAGCCCTCGGTGAACAGGGCGATGGCCTTGTCGGGGCTGGCGGTTGTGCCGACACCAGCGAGGTACAGCTCGCCGAGGCTGGTGCAGGCCGGGGCGTACTGATCCTTGCTGCACCCGCGCTTAAACCGGTTGAATGCGGCGCGGGGGTTGGGGGCGGCATCGGACAGCTCGCCGCCGATCCGGCTCTCCGACCAGCCCAGCACCACGCAGGCCAGAGGCTCGCCGCTGCACCGCCTGCCCAGGACCTCCCCGGCCAGAGCGAGATCCGTCACCCCATCAGGGCCTTGCCACTCCGCCCACCGGCAGGCCAGCGGGAAGCCCATCTTGCAGGCCCGGCCATAGTGTGCCGCGGTCCGATCAGCATCGAAGGCGATGGCCGGTGAGATGAGGTCGTAGCGGAACGAAGTGATCGCCACCCGTCGAGAGGGGTAGGTGTCCGGCCAGGCTGCCATCAGCAGCGGTGCGAGGAGCAGGGCGAGCATCCAGCGCCAGCGAGTCATGGGGCCTCCGTAGGGAGGTCCGATTGTTCACCACGGCGGCGGTCGGGCGAGGGTTAAAACCGTGTGCAGCGCTCAGCGCGCGGCGAGGCCCTCGTCATCCACACCCCAGCCAACGATCTCGCTGTGGATGCGCTGGAAGATGATGTGATCGAGGTTGTTGCTCGACACCGGAGCCGTCACCCCATGATCGGCCGCAGAGGCCGCGGTGGAGCCGTACTCGATGAAGATGAACGCGCCCCCGGAGAGCTGGGCGACCTGCCGAAAGACCAGCGAGCCCCGGTCGTCGAGTCCGCTGGCGGCGACGGTGTGGATCCGGACCCCGTGGTGGATCGCTGCGAGGGCGGAGCGGCCATAGGAGACATCGCCCTGGTAGTCCATGTGCGGCGGGGCATCGGCGATGAGGAAGGCGACCCGGGCGCTGTCAGGACGCCACTGCATGTCACCGACCCCGATGGCGAGGCCCTGGTTCATCGACTCCGGACCATCGCCACCCCCGCCGGCCTGGATCTCCTGGAGCGCGGCGTCGAACCCGGCGATGTCGTCGGTGAGGGGGTGGGTCTTGGTGACGTAGGTGTCGCCGAGGTCCCGGTACAGCACTGCCCCATAGCGCAGCGAGACATCGCCCTCGGCCCGCAGCTGCTCGGTGACCGACAGCAGGGTCTGCTTGATGCGGTTGATCTCGTCGCCCATCGAGCCGGTGGTGTCGATGATGAAGCAGACGTCCACCGACGGCGGAGCAGCCTGGGCCTCCAGGGTGATGTCCACCTCTCCGCTCAGCCCGTCCCAGCGCATGCTCTGGAGCACCCCGTCCTTCTCGACCTGCACGATCCAGCCACCCTCCGGGGCGGATCCCGCGGCACGGTAGCCATCCAGGATGAGCCCGGGGTACAGCGGTGCCCGGCCGTCGATGTGGGTGCGCGCGGTCCAGATCAGCGCATCGGTCTGGGGATCCACCACGCTGACCCGGGCACCGGGGAGGGGAGTGCCGTCTGCGGCGTGTGCCTGGATCGTGCGCTTTCCGCGGACGTTGAGGGCCATGGCGTCCTCCCCGAACTGACCGTCCTGCGCATCGAGGAAGGTGATGAAGTCGTCGAAGTGGCGGTTGTCGTCGGTCGCACCGGCTCTCAGGCCGCCGACCGGCCCCTGGTCGGTGTCGTAGTCGACGCGATCCTCACTGACATCCATCGGCTCGTCGATCATCGGCTCGGGAGACGGGAGCGGTCCACCGGCGGTCGTCCTCGACCCGGAGCGGCCATACGCTTTCGTGCTGCGAAGGGTCCAGGGACCGCTGTCGGCGGTGGTGACGTCGTGTCTGTTCAGCGCAGCGTCGAGAGTGAGGTCACCGGACGCCTCCGACCATCGGTGTTCGTCAGCGGGCTCGACCTCTGCGCCGATGTCTGTGC